>DATLVC010000065.1:0-14581 GCA_035577685.1 Micropepsaceae bacterium | reverse complement strand
ATCTCTTCGATGACCATTTCATGGAACGCTAGCGAAGCGCCTGGACGCACATCCTCTGAAGCGAAAGGGAAACCCTGGAACGCTGTTACCGCTCTGAGAAGTGTCGATTTCCCCGTATTATTCTGTCCCACAAAAATATTGCATTTGGGGCCAAGCGTGATGGGCCCCGTGTCTTCGAAGCATCTAATGCCTACGATGCGGAAGCTTCGGACTTTCATTTTTCCTTTTCACACAAATTACTCATCTACAACTTGTACATTCCTTTTGCATTTAATCGAACTCGATTTCCTCACGCCTCTTTGCTCGGCCGTATAATCCTCGGGCAACGAATGCCAACGAGGATTCATGGGACGCAAGACCAAGGCCGCCGAGGCCGCCGAGAAACTGGATCAGGCCGTCGTCGAGACGGCGCACATTCTGCTCGGCGACCTTGCCGCATGCAGCAAGGCGCTGCGGGCTCTGCTCGATGCCGCAACCCAAATGCAATGCGCAGACGAATGCGTCGCCTATACCGGACGCGCAGCGGAATTGGCGGCCGCCGCCGCGAAACTGGGCGAGGCCATCGGGCGCCTGAAGGGCGAGACGCGCCAGATCATCCGCGTGGAACACCACTCCGGCAGCGGCGCGCGCGCTGCCAAAAGCACCGCAAATGCACCGCAATTCGCACCCAATGCGTGCATCCCCCGCGCGCAGAAACCCAGGCAATCCGCCAAAAGCACCGCCATTTCTGCGCCAATCAAGGGGGGAGGGGGGGTGATCTCCCCGAACCCGCCCGCCGCCCGGTCAGGCGACCAGCTTCTGCGTCTTGGCGAACGGGCTGAGCCCGAGCCAGCTCTGCATGGCGGACGCAAGCTGCCGGTCGCCGGTCAGGATCATCCGCCGCTCGGCTTGCGCCTTGCGCACATTGTCCAAGCCCATCCAGATGGCGGTCATGGTGCGCAGATCGGTCGAGACATAGAGATCGACCTCGAACCCGGGCTCGACGGAACAAAGGTCCACGCCGGTTTCCGGGTCCACGATCAGCCACCAGGACCGCCGCGCCGCCGGCAGCTCGGGATATTGAAATTGGATCACGCTGCGCCGCTTCGGCATCGGCGTCGGGTTGAGGCTGCGGCGCATGTCCCACATCAAAAGCGACACATCGAGATGTTGCAGCGATAGTTCCGTCTCCACCCAGCGCTGGCCCCAGATTCCAAACGCCATCACCAGCGGTTCCAGCTCGCGGCCCGATTCCGTCAGTTGATATTCGAAGATGCCCGGTTCGGTGGGCGACGGCGAGCGGCGAATAATGCCGGCGGCTTCGAGTTCCTTCAGCCGTTGCGACAGCAGCGCCGGCGACATGCGCGGAATGCCGCGCCGCAAATCGTTGAATCGCGTGGAGCCGGCGATCAGCTCGCGCACCAGCACCATGGTCCAGCGCGTGCACAGGATTTCCGCCGCCATCGCGACCGGACAGAATTGCTTGTAGCTGCCTTGCGTCATGGGATCACCCCCGCGAAAAACACGCCGGCAAAATAGGCTTGCGGGCGGCGCCCGCCTAGTTCAGTTTTTGTATCGGGGGCGATTCACTTGCTGAACTGGCCGCAGCGCGGGCGGTTTGGGATGAATGGGGGACCGGGTCGTTCCGGCCCATCCTTGCGCGGAGAAATCACATGACGACATATAAAGGCGCCTGCTTCTGCGGCGCCGTTCAGATGGAAGCCACCGGCGAACCGGAGGGCATGGGCTATTGCCATTGCCGCTCGTGCCGATCGTGGTCCGGCGGGCCGGTCAACGCGTTCACGCTGTGGAAGCCGGGCGCGGTCCGCATCACGGAAGGGGCGGAGAATGTCGCCACCTTCGTCAAAACGCCGATGACCGAACGGCAATATTGCGCGAAATGCGGCGGCCATTTGATGGCCAATCATCCGGGCTTGGGTCTCGTCGACGTGTTCAGCGCGACTCTGCCCACGCTGCGCTTCGCGCCCGGCGTCCATATCAACTACGCCGAGACCGTTCTGCCGATGCGGGACGGGTTGCCGAAGCTGAAGGACTTTCCGGCCGAGTTCGGTGGCTCCGGGGAAATGATCCCGGAATGAGGCAAGGATAGACGCGGGCGGCAAATCAACCGCTCGCGTCTGTTCGCCATTTGGCTGCTGGCCCACCATGGGATCGGGAACTAGAGTGCCAACCGACCCAGAGAGGGCGAGGCATGATCGCATCGATTCCGATTGTTTTGGCGTGCGGCGACTATGACCGCACCCGCGCCATTCGCGACGGTCGCGTGGCCGTGGAAGGTTGCGCACTGACCTATCTGGCGATGGAGCCGGAGGAGGCGTTCCACCGCGCCTTCAAGCATCAGGAATTTGATGTGACGGAGCTGTCCTTCAGCTCCTATCTGCGCACTGTCGATTCCGGCAATGCGCCCTATGTCGGCATTCCCGCCTTCGTCTCGCGGCTGTTCCGGCATTCGGCGGTCTATATCCGCACCGACCGCGGGATCAAGGAACCGGCCGATCTGAAGGGCAAGCTCATCGGCCTGCCGGAATATCAAATCACCGCTGTCGTCTGGCTGCGCGGGATTATGCAGGACGAATATGGCGTGAAGCCAACGGACATCAGATGGCGCCAAGGCGGCATCGAAGAACCGGGGCGGCAGGAACGCACGCCGCTGAAGCCCATTCCCGGCATCGAGCTGAAACCGGTTCCGCCGGACAAGACGCTTTCCGGCATGCTGGAATCCGGCGAGTTGGATGCGCTGTACAGCGCGCGGGCGCCGTCCTGTTTCCTGCGCGGTGCGCCGCATGTGGGGCGTCTGTTCCCCAATTTCCGCGAGGTGGAAAAAGCCTATTACCGGAAGACCGGCATTTTCCCGCCGATGCATCTGCTCGGCATCAAGCGTCATCTCGTCGAGTGCCATCCATGGCTGCCGGCCAGCCTATTCAAAGCATTCCTGGAGGCGAAGAACATTGCGCTGCGCGAGGTGAAGGAGATCAACGCGCTGCCGGTGACGCTGCCCTGGCTGGTGGCCGAAGCGCAGGAAACCGTGGACCTGATGGGTGAAGATTTCTGGCGTTACGGCGCGCGCGAAAATGCGTTGGAGATCGAAACGCTCGCCCGCTACGCCTATGAACAGGGGTTGATCAGCCGCAAATTGGGCATTGAGGATTTGTTTCCGGCTTCGGTGATCGAAGTCAGCAAAGTATGAGCTGTTGAGGCGCCGAATTGAGAACGACCAATCGCCTCATCGGCAGCCCGCTTCGACGCGTAGAGGATCTGCGATTCCTGCGCGGGCGGGGCGAATATGTCGACGACATAAGGCGCGCGGGACAGCTTTGCGCCTATGTCTTGCGCAGTCCCGTGGCCCATGGGCGGATTCGATCCATCGGCACAGAGCCGGCGTGCGCGATGGCTGGCGTGCATGCGGTCATCACCGGCGCCGATCTGCCCAAACCCGTGCCGACCGTAAATATTCGGCTTCAGCCGATGGCGTCGCTCGTGCCGTTTCAGCAGCCGGTGCTGGCATCCGAAAAAGTCCGCTATGTCGGCGAGCCCGTCGCATTGGTGCTGGCGGAGAGTGCCGCGTGCGCCGAAGACGCGGCGCGAATGATCGAGCTCGATATCGAGCCCTTGCCGGCCGTTACCGACCGCCGCGAATCCTGCGCCAACAAAGCGCTGCTGTTCGAAGCGCATGGCTGCAATCTCGCGGTCAAATACACCGCTTTTCTCGGCGATGCCGAAGCCGTCTTCAAAACCGCGCCCTATATCCGGCGCGAGAAATTCCGCGTCCATCGCCATGCCGCGGTCCCCATGGAGCCGCGTGGCCTGCTGGCGGAATGGGATGCCGCAAGGGGCCGGCTCACCGTCCATGGCGCAGCGAAAGTTGCCTTCTTCAATCGGCGCATGCTCGCGGAAAAGCTCGGTCTCGCCGAAGATGCGGTCGATCTCATCGAGAACGATGTCGGCGGCGGCTTCGGCGCGCGTGGTGAGTTCTATCCGGAAGATTTCCTGATTCCGTTTGCAGCGCGGTTCACGGGACGGCCGGTGAAATGGACCGAAGACCGGCGCGAAAATCTGATGGCCACACAGCATGCGCGCGACGCCGATTGCGCAATGGAGATCGCCTGCGCGCGCGATGGCACGATCCTTGGGCTACGCGGCCAGGCCTGGTGCGATGTCGGCGCCTATATCCGGACCAATGGGCTGGTGGCGCCACGCAACATCGCGCAATTCATGTCGGGGCCGTACCGCATTCCCAACATCCATATCGAATCGCATGTGCAGTTCAGCAACAAGACGCCGTCGGGCACATATCGCGGGCCGGGGCGTTACGAGAGCGATTTCTTCCGCGAGCGGTTGCTCGATCTGGTGGCAGGCGATCTCGGGATCGACCGGGTGGAGTTTCGCCGCCGCAATCTGCTGACCAAGAGCAAGATGCCTTACGGAATCGCGCATATCGCACCCTATGAAGCGGACACCGAATATGACAGTGGTAATTACGCCTCGGCTTTGAACCGCTGTCTCGATGAGTTCCGGTGGACGGAAAAATCGGCTGTCCAGGGCCAGCTGATCGGCGGCCGCTATCACGGCATCGGCATCGGCTGTTTCATCGAAGGCGGCGCGGCGGGTCCGAAAGAAAATGCGCGCATGGATGTGGAAGCCGATGGTTCGGTGACGGTCAGCGTCGGGTCATCGGCAATTGGCCAGGGGTTGGAGACGGTGTTCGCGCAGATTGCTGCCGATGCGCTAGAAATGTCTTTCGATCGCGTGCGGGTTCGGCACGGTTCCACGACGCTTCTGCCAGAGGGCTACGGCTCCTATCACTCCCGCAGCGTTGTAATGGGCGGCTCCGCAATGCTGGTGGCGGCCGAATCCTTGCGCGAAGCCATCCGCGTCGGCGCGGCGGAACGCTTCGGCTGTTCGGCGGGCGACATCACCATCGACGATGAAACGATTTTGGGTCCGGGCGGCAAATCAATACGGTTGGCCGATCTCGCCGGTCTTTCGGCCGAAGGCAGCTTCGCCAATCATCATCACACCTATTCTTATGGGACCCATGCCGCCCATGTCGTGGTTGATCCCGACACCGGCCGAGTCGAAATCCTCGATTATGTGGCGGTGGAAGATGTCGGGCGCATCGTCAACCCTGCAACCTTGCGCGGCCAAGTGCTCGGCGCCGTGGTTCAGGGGCTGGGCGGCACGTTTCTGGAGCGCTTCGCCTATGACGCCAACGGCCAGCCATTGAGCACTTCCTTCGCCGATTACATGATGCCGTGCGCCGGCGATTTTCCGAACATCCGGGTTTTCCTGATGGAAGAGGAACCGTCGCCGATCAATCCGTTGGGCGCCAAGGGCGCGGGCGAAGGCGGCATCATTCCCGTCGGCGGGGTTATTGCGAATGCGGTGGCATCGGCGCTTCAGTCTCTTGGCGCCGAGCCGCGCGATCTGCCGCTCTCGCCCGCGAATGTCTGGCAGCTCATTCGCGAGGCGCGCCAGCCCCGCGCGGCGGAATGAATGGAAAGGTGAACAAGATGGCGATTGCCCGGCACCCCAAGCCCCCTGAACTGGAATCGATGTCGCTCGAAGACATCATGCAAACCCATATCGGCCGCTTCAGCGAAAAGCGCGGCGATTGGGCGGCGTTCGAGGACGCAAAGATCGAGGGCTATCGTCGGGCGCAACACCGTTTCATCGGCGCGGGCGGATCGGGCAAGCATGGCGATCCCAATGTGATCCCGGCACGCGGCTTCACGCTCAGCATCATGTTCGTGCCGCCGGGACAGGGGAACGCCGCCCACACCCATGAAGTCGAAGAGGTGTTCTTCGTTCTGCGTGGCTATCTCACGGTTTTTGTCGAAGACGAAAACGGCCATCGCGTGATCCGCACTTTGGGGCCGTGGGAATGCATCTCCTGTCCGCCGGGTGTGATTCACGGTTATCAGAACGAAAGCCTGGAACCGGTCTATTTCCAGGTCATGCTGGGGCGCGCCAAACCCGAAACCATGGGCTATGCCGATGACGAACTGTATCGGCGGCGCGAAGCGCATCTGAAATAAGAACGTGTCAACCGGTAAGCGTGAATGTCACGGTGCCGTTCGGGTTGTAGAGGATGAACTGCACCGGCGTGCCGCGATCGTCCAGCCAGACCTCGTAGCGCTTGCTGCCGTCGAGCCGGTCGATCTCATAGCGCTTGGCACGCATGGTGCGGCCATCGACCGACACGGAGGCGTCTTCGCCGCCCTTCACCTGCACATTCTCAACCCGCCCGCGGTCGGGCGTCAGCAGCGTGTCGCCGCGCAGCACGTCCGGCGACCAAGGGTTAGCAATTTTCACCCCGGCCGGCGCGACGACATCGCCCTCCGGCGACATCAAGACGAAGCGGTCGCCTTGTGCGGCGCCGGTCATCTCAAAAGGCCGGCCGTTCACTGTGGTCACGCCGTGAAAGGAAACCAGCCGGCCGCCGTTCCAGCGTTCCTGGCGCGCCGCGTCCTGCCGATAGAGCACGACCCCAAGGATGGAAACCTGGATATGCGCGTCGGTGACGACCGTGGTGGTGTCACCGGTTTTCTCCACCGCATTGCTGTAGGTTCCGATGGTGCCGTAGCGCGAGTGATGAACCGAATAGACCAGCTTCTGAGGGGCAGCGGCTTGGGCAGGCGAAACCCCGGCGATGATCGCGAATGTGATGCAGGCCCACAGAAACCGCAAAACCATCGCCTGACGCACCATTGGCAGCTCCCGTATGTGCTCGCCCCCAATAACGCCCCGAACTAATTCAGGCTCCTCATTGCTTGGCCTAATCCGCGATGACGCGAATGGGGGTGCCCTTCAGCCATGCCTCGATATCTTCGAGCGCCTGCGGAAAATAAATCCCGTAAGTCTCACGCGTAACATATCCCAGATGCGGGGTCAGAACAGTGTTGGGCGCTTTCAAGATCGCGGCATCGGGCGGGACGGGTTCGCGGCTGTAAACGTCCAGCCCGGCGCCGGCAATTGTTCCCGCCGTCAGCGCAGCGATGAGAGCCGCCTCATCCACGATGGCGGCACGCGCGGTGTTCACCAGAATGGCGGTGTCTTTCATCAGGGCGATTTCCTCGCGGCCCACGATCCCCCGGGTGCGGTCGCTCAGCAGAAGATGGATCGTCAGCACGTCGGCTTGCCGGAAAAGCTCGGATTTTTCGACCCGAGCAGCGCCGGATTGCGCGGCCCGTTCGGGGGTCAGATTCTGGCTCCAGGCAACGATGTCCATGCCAAAGGCAGCACCCACGCGCGCCATTTGTGCACCCAGCCGGCCAAGCCCGAGTATGCCCAGCGTTTTGTCCTTCAGCGTGAAGCCGATGCTGGATTGCCATCGTCCGGCCCGCAGGTTTTTGTCTTCCTCGGCGATGCGCCGCGCCACCGCCAGGATAAGGCCCCAGGCAAGCTCCGCCGTGGGCGAACTTCCTGCTTCGGTGCCGCAGACAAGGATGCCGTGGTCCCGGCAGGCGGCCATATCGATGCCGAGATTGCGCCAGCCCGCAGTGACCAGAAGCTTCAGATTGGGAAGGCGCTCAATCATGCTTCGCGGAAACGGCGTGCGTTCGCGCGTGATCACAAGCACATTGAAGGGAAGAATACGCCGGATCAATTCTTCGCCTTCGAAATGCTCGTTGAAGACCGTCACCGAGGCATGGGCCGGCAGGCGGCTCCAATCGGCAATCCCGCGGGTCACGTTCTGGAAATCATCGAGGATGCCGATTTTGACGGGTGTCATTCGTTTCCTCTGCGAAGATTTTCCAGAATGTCACGATTGTCTTGTCCCGCTTCGGGCGGATCGCTGCACAGCTCGAAGGCATGGCCCCCTATGCGAATGGGAAGCTTCGGCAGTTTGGTTGCAATGCCGCCCGGAAGGATCGTATCGGCGAGACTGCCATTGGCGTTGAGTTGTGGATCGTCGAACAAATCCTCCGGCTGCGCGATCCGCGCGAAAGGCAGAGACGCCACCAAGCAGCGCCGCTCGATCTCGACCGCGGACAGGTTTTTGAACAGCGTCACAAGTTCGGGAATCAGACGCTTTCGCGATTCCACGCGCATCTCGTTGGTGGCAAGTGCAGGATCGGCGAAAAGATCGGGGCGATCAAATTCGCGGCAGAAACTCTGCCAATGATGATCGCTGGTGATGCCGATGAAGACGCGCTGCGCGTCCGCGGTTTCGAACAGTTCATAGACGGCCCAGGCGCTGACCCGCGCAGGCATCGGCGGCGATGGTTTGCCGGTCAGTGCAGCCGATGCCATGAATTGGCCCATCAGGAACGCTGCAGTCTCGAACAGCGCGCTTTCGACCACGGCACCGCCATGCCCGCGGTCACGTTCGCGCAACGCAATTAGGATTCCGAGTGCGCCGAAAATTCCGCCCATGATATCGGAGATCGAGGTGCCTGCGCGCAGCGGCTGTCCGGGCGGGCCAGTCATGTAGGCGAGTCCGCTCATCATCTGGACGATTTCATCCAGCGCCGGGCGGGCCGCGTAAGGGCCGTCGAGAAAGCCTTTCAACGAGCAATAGATCAATTGCGGATTCAGCTTGGCCGTATCGTCCGGACCGAGACCGGCCCGGGCCAACGCGTTCGGCGCCATGTTTTCGATCAGCACGTCGGCACTGGCGATCAGCGCGCGCGCGGTCGCCAGCCCGTCGGCCGACTTATAGTCCAGCGTGACGCTTTTCTTGTTGCGGTTGAAGAACGCGAAATAGCCGGTGCCGAATCCCTTCAGACGGCGGGTGCGCTCCCCGCCGGGCGGCTCGATCTTGATGACTTCGGCGCCGAAATCCGCCAGCACCATGCCGCAGCAGGGGCCGAGTATCGTGTGCCCGAATTCGAGCACGCGAAGTCCTGCCAGCGGCAGCGGCCTGGAGTCGGTGCCGTCCATTACGCGTCGTCGTCCGGAACGTCACGCGGCGGCACGCCGCTATAGCGAAATCCGAACTGTGGTGGGGTCGGCCCCTTGATGCGTTCGCCGCGCTGCGATTGCTCAAAGGCGTGGGCGCAAATGCCGACGCTGCGCGACAGAATGAAGATGCCGCGCCCCATTTCCGCGGGAAAACCAAGCTCCAGCAGCAAGACCGCCGTGATGCCGTCGACATTCATCGGCAAGGATGAGGCGCGGCCTTTCGACAGGCGCTGCTGAACCGCCTCGCCGATGGAGAGATAGCGCCCATCGACCACGCCTTCCTGCGCGGCTTCCCGGATCAATTCGGAAAGTCGCTGGGCACGTGGATCGACGGGATGGAAGCGGTGGCCGAAACCGGGAATGAAACGGCCATGGCTTGCGCGAAAGGCATCAAGTGCGGCAGTCACGGCGTCCTCAAGGGCAATGCCGCCCGCCTCGCGCCGCTTTATATCGGCGAGAAGCTCCATGCATTGCTGGCCGGCGCCGCCATGCACATCGCCCAGCGCATTCACCGCGCTCGCCATCGCGCCATTCAGTCCGATGCCGCAGGTGATCGCCATGCGGGCGATGGAAATCGATGGCGCCTGGGGGCCGTGGTCGACACCGGCCACCAGAATGGCACCGAACAGATCGGCCTGGCGCTTCGACGGAAGTTCCCCCCGCATCACCAACCAGATCATGGCCGGGAAGCTGATCCGGCCGATCAGGTCCTCGATAGCGTAGCCCCGGACGCGGATGGAGCCGGGCGCGATCGCGGTGATCTCGCTCTCCCACCAATCGGTCACGGCGTCCAGCGAAAGACCCTTTGCCCGTTCGGAATCGTCCATCGCTCTGCCCCGGTTTGCGCCGCCTTGAGATTACGCCTAACCGCGGGCGGCGACAGCCTCGAGTTCGATCAGGCAGCCATGATGCAAGGCCGGCACCGGCACGACAGAGCGCGCCGGTTTTGCGTCACCGAACGCTTCTGCATAGAGCGCGTTGAATTTTGGCCAATATTCCACGCCCGCGAGAAAGACTGTCACTTTCAGCACGCGTTCGGGACTGCTGCCGGCCGCCTTGACGATGGCCAGGAGATTGGCGAGGGCCAGTTGGGCTTGCTCTTCGAAGCTCTTGTTGGCGGCGACTTTGCCTTCCGGTGTCACCGGCAATTGGCCGGACACAAAAACAAGGTCGCCGTGGCAGACCGCCTGCGAATAATGGCCGACGGGCACGGGCGCAGTTTCGGTCAGAATGCGTTCTACGGACTTTGCCATTCAAATCTCCATGTGCGTTTACGCGATCGCCGCGGCTTCGCGGACGCTCGCGATGAGCGAGGTGCGGAGCAAGAATTCGCGGGCGAGCTTGGGATCGGAGGCCGACCGTCGCAGCTCGTCATGATTGCGCTGGCGGACGGCTGGGTCCTTTTCCTGCAGCAGTTTCTTGTTGCGGATGGTCTGCAATTGGGTGTGCTGCACGGCGATATGACGCCGCTGCCGTTCATACAGCGCAAGCAATGGTTCGGCATCCTCCCCGCGCCAGATGCGCGCGAGTTTGTCGGCAAGATTGAACGCGTCATGGACGCCGCTGTTCAGCCCCATGCCGCCGATGGGGCTGTTCACATGGGCGGTGTCGCCTGCGAGAATCGCATGGCCCATATGGAATTTCTCCGCCACGCGCTGATGGACGGTGTAGAGATTGCTGCCAATGATCTCGAAAGGCCGTCCCGTCGGCAGGAATCGCTGCATCCGCGCCTGCATGGCGTCTTCGGCCATCAATGCGTCCGGGTCCTCGTCTTCACCGGTCGGGAAATGCACCCGCCAGCGTTCCGGCGGGCCTTTCCAGTGGAACAGGTTCGACCATTCGACCGGATCGGAAATGTAATTGCGATCGGTGTAGCCATGCTGCTTGAAATCATAGGCGACTTCGATGTTCAGCGTGCGGTCGGAATAGGTGAAGCCTTCAAAGGCGATGCCGCATTCCTTGCGCACGATGCTGCGGGCACCTTCCGCACTGACGATATAGCGGCCGTGAAGGTCTTCCTGCTCGCCAGCTTCGTTCTGGACAAAGGCCGTGACGCTGTCCGCGTCCTGGCTGAAACTGGTGAATTCGGTCCCCATACGCACGTCGATCAGCGGATTTGCCTTCGCCATTGCAAGGGCTTCTTCCACGATCTTGATCCGCTCGCATTGCAACGCGAAGGGGAACGCCGTGTCATCCTTCAAGACCGCATGATCGAATTCGGCGATTCTCTCGGTCTTTGCGCGGTCCCAATAATGGAAGAGCGGCGCGATAATCCCGCGCGGTTCCAGTCTACGATATAGCCCGATGTCTTGATACATCTCCAGCGTCGCCGGATGGTTGGTCCCAGCACGCGGTACCTGATCGAGAAAATTCTCGTCCTTGAGCTGCTCGACGATCGTGCTCGGCACACCTTCTTTGGCGAGTTTGAGCGCGAGGCAAAGCCCGACCGGACCCGCACCAATGATCAGCACGCGATTGCGCATTTCGTCCATCGTTCTACTCATCCGCGATGGTTCACGCGTCCGCTTTTTCCTGGGCGGGAACGACGTCCTTCACCGCGCCCACCCAGCCATTATGGGTGATGTCGAACACGATGCCATCGGGATCGCGATATTTGCACTCATAGAAGGAGTTCGGCGACGTGGGACGTCCTGCGAGATAGGAAGCCCCGGCGTCCGTTGCCTTTTTCTCGCCTTCCGCGAGATCGTCCACCCACGCGCCGAAATGATAGACGCCGGGCTTCTCGTTGCCTTCCACCCGGAGGAGGGCAAGATTCACCGTCCCGTCGGACAGGTAAATGCCGCGGCGCGCCTGGCCCACACGCTTCAAATCGAACGCCTGTTCATAGAATTTCGCCGAGGCCTCGGGATCGGTGACGATGAGTGCAATATGGCGCAGCTTGGCCATGAGGGGCTCCTTGGGTTCAGCCGGCCGGGGTTCGGCGCCGGCCGCAAAAGCGATTGCTTTCCTATATTCGAGATTCACGATCCGGCAAAATCGGCCCGCTTTCCTTGTGCCCCGTTCCCGGCTGCGGCACACTGACCGAAAAACAGCACCGGGAGCTTGCGGGGAACGGATTTGGAAAGCGCGATAGAAAAACGAACCGTGGCCAAAGTCTATTGGCGGCTGGTTCCCATCCTCTTCATCCTGATGTTTTTCAACTATGTCGACCGCGTCAATGTCGGCTTCGCCGCCTTGCGCATGAATCAGGACCTCGGTTTTTCCGCGACGGTTTACGGTTTCGGCGCCACCATTTTCTTCGCGGGATACGTGCTGCTGCAGATTCCCAGCAATCTGATGGTGCATCGCCTGGGCGCGCGGGTTTGGCTGAGCATCATCCTTTTCGCATGGGGCATCATATCCACCGCCACCGCCTTCGTCTGGGATGCAACCAGCTTTTACGGTTTGCGTTTTGCGCTGGGCTTGGCGGAAGCGGGATTTCTTCCGGCGGCTGCGCTCTATGCCACCTACTGGTTCCCGGAGGCCTACCGCGCGCGGGCGATTGCCGGCTACATCATTGCGACCTCGTGCTCGACCATCATCGGTGGTCCCATTGCGGGCGCCATCATCACCTATATGAACGAATTTCTCGGGCTTCACGGCTGGCAATGGATGTTCCTGCTGGAAGGCGCGCCGACGATCGTGCTGGCAATTGCGGTGCTCTATTGGCTGACCGACCGCCCCAGCCAGGCCACATGGCTCGACAAAGAGGCGCGCGACTGGCTGGTGGCGAAGCTTGCCGCCGAGAAGGCCGCGCTGCCGCAAGAACAGAATGCCGGCTTCATGACAGTCATCAAAGATGTGCGCGTTTGGAGTTTGGGCCTGCTGTTCGGGTCGGGATTGGTCGGGCTGTACGGGCTGATCCTGTGGCTGCCGCAGATCATCAAGGAGCTTGGCGGGCTCAGCGATCTTCAGGTGGGGTTTCTTTCGTCCGTTCCACCCCTGCTCGGCGTCGCCGGCGCGATCTTCGTAAGCTGGCGCTCGGACCGGGTCGGCGACCGCAAGGGCCATATGGCCGCCTGTTATCTCGTTTCGGGCGTAGGCCTGCTGGTGAGCGCGCTGGTCGGCGATCCTATCCTTGCCTATATCTTTCTCTGCATCGGCAATGGCGCCGTGCTTGCGGCATCGCCTCTGTTCTGGACAATTGCGGGAACGTTTTTTACCGGCGCGGCCGCCGCGGCATGCATCGCTTTCGTGAATATCGTGGCGCAAGTGGGCGGCATCGGCCCCTGGTTGATCGGCGTGGTGCGGGACCGAACGGGAAGCTTCACGATTGCGCTGATCACGCTTTCCGGTTTTCTGTTTCTGGCCGCGATCATCGCGCTTCTGATGAAGGCCGAACCCAAACGCAAGCTCGAACCGGCCTTGGCAGAGTAACCCACATGAGCATTAGGAAGAGATGACAAGCGATAGCCGTTATCATGCATTCAGCCGCGAAGAATTGTCGCCCCAACAACAAACCGTGTTCGATGCGATTGGCGCGCCGCGCGGCGGGGTGGTGCCCGCGCCGTTCCATCTTCTGCTCGAAAGCCCGGAGCTTGCCTCGCTGACGCAGGCACTCGGCGCCTTCTGCCGCTATCGCACCGGCTTTCCGCCGAAGCTGTCCGAGCTTCTGGTCTTGATCACGGCGGCCTATTGGAAATGCGATTTCGAGTTCAAGGTACACTCGCGCGAAGCGGCGAAGGCGGGCATTTCCGAATTCGTCATCGAGGCGCTGCACGCTGGCAATCCTCCGGCGTTTGACGATGCGGACTCGAAGCTGATTTACGATTTCGCGACGACGTTTTTTGCAGCGCGCGACGTTCCGGATTCGTTGTTCGACAAAGCGGTGGCGCAATTCGGCCGCCGTCGCGTGGTCGAACTGACCGGCGTGCTGGGCTATTACTCCAGCCTCGCCATTCTCATGCGGACTTTTCGCGTTCCCGCCGACGCGTGATTTACGCGGGCGCAAGTTTCATGAGAGCGGCGGCGTTATCGTAATAGATCTTGCGCTCAACATCGGGCGGCAGCTTCAAATCCGCGACCGACCTTATGCCTTCGCGAATGAACATGGCCCCGCCTTCGGGATCGAAGGGGCAGTCGCTCGCAAAAACCACACGGTCCGCTCCGAAGAAATCGAGCCCGCAGCGCAACGCCGAAGCCGACCCGCCCAGCACTGTGTCGCCATAGAACATGCGGAAATAGTCCATCAGCGGTTTGGTCATACGTTTCAGGATCAGGCTGTAATCCTCGTCGGCGGTGCGCGATCCCAATTGCGCCCACAGCGTTTCGGCCCGCCCGGCGAAATAGGGGATCATGCCGCCGCAATGATGGGTGATGATGCGCAGATTGGGCAGCCGGTCGAACAGGCCTGAAAAGACGATGCGCGCCATAGCAGCGCTGGTCTCATAAGGCCATCCCAGCACTTGCCAAATCTCGTAGCGCGATTTCTGTTCGCTGCGGTAATCGGCGAAACCCTGTTGGCGTAATGGATGCATCCACACGGGCAGGCCGTAATGGTTCGTTATCCGCTCGAAGACCGGAAAGAATTCCGGATCGTCCAGCGGCCGGCCCAGGATGTTGGTGCCAATCTGAATCCCGCGGGCGCCGAGCTTTCCGATCGCTCGGTCCATCTCTTCGAGCGCGGACGGAATATCATTCATCGGCAGAGACGCGGCGAATGTCGGGAACAGTTTTG
>DATLVC010000064.1:0-2553 GCA_035577685.1 Micropepsaceae bacterium | reverse complement strand
GACGGACAGACGCGCGCCGAGGAAATCGATGCGAAGTTCTCGCCGGCCGGCGGCAACGATGTCTACAAGCTGATGGCCAACGCCGGCGCGGAAATTCATCGCGCGCCTCCGGGGCGCGTTGCCGATTGGCACACTGCCCCGCGCCGCCAATATGTGGTCACGATCAGTGGTCACGGCGAGATCGAGTTGATGGGCGGCAAGAAGATCGAGGTCGGGCCGGGCAATATCGAGCTGGCCGAAGACCTCACCGGCAAGGGTCACATCACCAGAACGGTCGGCAACGAAGATCGCGTGACGATCCAGATACCGCTTTCGGACGCAAAATAGCGAGCGGAGCGGGAGCGCCGGCTGCAACTCGCCGCGCGCATGTCCCGTTGCACAGAATGAGAATTGCCCTCGGTTGCTTCGTTTAGGGGAGATCTTAAATGATGCGGCGATTGTTGCTCGGAACGCTGACGGTCCTGGCAGGGCTCTATCTTTTATGCGCCGTCATCTACGCAATCCCCGTCATCGCCGGCGTTCTCGATGATACGATGGAGGTGCATTTCGATCAGGAGAACGCTCTCGCCGGTGACGGCAATGGCCTGAGCGCGCAGGAAAAGGAAACCTATTATCACCTGTCCCAGGGCGCGGAAATATTGCCCTGGATTCTCTTCACCGCTGTCGAGGTTGCCGATCCCAACTCGACAAAGCCGTTCGCCGAAAACCTCGCGCGCTATGGCCTTCTGCCCGATCACATGCGCGCCGATGGATTGCCGGTCGGCCTGACGCGCGCATCGAATGCATCGACCTTCGGCATGGAATTTGTCGGCATCACTTGTGCCGCCTGCCATGTGAGCGAACTGAACTATCAAGGAAAGATCGTGCGCGTCGATGGCGCGCCGAATATGTTCAATCTGCAACTCTTCTATTCGGAGGCCATCGACGGCCTCCTCGCCTCGGTGAGCGACACTGGAAAACTGTGGCGGACGCTCAAGCGCCTGGGCCGGCAGGACTTCGCCCGATACAGCATCGCTGCGCCGTTCGTGCGTCCCGTCACACTTGTTTATTACGGAACCGAAGCGCTGCTGCACCGGGATGAGGCGAGCGCGCGCCTCGAACTGGTGGATGTCATCCGCACCGCAAAAGAGCGGCGCGATCCGGCGCATCCCACATCGGGTTTCGGGCGCCTGGATGCATTCGACGGAACGCGGAATTTTCTGCTGACGCGGTTGCGGAAGAGCGGCAGCGGCTCCTTCAACGTGAACCTCAGCAACATGGTGAAGCTGGATGCGCCGGTCAAATTCCCCTTCCTATGGTCGCTGAAGGCGAATGCTCCGTCCACCGATCAAAGCCCCGCACCCTATGCCTGGGGTTTCAAGGATTACGATTGGTTCGAATGGACGATCAACACGAACACCGTCATGGAGCGCAACATCTCCGAGACATTGGGCGCCGGGGCAACAGTGGTCCTCGATCCCGACGCGAAAAATTCCCTGTTCGACAATTCGATTCCCATACGCAATCTGCACGCGCTGGAATTGCTTTCCTACAAGCTCGATCCGCCGCGCTGGCCCCAGGCATTTGGCGCAATCAACACGGAACTGGCGGCCAAGGGGCAAGCCTTATTCCAGAGCAATTGCGCAAATTGCCACGAATATGGCGTCGAACAGCGGACCGCCACCGGCCTCATCAAATTGCGCGGCTTCAGTCCCGACGTTACGGGAACCGATACGACCGCGGCGCTTAGAATCTCCTGCCCGGTTTCGGACATCGGTTTCCTGAACACGCCCCGGAAGTCTTTCACCATGCAGCAGTCTGAGTTTCTGGGAGCCTGCAACGGCGTGAAGGCCGGAGCGCCATTCGACAGTTACCGTTTCTCCGCGGTTGTTCAGGCCGTCGTCGACAGCATAAAACACAACGCCTACGCGGCCGCCGGCGTGACGCTGGGCGAACAGCAGCAGATGGAAGACGTGGCCCGGCGGCAGGCGGTCAATTGGCGCGATACCTTGCTCGACTCGAACGCACCGTACGGGCCCTATGCGGCGCGGCCGCTCTATGGAATATGGGCGGCGGCGCCCTATTTGCACAACGGGTCTGTGCCGACGCTGTACGACCTGCTGCTTCCACCCGACCAACGGCCGAAACAGTTCGCCTTGGGCAACAGGACATATGATCCGGCGAAGTTGGGTTTCGTCGTCGAAACAGACTGCAACCGGCAGGACTGTTTGGTAGACACCACACTGGTGGGATCGGGCGCCGGCGGTCATCTGTGGGGCACCGAACTCGCCGAGCCGGATCGGCTGGCGCTGCTGGAATATCTCAAGACATACTGACCTTAAGCACGCCGCCACAAATTTTAGAGCGTCGCGCAAACAGTGTAGGCTTCCCTTGAATGTTCAAACACAGCCCAGCGGAGGAGTTCATGAAAAAGTCGGTCATCATCGCAGCGGTGCTCGTGGCAAGCGGCATGGCTGGCGTATCGGCGTGGTCGCAAGGTGCCGCGCCGCAGATGCAGAACAAGCGCTATTTCACCATGCCGCTGGAGAAAGACCCCACGCGCGAGGTCGGCCT
>DATLVC010000063.1:0-6034 GCA_035577685.1 Micropepsaceae bacterium | reverse complement strand
ATGGTGACGCTGTCGGATATTGGCGCGATCATCGCGCCGATCGTGCCGGCCTTTTACACGCGGCCCAAGACGCTGGACGAGATGATCGATCATTCCATCGGCCGGATGCTCGATTTGTTCGGCATCGACACGGGCAATATCCACCGCTGGAAGGAGCCCTCGATTCCCGAACCCAGCGGCATGCGCCAAGGCGCCAACAAGACGACGGAAGTCTAACAGTAGTAGAGCGAATGAATGTCATGCTCGCGGAGGCGGGCATCCAGCCAATCTCAAAGAATTGGAATCCCGCTTTCGCGGGAATGACATGTAGGGTGCCTGTGATTGCGTTGTGCCGAAACAACCTAGCGCATGAGAGAAGAACATGGACGACAAGGAACGCTTCGATGGCGGCATGAAAATTCGGCGCGAGGTTTTGGGCGCAGCGCATGTCGATCGCGCCATGGCAGGCGCCGATGATTTCATGATGGCGATGCAGGACCTCGTCACGCGCTATTGCTGGGGCGACATCTGGGCGCGGCCCGGGCTCGACCGCAAAACGCGCTCCATGCTGAATCTGGCGATGATCGCCGCGCTGAACCGGCCGCATGAGCTGAAGGCGCATGTGAAGGGCGCGCTCACCAACGGCGTGACAAAGGACGAGATCAAGGAAGTGCTGCTACAGGTCGCGATTTATGCCGGGGTTCCGGCAGGCATGGATTCATTCCGCCTCGCGAGCGAGGCGTTCAAGGAAGTTGGGAAGTAATTACACATTTTGTCATTCCCGAGCCGCAGCTATCGCTGCTGCTCGCCGGGCATGACAGAATACTCACCCCCCATCATAGGCGCGTTGCATCGCAGCCATGTCGAGTTTGGTCATTTTCATCACCGCCGCCATGACGCGATCCGATTTTGCGCCGCCGGCTTTCATCCACTCGCCGATCTGTGACGGCACGATCTGCCAGGACAGGCCATATTTGTCCTTCAGCCAGCCGCAGACGCCCGGCTGGCCGCCCGCAGAAAGTTTCTCCCAATAGGTATCGATTTCCGCCTGGCTGTCGCAGCGCGCGACCATCGAGATCGCTTCGGTGAATTTGAAGATCGGGCCGCCGTTCAGGCCCATGAAATCTTCGCCATTGAGCTGGAACGTCACCACCATCACGGACCCTTTGGGGCCGGGGCCGGTGTCGCCATAGTGCGAAACGCTGGTGATCTTCGAATTCTTGAAGATCGAGACATAGAATTTCGCGGCGTCCTCGGCCTGGTTGTCGAACCACAGACAGGGCATGATTTTTTGCATGGTGGTCTCCCTAATCGCTGGCGAAATCTTTGGCGATAATGGTTTTGCTGCGGATGAGTTCCGCAATTTCGCCGGGTGAGAGGTCAAGCACATCCTTGAGCACGGCCGCGGAGTCGGCGCCGAGCGCACCGGGATAGGCGTGCGCTTCGGGGGGCGTGTCCTTGAACTTCATCGGATTGCCGGTGACCGAGGCCGCGCGTCCGTCGCCCGATTCCAGATCGAGCACCATGTTGCGGTGACGAATCTGGGGGTCTGTCATCACGCGGTCGAGCGTGTTCACCACGCCGACGGGGATTTCTTCGCGTTCCAGAATGGGAATCCATTCGTCGGCGTTCCGTGTACGGAAGGCTTCTTCCAGCATTGGCCAAAGCGCGTGACGATTGGCGAGCCGTTCCTTGTTGGTGGTGAAGCGCGGATCGCTCAGCCATTCCTGATGGCCGAGCGCGCGGGCGAGACCCTGCCACATGCGCTCGGTGTTGGCGGTGATGACGATATGGATGCCGTCCTTGGCTTCGAAGCTGCGATAGGTGGGAATGGATTCATGTCCGCGCCCCTGGCGGCCCGGGACATTGCCGGAATGCATGTAATAGGCGGCCTGATAGCACAGCATCGCCGCCTGGCAATCCAACATGGAAATATCGATGGTGTCGCCGAGTCCCGTCTGATGCCGCCGGTTCAGGGCGGCGAGCGTCGCGATGCCGGCATAAAGCCCGGCCGCCAGATCGCCGATGGGAATGCCCGCACGCACCGGTGCGCCGCCGGACTCCCCGGTGAGACTCATGCCGCCCGAAAGCGCCTGCACGATCATGTCGTAGGCGGGCTTGTTGCTGTACGGCCCATCCTGGCCGAAGCCGGAAATCGAACACCAAATCAGCGACGGCTTTTCCTTGCGCAGCGCTTCGGCGGACAGACCCAGACGATCCAAGACGCCGGGGCGGAAATTCTCCATCACGATGTCTGAAGAGAGCGCGAGCTTCTTCACCAGATCGCGTCCCGCTTCGGTTTTCATGTCCACCGCGACGCAGCGTTTGTTGCGGTTGATGCAGAGGTAATAGACGCTGTCCTCGCCGACGAAATGCGGCGGCACGGCGCGGATGGGATCGCCCTGCGGCGGTTCCAGCTTGAGGATTTCCGCGCCGAGATCGGCGAATATCTGCGTCGCAAAGGGACCGGAGAGAAATTGCGTTAGATCGAGAACGCGCACGCCCGAGAGCGGCCGGTCTTTTGCGTCAGCACCGGCCATGGCTATTACCGCTGGAAAATATGGATGGAGCAGGCGCCGTGGTCGAAGCCCGAAATGCCGCCGCCGGTGGCGTGGCTGAGGCCAATCCGCGCGCCTTCAACCTGACGCGGTCCCGCCTCTCCGCGAAGCTGCCGCACGATCTCCACCACTTGCGCCGCGCCGGTCGCGCCGACGGGATGGCCCTTCGCCAGCAAGCCGCCCGACGGGTTGATGGGAATGCGCCCGCCGATTTTGGTGGCGCCGCTTTCGAGCAAGGCCGCACCTTCGCCGCGCGGGCAGAAGCCGAAGGCTTCGTAATAGAGCAGCTCCGCAATCGAGAACGCATCATGCACCTCGGCCACGTCGATGTCTTCGGGACCGAGCCCCGCTTCCTCGAAGGTTTCCTTGGCGCCGCGCACGGTGATTTCCGGACTCGTCATGTCGCGAAACCCCGCCATGAATTTGCCGCTGGTCAGATGCGAAGCGCGCACGCCAATCGGATCGCTGCGAAATTGCCGCGCGACCTTGTCGGAGGCGAGAATGATCGCTGCCGCGCCATCGCCGGTGGGGCAGCATTGCAGCAGCGTGAAGGGATCGGCGATCATGCGCGAGGCCAGCACCTCGGCCACCGTCACTTCCTTTTGCATCTGGGCGTCCGGATTCAGCGCGCCGTTCGCGCGGTTCTTCACCGAGACGCCGGCGATTTTGTCGGCGCTCACGCCGTAGTCATGCATATAGCGCTGGGCGCGCATGGCATAGAGCGCGGGCATCGAAAGCCCGAGCCGCACCTCCCAATCGTCTTCGTCGAGCGGCAACGTGCCGCCGCCGAATTTGGTCAGCTTCTCGACGCCGATCACCAGCACGACATCGTAAGCGCCCGACGCAATCGCGATCACGCCCTGCGCCAGCGCGCCCGAACTCGATGAACACGCATTCTCCACATTGATGATGGGAAGCCCGGCGAGCCCGACGCGGCCCATGATGCGCTGGCCCACCATGGCCCCGCCGCGCGCGGTGCCGGAATAGACCGCATCGATGCGCTTAGGGTCGATATTGGCGTCTTTGATCGCGGCCTTCACCGCCGGCCAGCCGAGATCGGCGATATTGGTGTCCGGATATTTGCCGAACGGGATCATGCCGACCCCGATCACCGAAACGCCCTTCATGGCGCGCTCCTTCTGAACACGAATGTTGCGATGGGGCCGTTTTCGTCTTCGCCCACGGTGCCGATCGCGACTTCCACATTATCGCCGATGGCGATGTCGCCTTGCAGATGGGTGAAGACGCGCGCGCCGTTGGGCAGATCGACATAGCCGACGCACATCGGCTTGTGCCATTTCTTGGCGGCGACGTGGACGGTCGAGAACGCATAGAGCGTGCCGGCGCGGGGCATGGGGGCGGGCGCGATCTTCTCGCTCATGCACACACAGCAGACGGGCGCGCGCGGAAAGGTGCGATTGCCGCAATCGACGCAGAGACCGCCGATCAGATGGGCATGGCCGTTCGCATCCACATCCACCGCATCGCCGCACAGCAGCGCCGGCTTTTCTTTCACGTCAACCGTCATCGGCCCACCGGAAAAGCTTTCTTCTTTCCTGTACAACGGATTCCCGTTGCGGGTAAATCGCTTCAACTTCACAAGGTAAGAGAAGGGGACGCATGTGATCGGGAAATCCATCGGCGCGCGGGTGCTGCGGACCGAGGATGCACGCCTGCTCACCGGGCGAGGCGAATTCGTCGATGACATCAGGCTGCGCGGCATGCTGCATGCGGCCTTCGTGCGGGCCAGCCACGCCCATGCGCGGATCGTGCGCGTGGATGCGTCGGCAGCGCTTGCCTTGCCCGGCGTGCATGCGGTGTTCACCGCTGCCGACATGAACGCCGGCCTTCAAACCACGCGGCTGCCGATGTTGGTGCCAAACCCCTATTCCAAGATTTCCCGCAACCAGTTCGCGCTCGCACAAAACGAGGTCTGCTATGTGGGGGAGGCCATCGCCATCGTGGTAGCCGAGACGCGCTCTCTGGCCGAAGATGCCGCCGCGGCTACGGCGGTCGATTACGAGCCGCTGCCCGTGGCGTGCGATTGCCGCGAGGCGGTGAAACCGGGCGCGGCGCTCGCCCATCTTGGCGCGCCTGACAACAAAGCCGCCGCATTCAAGGTCGCGTATGGCGATGTGGCGGGCGCGTTCGGTTCCGCCGCCCATATATATAAGGAAGAGCTCTGGCATCATCGCGGCTGTGGGCACGCGCTGGAATGCCGGGGTGCGCTTGCGGATGTGAGCCGCGATGGCGGGCTGACGGTGTGGTCGTCCACCCAGACCCCGCATCTGGAAAAGCGCGTGCTGTCGCAATTGCTGGAGCGCAATCTGGACAGTATTCGCGTCATCGCGCCCGATGTCGGCGGCGGCTTCGGCCCCAAGGCGATCTTCTATGGTGAGGATGCGGCGGTCGCGGCGGCGGCGCTGAAACTCGGGCGCCCCGTGAAATGGATCGAAGACCGCCGCGAGCATTTCCTCTCCACCACGCAGGAGCGCGATCAATATTGGTCCATCGAAATCGCGCTGGATTCGAACGCCAGGCTTCTGGGGGTGCGCGGCTCCATGCTGCACGACACCGGCGCCTATCTGCCCTGGGGCGTGGTGTTGCCTTTCATCTCGGCGACGACCGTGCCGGGGCCCTATGTGCTGCCTGCCTATGAATTGGACGTCACCGTTGCCTACACCAATAAGGTGCCGACCACGCCGGTGCGCGGCGCCGGGCGGCCGCAGGCGGTGTTCGCCATGGAGCGACTGATGGATCGCGCGGCGCGCGAGCTCGGTATCGATCCGGCCGAAATCCGCCGCCGCAATCTGATCCAGGCCGGGCAAATGCCCTATGCGGTCGGGCTGATTTTTCGAGACGGCAAGCCGGTCGTCTATGACAGCGGCGATTACCCGGCTGCGCATGATCGCGCACTTACGCTCGCCGCCTATGCCGATTTTCCGCGCCGCCAGAAAGAGGCGCGCGCGCAAGGGCGTTATATCGGCATTGGCATGGGCTCCTATGTCGAAGGCACGGGGCTCGGGCCGTTCGAAGGCGTCACCGTGCGCGTGCTCGATGATGGCAGCGTGGCGGTGCAATCGGGCGCGGCGCCGCAGGGCCAGGGGCACAAGACGATGTTCCAGCAGATCGTGGCGGAACGGCTCGGCGTCGCAATGGAGAACATCCACGTGACGGTTGGCGACACGGCGGCGATTGCCATGGGCGTGGGCACTTTTGCGAGCCGCATCACGGCGAATGCCGGGCCGTCGGCGCTGATGGCCGCCGATGCCGTTGCTAAGAAGATTCGCGAACTCGCCGCGCGCGCGCTCGATGCCGACATCACCGATTTGCAGCTCGCCGATGGCGAGGCGCAGGTGAAATCCGGCAACCGGCGCGCCATTTCCTTCGGCGATCTCGCCAAACTGGCGCAGGGCTTTCCGGGATTCTCCTTTGCCCCCGGTCAGACGCCGGGCCTCGAACACACCGCCTATTTCACGCCACAACAGGCGGCCTAT
>DATLVC010000062.1:0-2147 GCA_035577685.1 Micropepsaceae bacterium | reverse complement strand
CCTGGTCGGTGACGAAAAATGTGCCGTCGTCGTTCAGGCAGACGCCATTGGCGGCGCGAAAACCTGTGGCGAGGATATCCGTGTGTGAGCCATCGGCGCTCACCCGCAGAAGCGTGCCGTGATGGGGCACGACCGCGTCGAGCGCGTGCCGGCCGGATTTCGCATAATAGAAATTGCCGGCCGCATCGGTCTGCAATCCCATGGCAAATTCGTGAAAGTGTTCGGTCACCTGGTGATCGTTGTTGAAGTCCTCGATCAAGTCTGCTTCGCCGTCGCCGTTCAAGTCGCGCAGTCGCACGATCTGGTCGCGACAGGCCACGAACAATTCGTTGCCGCGATACTTCACGCCAAGCGGCTGGAAAAGGCCGCTTGCGATCCGTCGCCAGCGCAACGCTGCGGGCGCTGCCGCCTTCAGGCCATCCACGCGCCAAACATCGCCATTCCAGGTCGCCACCATGGCAGCCTTGCCGTCCGGCGTGAAATCGAAACCGGTGGGTCGCATCCAGCTTTGCCACGGGTTGTCGATTGGCAGCGGGAACGTATCGGCGACGAAGGCGTCTTCCGGGTTGCCCGATTCTGAAGTTGTAGTGACTTCCTGCGGCCAACGCCGCGGTCCGCCGTGCGTGATGGGCTCCAAATCCAAGGGTGTGGTAAAGGTCTTCATCAGTGCAGTGAGCGCGGCTGGGTCGGCCCGCGAAATAAACAAGCGCGTCTTCGCCGCACCAGGCAACTCCGCAAGCCAGGAGCCGCCCTCTTTGTGCAGAGAACCGTCGCCCGACAACGCGACGCTCACTGTATCGGGCGCGATGCGCACCAGCAGCGGCTTCTTCGCGGCTCCTACGTTCAGCGTGCGCGTAAAGACGGGCGTCGCGCCGTAATCGAGCCAGCCAGGCGATTCGAGCACGCGCGTCCCGTTGATGCTCGCGGCGATGACGGCCTTGCTGCCGTGCAAATACAAGCCCTCGTAGTGTGCCCACTCCCGGGGCAGCGGGCCATAGCGCAGATTGTCGCGACCGACAAGACGCGCGTCATCCCATTTTCCATCGGGCGACGCCCAGCCTGGGCCGACCGGATTGACGAAATGCCGGTCGCCAGTAAGGCTCGCGTGCGTGCCGTGGCTGCCGTCGAAAGCGATGCCTTTCCAGTCCACAAAATCACCCGTCGTCGCGGTGGCCACCCGCATCGTATCGTGGTCGTAAACCATCCAGGCGCGGCCTTTGCTCACCCCGCCTTCGCCGTCATTGAGTCGAATCGCGATGGCTTTTTGGGCGATATTGCCGGGCGCGATTTGCAGCGTCCAGAAAAGCGCCGGGCCAAAGTCCATTCTTTGATAGGGCGGCGGCTCGCGATCCTCCCTCTCGGCTTCCGCGCGCGTCATCCCTTTGGGCAAAGAAGCCAGATACGCAGGCGTGATTTCGACGAATTGCTTCGGGTTGTGCGGGCGAATGAACGTCTCGCGAATGTATTGAATGACGCTGTACTTCTGCGCGGTGGTGTATTGGCCTTGCGGAACCATCTGGCCGGAGCCTCGTGTCAGGGTGACATACATCGAGTAAGGATCGGACCCGTTCTTGAATACGCCCTCGGCGAACCGCAAGGCGGTCGGCAGGGAGCCCTGCTGCTCCTTCGTGCCGTGGCAGACAACGCACAGAGCCGAGTAAATCTCCCGGCCTTTCTGGAGCGTTTCCTCATTCCAACTGCCAACCAGTTCCGCATGGTCGGACTGCTCGAGCGGCTGCACCCAGGCCGTCTTCACGCTCACGCCAGCCGCTGGCTCAATCGTTGGGCGGCGACTTCCGTTCCCAGGGGCGAAGGTGAAATCCGATGTGTTAGCCCCCGCTCCATCGTCTTTGAAAAGCATTTGGACTTCCGCATCCGGCAGAGCCCGGGCCCAAATCCGCACGCTGGAAATGTTGCCCTTGCCGAAATCGCCCGCAAAATCCGGCGCGGCGCGGCCCACTTTAAACACATGACCGGCCACGTCTTGCTTCGTGAAATTTGTCCTCTCGGCGATGACCTTGCCGTCGAGCCACAGTTGCGCCGCGCCTTCGCGCAACGTGAGCACTGCCGTATGCGGCTTGCCGTCATCGACCTTGCCGCCACCGCTCAACGCGCCCAGCCAGCCTATGTCATAGACCAGCCGCCCA
>DATLVC010000061.1:0-41062 GCA_035577685.1 Micropepsaceae bacterium | reverse complement strand
TGAGTTTTATGGTCTCAAGCCTGGTCGGCGGTCACTGATCCACATCAAATTCTGCCGATTTCATTCGATCTCTTCCTCGAAGAAAAACCGCAGGGATTCCGCAAATTGGGCGAAAAAGGCGAACAGGTTCCACGATACTGCCAGCATAACGAGACCGCCCATGGGTTCGAACGGCCACCCCACGACATTCCCCAAGAGCGCAATGTTGATGAGAAGGCCCAGCCCGATCTGGATCGTCACACGCCGCTCGAGCGGCCGGTCGGTCGCCGACCGCCATTGCCCCGGTGCGAGCACGATGAGGATAACGGACTGCACGGCAATGATGGCGCTCGCGACCTGCCAGGTCATGCGCTCCGGCATGCCGAGCCCGAACAGAAGCGGCGAGAGCAGGGCATTCATCGCCGTGAACATCCCCGACTGGACATAGGATCGTGCGACCCAGAGATGGAATTTCGACATGCTGACGCCCCGCATTTGCCGGATCGTCATGAGAATGGCCGCGAAGCCCGAAAACGTGATGCCGACCTGGGCCAGTGTGTAGAAATAGCCTGCGCCTGTGAGTTCCATTTTGCCCTCCCGTCAATCAATGCATCTTGCGCTGGACTGAGCCTGGATTTAAGGGGCTCCAAACGGAGGCGGTGTTGAGAGCATTCATTTTTCCCGGTCAGGGCAGCCAGGCGGTCGGCATGGGCAAGGCGATAGCCGAAGCCTTTACGCCGGCGCGTGAAGCGTTTGAAGAAGTGGACGATGCGCTTTCGCAACGTTTGTCGCGGCTCATGTGGGAGGGTCCCGAATCGGATCTCGTCCTCACCGAGAATGCGCAGCCCGCGATCATGGCGGCCTCAATGGCTATCATCCGCGTGCTGCAAAAAGAGGCGGGCTTGGACCTCGGCAAGCATGCGCGGGTAGTGGCAGGCCATTCGCTGGGTGAATATTCGGCGCTGTGCGCGGCCGGCGCGTTCAGTCTGGCCGATACGGCCCGCCTTGTACGTCTGCGGGGAATCGCGATGCAGGCCGCATCGCCGGTGGGCGTGGGCACCATGTCGGCCCTGATCGGCATCGAGATCGAGGCGGCGGAAGCCGCGGTCAACGAAGCCGCTGATGCCGGCATCGTGGTGGTCGCCAACGACAATGCGCCGGGACAGATCGTGATTTCGGGCGAGAAGGCCGCGGTCGACAGAGCCGGCGAAATCGCCAAGAGCAAAGGCGCCAAGCGCGTCATCCCACTCTCCGTCAGCACGGCCAATCATTCGCCGCTGCTGAAACCTGCCGGTGAGCGCATGCGCGAGGCGCTGGCGGAAATCACCATCCGGCCACCCTCCGTGCCCGTGGTGGCGAATGTCACGGCGGCGGAGGTGTCCGAGCCCGATACGATCCGGCGGCTTCTGGCCGAGCAGGTCACCGCGCGCGTCCGCTGGCGCGAGAGCGTGGCTTCTTTCACCGGGCTCGGTGTGACGAGCACAATAGAGGTGGGCGGCAACAAGGTGCTGACCGGCATGGTCAGGCGCATCGACAAGGATCTTCAGACCGTCACGCTCGATTCGCCAGCCGACATCGAAGCCTTCGCGAAAACGCTCTGAGGTGGCACCATGTTCGATCTGACCAACAAGACCGCGCTGGTGACGGGCGCTTCGGGCGGCATAGGCGGAGCCATTGCCAAAGCGCTGCATGGCCAGGGTGCGGGCGTGGTTCTGTCGGGCACACGCGCCGAGGCCCTCGATGCGTTGAAAGCCGAACTCGGGGACCACGCGGTCACGGCGCCGTGCAATCTCGGCAATGCCGCGGACGTGGATGAGCTTGTGAAAAAAGCCGAAGCCGCGATCGGTGCGCCGATCGACATCCTCATCAACAATGCTGGCATCACGCGCGACAATCTCTTCATGCGCATGAAGGACGAAGAGTGGGACCAGGTCATCGCGGTCAACCTCACCGCGGCGTTCCGGCTGTCACGGTCCGTCCTCCGCGGCATGATGAAGAAGCGCTGGGGCCGCATCGTCACCATCACTTCGGTTGTGGGCGTTACGGGCAATCCGGGGCAGGGGAATTACGCCGCCGCCAAAGCCGGCCTTATCGGCATGAGCAAGGCGCTGGCCGCCGAAGTTGCCAGCCGCAACATCACGGTCAATTGCGTGGCGCCGGGCTTCATTGCGACCGCCATGACGGACGCGCTGACGGCCGACCAGCGGACGGCGATTCTGACCCGCGTTCCGGCCGGACGACTCGGCGATTCGCGGGAAATCGGCAGTGCCGTGGTCTATCTCGCAAGCGAGGAAGCAGGCTATGTCACGGGCCAGACGCTGCACGTCAATGGCGGCATGGCAATGATCTAAGGTCTTTGTCCGAAAGGCTTTTTCAAATATTTGGCGGGAACGGAAACTTTGTGATACCAAGCGCCACCTTTCAGCCATGGCTTTGGCTCGGTGCGCGCAGGTGGGGTGCTCAGCCAATAAAGCGTGGTAAGAGAAAACAAGAACGGCAATTCAAGAGGCAAAGAAGATATGAGCGACGTCGCTGAGCGCGTGAAAAAAATCGTGGTCGAACATTTGAACGTCGATGGCGAAAAGGTCACGGACACTGCGAGCTTTATTGAAGATCTCGGCGCGGACAGCCTCGATACGGTAGAGCTGGTCATGGCGTTTGAAGAAGAATTCGGTATTGAAATCCCGGATGATGCCGCGGAATCCATCGTCACCGTCGGCGATGCCGTGAAATTCATCGAAAAGGCGCAGAGCTAATCATCGCAATGCGGCACAAGCCGAGGCTCTCGCGCCGATGAGCGCAATGCGTCGCGTCGTCGTCACCGGATTGGGGCTCGTTACGCCGCTCGGCTGCGGTGTCGAGACCTCATGGTCACGTCTGCTCGAAGGCAAATCGGGCGCCGGGCCGATCACCCGCTTCAAGGTGGACGATCTTCCCGCCCGCATCGCCTGCGATGTGCCGCGTGGCGATGGTTCGGACGGCACGTTCAACCCCGATCAATGGGTCGATTCCAAGGATCAGCGCCGGGTCGATGATTTCATCATCTACGCGATCACCG
Organism: Micropepsaceae bacterium; assembly: GCA_035577685.1. GTDB lineage: Bacteria > Pseudomonadota > Alphaproteobacteria > Micropepsales > Micropepsaceae > CAIYRG01. The sequence continues at coordinate 38,025 of DATLVC010000061.1, read as the reverse complement.
CTGCCCAGCAGGCGGTGACCGATTCGGGCTATGAGGCGAAAACCGAAGAACAGAAGGACCGCGCCGGCGTTCTTATCGGCTCGGGCATCGGCGGGCTCGATGGGATCGAGCAAGCGTCCATTCTGGTTCACGAAAAGGGGCCGCGGAAACTGTCGCCCTTCTTCATTCCCGGGCGGCTCAACAATCTTGCGTCAGGCTATGTCTCGATTCGTTTCGGCTACAAGGGGCCAAATCATTCCGTCGTGACGGCCTGCTCTACCGGCGCGCACGCCATCGGCGATGCGGCGCGCATGATTGCGCTCGACGACGCCGATGTGATGCTCGCGGGCGGCACCGAATCGGCCATTTGCCGGATTGGGATTGCGGGCTTCGTCGCCTGCCGCGCGCTTTCCACTGCCTTCAACGATACGCCGGAGAAGGCCTCGCGGCCCTATGACAAGGACCGCGACGGTTTCGTCATGGGTGCGGGCGCAGGCATTGTAATGCTCGAAGAATATGAGCACGCCAAAGCGCGCGGCGCGAAGATTTATGCGGAAGTGAAGGGCTATGGCATGTCGGGCGATGCCTATCACGTCACGGCACCGGCTGAGGATGGCAATGGCGGCTATCGCGCGATGCAGATGGCGCTGAAGCGCGCCGGCCTGGCGGCGGCCGATATCGACTATATCAACGCGCACGGCACCTCGACGCCTTTGGGCGATGAGATCGAGCTGCGCGCGGTCGAACGTCTGTTCGGCAATTCCGCCGGCAAGCTCGCAATGTCCTCGACCAAATCCGCCATCGGCCATTTGCTGGGCGCCGCCGGCGCGGTGGAGGCGATCTTCTCGGCCCTCGCAATCCGCGATCAGATCGCGCCGCCGACCCTCAATCTCGATAACCCTTCCGTGGAAACCGAAATCGACCTTGTGCCCCATAAACCGAAGAAGATGGCCATCTCGGCCGCGCTTTCGAACTCCTTCGGGTTCGGCGGTACCAACGCATCTTTGGTGTTCACGGCGCCGGAATAGACCGTTCATCGAAAGCCGCGAGGCCGCATGCGGTTTTTCTTCTCCCTAATCGTCTTCGTCGCGCTGGCTGCGGCCGCGGTCGCGGGAGCGGCCTGGTGGGAAGATCGTTATTTCGTGCAGCCAGGCCCGTCGCTCGCCGAAACGACACTCATCGTCAAACCGGGAAGCGGCCTTCGCGTGATCGCCCAAACCCTGGCCCAAGCCGGAATGGTCGAGAACGCGCTCTTGTTTCGTGTCGGTGTGATCCGGCGGGGGCGGTCGGCACAGCTGAAAGCGGGAGAATATGCGTTTCCGGCCAATGCCAGCGAGGCCGAAATCATGGACATGCTGGTTGCGCGCAAGGTTGTCGAGCACCGCATCACCATTGCCGAAGGCCTCACCTCGGATGCGGCGGTGGCGCTGGTACAGGCCGATCCGGTTTTGACCGGCTCCGTCACGGTGGTGCCTGAGGGGAGCCTCCTGCCGGAGACCTATCTTTTCGAGCGCGGAACGACGCGTGCGGAAATCCTCGCCCGCATGCATGAGGCGCAAGTGAAACTGCTCGCGGAAATCTGGCCCAAGCGCAAAGAGGGCTTGCCGCTGATGAGTCAGGAGGACGCGTTGAAGCTTGCGTCCATTGTCGAGAAGGAGACGGCGATCCCCTCCGAGCGCCCGCGCATCGCGGCCGTCTTCATCAACCGCCTGAAGAACGGCATGAAGCTGGAATCCGACCCGACGATCATTTACGGCCTGACCAAGGGGGTTCCGCTCGGCCATCCCTTGCGCCAGAGCGAACTGGCCACGCCCAACCCGTACAGCACCTATCAGATCGAAGGCTTGCCGCCGACACCGATCTGCAATCCCGGCAAGAGTGCGATTGCCGCAGTGCTCAACCCGGCCGACACGGACGAGCTTTATTTTGTTGCCGACGGCAGCGGCGGGCACGCCTTTGCCAAAAATATCGCCGATCATGAGAAGAACGTCGCCCAATGGCGCCGGCTGCAAAAGGATCAGGCCGCCGCCCCCAGCCGCTGACGGAACTCATGAGCCCAGAGCGATTCCGGGATATGCGGCTTCCAAAGCGGCCTCATAATCCTCGAGCTCCTGCCGCAAGAAATGGTCGGCATTGCCGAGCAGGCTTCTCAGGCGCATTCCATAACAATGTCCGGGATTGTGCTGGCCGCCATTGACGATGGAGTGGATCAGAAACGATCGCAGCCGGCCCTCATCGCCCTCGCGGTTGAGATCGTTGATGTCCCGCATGATCGTTTCGTGCAGATAGGCGACAAAACTGTCGCCGATCCGTGCCGACATCGCGACGATGGCCATGGAGCTTCCGAGCGCGAGCGCGGCAGACATCGGGATATTGCTGTTGTCGCCGTGCAGCCCGGGCTCGATGCTGCGATGCGGTGACTCGCGGGGCAGGTTTTTCACCAAGCGAATCCAATTGCCCTGCACACGGAACGTTTCGTAGATGAGTCTAGCCGCGCGCGTCGGGAATTCGTCCGAGGTGTCGATGGTGAGGCCCGACGAGTCGTACAACTCCTCCAAGCGCGCGACGATCGAGGGAAAATGATACAGCCACATATGCCAGCGCACGCCCTGATGGGCGGCGGCCGAGACCATCAGATCGAAGAAGGATATCACCGCAAAGGTCGGATCCTGCCAGCATTCGACATCGAATGAATCGGACCGCTTGTTCAGATAGGTGGTATATTCGGCTGACTCATCCGTACGCAGAATATTGAAAAGATATCCGGCCACCGGTTTGTAGACCGCGAGATCCTCGGCCACCCGGACATCGGCGAAAAGAAAATGAAGTAGGCGGTTGCTTTCCGGGAAATAAAGCCCCGAGGCATTCTGATGCTGCTCGAGCTCTTGGTACAAGACGCTTCCCGTGTCTGCGATCAGGTCGGCGAAATAGGCGTCCGCAAAGTCATATTTGGCGAAGAGATCGAGCCGCAGCAGGCTGAGCGCGAAATAGGGCCGCATCTGGGTGATGAAGCGCCGGAAATCGGCCGACCGGTAGAGAACGCGCACAATATTGAGCCCTGCCTCTTCGGCTTTGCGCTGGGCGGGAACGATAAAGGCCAGTCCAACCATGGCGGCGCGTAGATATTTCCGCGCCGAGCGTTGGCGATCTTTCGTGTCGTCGAATTTGGCCAAGCGGTCGTGCAAGCGTTGCAGCGGAAGTTTTCGCTGGGCCGCACGGCTGACCATTGCCAGATAAGGCTCGAACAGCTTCACCAGTTCCGCGAATCGTTGTTCGTAAACCAAGGTGTCGATCAGCGCGGCCATGGCTGTCAGCGAGCGCGTTCCCGGCCGCGCCATGAGGTGCGCGACCAGTGCCAGCACCATCCAGACCAGAACCACGACAAACGCCGCCTGAGCCGGGGTGAAGGACTGGTCGGCCGGGAAAACCAACCATTCGCAGGCCCGTCCCAGTTCCGACGGACAAGGTTCCTTCAGGGCCGGGAAGAATTCGAAATAGAGAACCAATATGAATCCCAATATGGCGAGCGGGATTTGAAACGGCAAAGCTATCAGGGCACGCAATTTCGCGACCGGCGAGATCAGCGCGTAAATCGCCACCGCCAGCGTCAAAAAGGCCAGGAAGCCGTCAAGCGTCATGCGTCATCTTTCCGCGCCGCGAGGCCTGGTGGCGCGTGCCCTGCCGATCATTTCACCGGGCCCCCCTTCGTAATACGACAAATTCGTGCACGCACGAATTCCTAATCCTTGAAATTGATGACTGGCCCCCGGCCTGCCCGGCAGAACAGGCGAGGGAATAAAGTAAACCCATGCCCAATCCGCTTGCACTGGCGCTGGGTTCGTGCCGAAGTTCGTTCTTTCGATTCCGAGGAGACGGGTTTGCCCCTCATCAGCATGACCGGATTCGCCGATGCGCGCGGCACCCATAGCGGATTGCGCTGGCGCTGGGAGGCCAAGAGCGTCAATGGCCGCGGGCTCGACTTCCGGTTCCGCGCGCCAGTCGGTTATGAAGGTTTGGAAGTGGGCGGGCGCACGCTGGCCGCCGAGCGCTTCAAGCGCGGTTCGTTGCAGGTCGTCTTGACGGTTTCATCCGAGGACAGCGGCCGCGGCTTTCGCATCGATGCCGCGGCCCTGGCCGATGCCGTGCGCATCGCCAAGCGGGTCGCGGAGGAGACTGGTTTGCCGCCCGCGCGCGTCGATGGGATCCTCGCCCTGAAGGGCGTGGTGGTTCAGGAAGAAAATGCCGCGCTGAACGACGAAGCCCGATTGGCGCGCGATGCAGCTCTGCTGACATCGCTCGCCGATGCGTTCGATCTTCTATCGCGCGCGCGCGCGACAGAAGGTACCAAGCTGGAAGCGGTTCTCTTAATGCAGGTGGGCGAGATCGAGCGGCTGACTGGCGAAGCCCGAACCTTGTCTGCCCAGCAGCCTTTCCTGTTGCGCGAACGCATGATGACGCAATTGAAGGAGCTTCTCGCAGCGGGTTCGAACCTGCCGGAAGATCGCATCGCGCAAGAAGTCGCGCTGCTGGCCGCGCGCGCCGATTTGCGCGAAGAACTCGACCGCCTTTCCGCCCATTGCCAGGAAGCGCGTGCGCTCATCGCCGGCAAGGACCCGGCGGGGCGCAAGCTCGATTTCCTCGCGCAGGAATTTAATCGTGAAGCCAACACGCTGTGCTCGAAGTCTTCGGACATTCAGCTCACCCATGTCGGGCTCGCGTTGAAGGCGGTGATCGATCAGTTTCGCGAGCAGGTCCAGAACGTCGAATGACTCCGTCCATTGCCCGACGCGGTTTGATGCTGGTCGTTTCCTCGCCGTCCGGCGCAGGCAAGACGACGCTTTCGCGGCGTCTGCTCGCAAGCGATCCCACAATCGCGATGTCGGTTTCGGTGACCACCCGTCCCAAGCGGGTGAACGAGGTGGACGGCAAGGATTACATTTTCGTCACAGCGGAACAATTTGCGATCATGGTGGGGAATGACGCGTTCCTGGAACACGCCACGGTCTTTGCCAACCGCTATGGCACGCCCAAGGCCGCGGTGGAAATCATGTTGGCCGAGGGGCGCGACGTGCTGTTCGACATCGATTGGCAGGGCGCCCAGCAGCTGGCCCAACAGGCAAAAGACGATTTGGTACGGGTATTTATCCTTCCGCCTTCGCGTGCTGAACTCGAGCGCCGCTTGAAGGGCCGCGCCGAGGATCCACCGGACGTGGTGGCGCGCCGAATGGCCGAGGCCAACAATGAAATCAGCCGCTGGTCGGAATATGACTATGTCATCGTGAACGACGAGCTCGACAAAGCCTTGGGACAGCTTGAAGCCATTGTTGCAGCCGAGCGTTTAAACCGGCAGAGGCAAATCGGGCTGGTGGACTTCGTGAGGCGCCTGACCCAGGACTAAGGAGCTTGTGCGATGCGGATTCCCCGGTGGTTGCTTGCGGTCAGTGTGCTGACGATTGTTGCCCCGCTCAGGTTGTCTGTTCCTGCCAGCGCCGTTGAAAGCCAAGCCGCCGAAAGTCACGACTGTTCGGCCGCGTCTCCGGATGCGGTGACAAAGCTTCCGATGCCGCTTGCCAAATGGGGACGCGTTGTCTGCACGCCGATCGGGCATGTGCTGACGAGCAGCGAGAATTGGGTGTGGATCATGCCGGACGCGTCCGGGATGGTGTTCATTCCCTCGCAGCTGATGGACAAGCCGGCCGAAGAGATGGGTGACAATAAATCCTATTTCACCAAAATCGACGTCAAGAAGGTGCAGGGCGACGAATTCGAGAAGGCCTATGACACGTTTCATGTGGGCTTCGACGACAAGGAAGTGAAGCCGGACGCCTATCGTGTCGATCTGGTATCGGTGTCGGGAGAGACAATGCGGCTGTTCTTCTTCGACTACGATTCCTATGCCTGGGGCATGACGTGCGAAGAGGACAAATGCGATCCGGACACGCGCTTCATGGTGCTGGACAAGAACCACCGCCCCGAACCGCGCCAACCGGCGATTTAAGCGCTGCGCTTCGTTACGACGGTTTGCGCCGCGATCAAGGCAGAGATTGGCTTTTTCGCGCGAGCGCTCTTGCCAGCGCGCAGAATTGGGCGAGGTTCAATTCTTCCGCGCGTGCAGTGCCTGGCACACCGGCCGCTTCGAGCAGCGCTTCGGCATCCTGGGTGAGCGACTTCAGACTTCCGCGCAACATCTTGCGCCGCTGACCGAAGGCCGCGGCGGTCACCGCTTCGAGGTCGCCAAGCTCCGCCTCATAGCGCGGCGCCGGCAAAGGCTCGATGCGAATCACCGCCGAGGTCACATTGGGGGGCGGCACGAAAGCGCTGCGCGACACGTCGAACAGAATACGCGCGCGCGTGCGCCATGAGGCGAGCACCGATAGGCGTCCATAGGCGTCGTCCCCCGGCTCGGCACAAATCCGTTCCGCCACTTCCTTCTGGAACATCAGGGTAAGGCTCTGCCACCAGGGCGGCCAATCGGTGCTGAGCCATTTGATCAGTATCGCGGTCCCGACATTGAACGGCAGATTGGCAACGACAGGAACTGGCTGCGTCACGCCCAAGTTGGAAAGCAGGGCGCGTTCATCCAATTCCAGCGCATCGGCTTGCACCACCTCGAGCCGCCCCGGTTTGGCGGCGGCAATATCGTTGAGCGCCGGCAGGGCACGCGCATCGCGCTCCACAGCGATCACCCGCGCCGCGCCCTCAGCCAGCAAGGCACGCGTCAACCCGCCCGGGCCGGGCCCGACCTCATAAACGGCAGCCTCCGCAACTTTCGCCTCACGCGCGATGCGCCGCGTCAGATTGAGATCGAAGATGAAATTCTGTCCGAGGCTCCGCTTGGGCGTCAGGCCATGGGCGGCGATCACGGCCCGCAAAGGCGGCAGGCCGTCTTCGCTCACGCCATGTTGAGTCACAGGCCCCGCCTGGCGGCGATATCGGCGGCCATGCGAATGGCGGCGATCATGCTCGCCGGATTCGCGATGCCTTGGCCGGCGATGTCGAACGCCGTCCCGTGGTCGGGCGAGGTCCGCACGATGGGAAGGCCCAACGTGACGTTGACGCCGGTCCAAAAGGCAATCGTCTTGATCGGGATTAGCGCCTGGTCGTGATACATGCAAAGCGCAGCATCATAGTTTTTGCGAGCGTCCTCATGGAACATCGTATCGGCGGGAAGCGGCCCCGACACCCTGTATCCCTGCTTGCGCAAGCGGTCCACCGCGGGCGCGATGATATCGGCATCCTCCCGGCCCATGGTCCCGTCCTCGCCCGCGTGGGGATTGAGCCCGGCGATTGCCAGCCGCGGGACAGCGCAGCCGAAATCGCGCGCAAGTCCCTCGATCACCACGAGCGCGGTCGCGACAATCGCATCCACATCAAGCCGGGCGAATACCTCCTTCAGCGGGATATGGATCGTGAACGGCACGACGCGCAAAGGCGGGTCGGCATCCGAAGACGCCAGCATCATCACGGCGCGCTCGCGCGCCGTCAGCGCCGCCAGGAACTCGGTGTGGCCCGGAAAACCGAATCCGGCCTGCGTCAGCACAGCCTTATGGATAGGCGCGGTGACGAGGGCCGCCGCTTCGCCGTTCTGGCAGGCGCGCACGCCCCGCTCGATGGCGCCGGTCACGGCATTCGCATCGTCTTTGGAGGGGCGGCTCGGCTGGCTGCGAATTTTGGCATGCGTATCGATGATCGCGCGGTCCAGACCGGTGGCATCGACATCGGAAAAATCCGCAGCTTTGTGAAACAGCTCGGCGCTGCCGATCAGGCGCAACGGCCGCCCTTCGATGGCACCTGAAAGCGCGGCCCATGCCTTGACGGCGATCTCCGGCCCTATGCCTGCCGGCTCGCCCTGGCTGATGACGATGGGAAGCTTGGCGCCTCCATCATCGCGTTTCGACAACGGCGTCCCGCCTTAGATCGCGCAAATAGCTCTTCGCATAGATGCCCATTTGCTGCACGAAAAGCTGCTGCTGGAGCTGTTCGCGGGACGGCAATTCGAAGGCCACGAGCTTCGGCGGGGCCAGATCGCAGCGAAGGATGATCTCCACCCCGGCAGGTGAAAGGAAGGGCGGCACACCTTCGCCCGGTCCGGTCTTGGCAAGAGCTGCGCGCAGCTCCGGGTTGAGATCTTTCGGATTCACATTGCCGAGCCGCGCGTAAACCGTACCTTGTAGTTGGTTCGCAATGGTCGGGAGGTCGGCGCAGCTTCGAGCCTGATTCTTCACCGTGTTCGCGAGCGTCATGGCGCGATCCCGAAGCATCGCTTCGGGATTGGGCGGAAGCGGAATCAACAGGCGGTCAAGCGGCAGGGGCGCATCCGGATCGGTTGGCGCGGCCGCGACCGGTGTCGTCTTGGTGCCGACCGGCTCCCGCCGGTCGCGCAGTTGCAGCACATAGAAGCCGCCTTCCGCCCGGATCGGTGCGGTCGTCTGTCCGGGCCGCAGCTCGGAGAGGGCATGGTCGAGTTCCTCGGCCAATTGCCCCTGGACAACCCAGCCGATATCGCCGCCATCGGCAGCGGAAGGCGACTGACTGAATTGGCCGGCGACCGTCGGGAACGGGGCGCCCTGCATGATCTGCAGCGAAATCTGTTCGGCGCTGGCGCGAATGTTCATCTCGTCTTCGGGTCTGTCGACCGCGACGAAGATTTCGCCGACCAGGAATTGCGGTTTGTCCGAGCCGAGTTTCAGGCGCTGCATGGCTTCGTCAACCTGGGAATCGGAAATGGTAACGTCCGAGCCGTAGCGGGCCGCGACGAGCTTCTGCCAGATCAATTGCGCGGTCACCTGCTGGCGGAACGTCGTCGCGGTGACACCGGCCTTAGTGATTGTATCGAGTATCTGGTCGACGGTGAGCTTGTTGTCGTCGGCAATGTTCTGCAGCGCCTTGTCGACTTCCGCCTTGGAGGCCGTGAGCTTGTGCTTCTTGGCTTCCTGCAGTTCGAGCACTTCGTCTTCGAGCGAACGCAGAACCTGGGAACGGATTTGCGCAAGATTGTCGCGGGTTGGACGCACACCGGAGGTCGTGACGAACAATGCGGTGCGCTGGTCGAGATCGTAATTCGAAATCACGAAATCATTGACGATGGCCGCCACGCCGGTGGAAGTCTGAGGCGCGATGATGTTCACGCGCTCGCCGGGTTTGCCCGCGCTCGGCTCGACGGCGGTGATCGGTGAAGCGGGCGCCGCCGCAGGCGGTGCCTCAGCCGCGGGCGGTGCGGCAGGCGCGGCCGGAGCCGGGGCGGGCTCAGCCGGAGCTTCCGCGGGCGGAAGCTCCTCTGCGCCGGGCTGGGGATTGATCAGGGCGGCCGACGCCCCTGCCTGGGACAGGATACCGGGTTGCAGCGGAACGCCGACGTCCTGGGCCACGGCTGCCATGGGCGCGAATGCGGCTCCGGCCAAACACAGAGTTCGCAGAAACACATCTAAGCGATATGACACGGCATCATCTCCGACTATGTGTCTACAAGCGGCGTCAAGCATTCGCTTTGACGCGCGCCCCCGGCCAGCTCCTCCAGGGGCGAATCTACGCATTTCACCCGGCGGTTCAAGCGTTTGGGGCGGGTTCCCCCGGCTACCGGGCGGTATAGCCTGTTTTCAGCCCAAGGCGAAAAATCACTGCCGACGAAGGCTTCAGGTTCAACGTCGCAGTGTCCCGGCGATGGAAACCCAGCGATGCGACAAAGCATTCATCGTCATAGGTGATCCCGATGCTGCTCTCCAGCTCCTGATTTTTGGCGAGATCCCGCCGGATTTCACCGAAAACCCCCCAATTGCGATAAACCTGGACCGTCGTGGTCAGATTGATCTGCTCCTGCTCGCCCAAAGTTGGGTCGGCGGCGCTTTGGGGAAGCTTGAGATAGCTCAGATCGACCACCGAACGGCCGAATCGCGCCCGCAGATAGACTTCATTGCGCCTGATGGTGCCGTCGTCCGGATCGATATTGAACTGATGGGTCAGGGCAATATTGGGAAACTCGATCTTGAACTGGCCGACAATGTCCGATTTGTCGTCGTTCAGACGCAGCCCTGTAGGTAGCGACGAGTCGGTCGTGAAGCGGAACTGCTCGCCAAGCATGGCCTCGACCGTCCCGCCGGGAAGCAGCACGCTGGCGCGAACCCCCACATTGGAGCGCGGGCCGCCCGTCCAAAGGTCCAGGCCGGGCGCCGGATTGGCACTGAACAGATTGGTGATGTCGAATTCGAATGCGGTGCTGTCCTCATTGGGCAGGCCGACCGGATTTCCGCCGCCCGAGGCTGCGACCAGCTGGGCGATAGGTTCGACCACCAGCGTCGTATTCGGGATGTTGATGTCGCTGACGAAAGGATAGCGCCATTCCACCATGCCGTAGCCGAGCATGCGTCCGATCGTTTCGGTGCTCTTCACCGCGCCCGGCACGTCGAAGGCGGTGTCGCTGATGTAATAGGCATCGCCGCGCAGGAATGTCTCGAAGGTGATCAGCTGCCCGTCATTGGTTGTGAAGGGAAGGCGCCAATCGGCGTCGAGCGAGCCCCGCAGCATGTTGGTGCCTTGGGTGCGATCGAGATAAAGCGCGCTGGTATCGGCGCGGAATCGTCCACCCCACACTTTGTATTCAGGAATGTAGGTGTATTCGAGCAGCGGCAACGCGAGCGGCATCTGCGCGGTGACGTCGGTCGCTCTTAAGCTCTGGAAGAAGTAGCCGGTGATCGCGGCGCGGCTGCGCCCCTCTACATCGTCGGTGAAGAGACTGCTCGTGAGGCGGTCGAGATTAGAAAGCTCGTAGCGCTTGAGATAGGTCTTGTTCGAGGCGAGCTGGACATCGAAACCGGCGCGCCAGCCGTCATCATTAAGAGGCACCCGGCCGGAGCCGAAAAGGCTGCCCATCCAGATGCTCTCGCCAGGTTTGCCTGCCGCGCTGGAATCATAGCCGAGCGTTCCCTGCAGCCACATTCCGCCGGCGCCCCAGCGCTCGCGATATTCGGTCTGCAACACCGTTCCGCCTTGCGTGGTGATGAACGGATCGAGCGTCAGATCGCGGGAAGGCGATAGGGAAATGTAATAGGGGATCTTGATGAAGCTTCCGATGGCGCCGATGGTGCCGATGTCGGGAAGAAGAAACCCGCTCTTATATTTGACGGTGGGATCGGCTTCGGAGAAATACGGCAGATACAGAATCGGCACGCCGAGGAACTCGAAGGCTGCATCTTCGAAATAGATTTCCTTTTCCAGCTCGTCGTGAACGATGCGCGCGGCGCGGATTTGCCAGAGCGGCATGCGTTCGCCATCGTCCTTGCAGATGGTGCAAGGCGTGAAGATGGCGCCGTGAGCAATGGTGAAGCGACCTTCGCGCCGCTCGCCGGAGGATGCGGCCAAGCGCCCCGATTGCCCGATCAGCGCAGCGAAACCCTGCAAAGCGCCTTCGCGCAAATCCTGCGTCAGTTCGACGGAATCGGCGTAGGCGACAGTTCCGGTTGCATCCTGCAGGCTGACATTGCCGCTGGCCGTGACGGTGTTGGTGTTTTCGTCATAGGTGACTTTGTCCGCAAGCAGCGTGCGCTGATCGTCGGAAATCTCGACATGGCCTTCGGCGGTGACCACGCCGGTATTGGAATCATAGGTGATCTCGTCGCCTTGCAGCAGCACGCGCGGCGGCTCGCTGGTTTGCGCCTTCGCAGCGCCCAGCCCGATGGCGGAGCCCAACGCACCCGCGGCGACAAGTGTCACCGCCGTGCGAGTCTCCCGAAAAATCCCCCGGCGCTTCCCCCTCTTTTGCGTCACCCGTCTTCCTCATGGAAAAGCAATGTCATGCCGAGAAGGCTCGCCGCGGCTGCGGGTGCCAATGCCGCGAGCGGAGTCGGAAGTATGCCCGATTGGCCCAGCGCGCCGGTCACGTCGCCGAGGAAATAGACTCCGAATCCCGAGAGCACGGCGGCGAGGATCAGCCGCGGTGTGCCGCCCAGTCTTGCCAAACGCAGCGAGAAACTCGCGGCCATGAACACCATCGCACTGAAGAGCAGCGGTAACGACAGAAGCGAGTACCAATAAAGACGGTGGCGCAGCGCCGAAAAGCCCGCCCCCTCGGCATTGGCGATGAAATGCGGCAATTCCCAGAATGAGATCGTATCGGGCGAAGCGAAGCTCTCCTGAATCTGGGCGGGCGTGAGTTCGGTCGGCAGATCGTAGACCCCGCGATGCTGCGGCAGACCGTCGGGGCCGCTGATCCAGGCATTGGTGAGATGCCAGCGCCCTTCCTGAAGATCGGCCGAAGCCGCATCGATGCGGCCCGCATAGTGATCCAGTCCCTGATAGAGGAACACGATCACTTCCTCCAAATGCACACCCTGATCGGCCACCCGAAGCGCGTGGACAACCGATTGGTGCGAGGCATCGCCTTGGCGCAGCCACAGACCGGTGGAGGAAACCGCGAGCTGCGAGGCCTGGCCGTGGATGTAGCGCGCTTCGAGCCGCGTATATTGTGCCAAGAACGACGATGCCATCGGATTGAACAGCGTCATCGTCACCACGCCGAGGGCGACGGCCACAAGCAAAGGCGGTGTCAGGAATTGCCAAGCCGATATGCCGGCCGCGCGAGTCGCCACCAACTCATGGTTCCGCGAGAGGCGCGAAAACGCGAACACCGCACCCAACAGCACCGCAAACGGCAACAGCTTCTGCGCGACGTCGGGAAGCTTCAGCAAGCTCATGCTGATCACCATTTCGGGTGGGATACCCCGCTCGGTGGTGCGGCTGAAGAGATCGGCAAGGTCGATCGAAAGCGCCAGCGCCGAGAAGGCCGCGAACACCATCAGGACGGCGAAGAAGAACCGCTTGGCAAGATAGCTCGTCAGCGTCAGCGACCAGTTCATGCGGGCTCCACGGCCGGGTGGAAGAGCCGGCGGAGAGCTTCGGGAATCACCGGCACATCACTGAGAATCCCGATGGCGATGGCGCTGGCCGTAAGCGGAAGGAGATAAAGCAGCACGGAAAGTTCGGGCTTGCGCGCGGCGAGACCTTGCGTGCCGTAGCCCACGAGGCGCAAGGCTGCTCCCAGCAGCGCGGCCCCGGAGAGTCTGAGCGCGTAGCTTGCCCGCGCCATGCGCCCCTTCGCGGTTGCGGCAAGGGCAATGAGCGCGAAGGCGATGCAATAAAGCGGTGCCGAAAGCCGGTTATGCGCCTCGGCCAGATAGACGCCGCGCCGAACCGTCTGGCCCGCCGGGAATGGCGGATCAAGGAGTTCGGAAAGATAACGCTCGCTGGTATCGCGGTCCGAGGCGCGCTGCGGTCCCGCATACTGGTCGAGATCGAACACGTAACGCTCGAATTTCAACACTGAGAGCCGCGCGCCGCCGGCTTCGCCCTGTTCGACGTTGCCGTTCTGCATAATCAGGCGCGCACCTTCCTGGGTCTGCGCCAGCACGCCCGATTCGGCGAGATAGGTGACGGGCCGTTTCGGCTCGCGGTTGTCATGGACCAGGATGCCGCGGATCTCCCCGCTCGGAGCCAGCTCGCGGATAAAAACGGTCAGCCCCTCGCTCGGGGTCGTGAAGGCGCCCTCGCGCAGGATGGCGGCGCCGATATCGGCACGGATATCGAACACCTTATCCTTCATCGTGCGCTGACCCAGCGGCATCAGATAGAGGCTGCAGGAATAGGTGATCGCCATCACCAGCACGGAGGCGGCAAGCACCGGCAGGGCGAGCTGGAGCCGGCTGATTCCGGCCGACCACATCACCACCAGCTCGCTGTCATTGTTGAGCTTGTTGAGGGCGTAGAGCGCTGCCCCGAAGAAGGCGATAGGGGCGATGATGACGAGCAGGCTCGGCACAATCAGCATGGTGAGATAGGCGAAAATGGCCGCCGACTGACCGCGATTGATCACGAGGTCGAGCATGCGCAGCGACTGGGTCATCCACACCACGAGGGTCAAGATCAGCGTGAACAGCAGGAACGGCCCGACGATCTGGCGCAGGATGTAGAAAAAAAGCTTCCGCATGGGATTCAGGTACCAGAAAACCGGGAAGAGGTATCGGAAAAATTACGCGGCACCCGTGGTATCTGGTATCTGATCTGGCCATTGGATACCTGACTTGGAGTATTGCGGTTCATGGACATTTCTTTTGCAACGCCCGGCGCCAGCGGCCCTGGCGCACTCGTGGTGGGTGTTCTCGACGGTGGTGAGCTCACGGAGGCCGCCGTGCACGCCGACAAGGCAACCGGCGGCGCGATCAAGCGCGCGCTGGCTGTCAGCCGCTTCAAAGGCCGGACCGGGCAAAGCCTGGAATTGCTCGCGCCTGCCGGCGTGAAGGCGTCGCGCATCGTCCTGGCGGGCCTCGGCAAGCCGGATGCGTTGGGTCCGGCTGCGGCAGAGCGTCTGGCGGCCGAAATCCTGGGGCGGCTCCTATCTGGGGGCGAGGAGACCCTAACCTTCGCTATCGACCTTCCCAAGAAAGCCAAGCTCAACGAGGGAGAACTTGCCGCCCACCTCGCTTTGGGCGCTTTCCTGCGCAGCTATCGCTTCGATCACTACCGCAAGGTGAAGGACGACGAGAAGCCGAGCGTCAAAAAAGTAATCGTACTCACCTCGGAAACGGCGGCCGCAAAAAAGGCGTGGGCCGGTCTCGCCGCCGTGGGTGAGGGGATATTCCTCGCCCGCGATCTTGTGAACGAGCCGGCCAATATTCTTTACCCGGATGAATTTGCCTCGCGTACGCGGGCGTTGAAGAAGCTCGGCGTTAAAATCGATGTGTTCGACGTGCCGGCGATGAAGAAGCTCGGCATGAACGCGCTTCTGGGTGTGGGGCAGGGCAGCGCCTTCGATTCCCGCATGGTGGTGATGCAGTGGAACGGCGCTCCGAAAGGAACCGGCAAGGACAAAGCCCCTCTTGCCTTCATCGGCAAGGGCGTGTCCTTCGATTCGGGCGGCCTGTCGCTAAAGCCTGCCAATTCCATGATGGGCATGAAGGGTGACATGGGCGGAGCCGCTGCCGTGGTGGGACTCATGCATGCCCTCGCCAAGCGCAAGGCGAAGGTCGATGCGGTGGGGCTCATCGGGCTTGTCGAGAACATGCCCGACGGCAAGGCGCAGCGCCCGAACGATATCGTCAAAACGATGTCAGGGCAGACGATCGAGGTCCTGAACACAGATGCCGAGGGTCGGCTCGTGCTGGCGGATGTGCTGTGGTATGCGCAGTCGCGTTTCAAGCCGCGCTTCATGATCGACCTCGCGACGCTGACGGGCGCGATTCTGGTCGCGCTCGGCGCCGAACATGCGGGACTTTTCAGCAACAATGACGAGTTGTCGGAGCGGCTGACCAAAGCTGGTCTCGCCGAAGGCGAGCCGGTGTGGCGCCTGCCGCTGGGCGATGGCTATGATCGTCTGGTGAAATCGAAGATCGCCGATATGAAGAATATCGGCGGGCCCAATGCGGGCTCGATCACGGCGGCGCAGATTCTCCAGCGCTTCGTCAACAAGGTGCCCTGGGCCCATCTCGATATCGCGGGCGTCGCCTGGCAGGATGGCGAACAGAAGCCGCTGGCGCCCTCCTGGGGCACCGGCTGGGGTGTGCGCGTGCTGAACCGGCTGGTGGCGGACAATTACGAAAACTAATTCGCCTCCCCTTGAGGGGAAGTTGGCGCGGGTGTGAGGAATGTCCGAAACGCTCTTCTACCATCTCGAACGCCATACGCTGGAGGATGTTCTGCCTGGCCTTCTCGAACGCACGCGCGAGCGCGATTGGCGGGCGGTATTGCACGTGGGTTCCGCCGAACGCATGGAAGCTCTCGACGCCCATCTCTGGACCTATTCGGAGCAGAATTTCCTTCCGCACGGCACCGCGGCGGAAGGACACAAATCGCGCCAGCCCATCTATCTCACCACGGAAGAGGAAAATCCCAACGGCGCGCAGGTGCTGTTCCTCGTCGGCGGTGCGGTGCCTTCGGATTGGGCGGCCCCGTCGATCCGGGAATTCACGCGCATCGTGTTGCTGTTCGATGGCCGCGATCCGGAGGCGTTGAGCGCGGCCCGTGCCGCATGGCGCAATGCCAAGGAGGCCGGCCACGACGTCACGTACTGGAAAGAGAGTCCCAGCGGCAAATGGGAGAAGCAAGCCTGAGCGTTTGCGAAGCTCGGTAGCTCTTTTTTTACCACGCGCGCATAAGGCGTGGGACCATTCACGCTTGAGAAGCCGCCTCTGCGTTAAACCGTCTGCAGCGTTGGGAGCGCACGCATGCAGGCGGCGACCGCATTTGGGAAGCGTAGACTCGTGGCCGCGGCGCCCGTGGCTTTACCCACGCCGGATATTCTCCTGGTCAGCGAAGCCGAAACGCCCTCCGCGCCGGTCGCGGCACCGCGCAATAGCGGCTGGCCAGTTCTGACGTTGGGACTGATTGCCGGGCTCGGCCTCATTTATTGGGCCGAAGTGGCATTCGGTTTCGAACATGGAAGCGCACCCGATATCGCGTCGATCACCGCGTTCGGCGGGTTGGACGAGACGTTGGTGTTGGACTCCGGCGAATGGTGGCGTGTCTTCACCGCGCCGCTGCTGCACGGCAGTCTCTCGCATTATCTCGGAAACGCGCTGGCGCTGCTGTTCGCCGGGCTCATTCTGGAGCGGCTAGTCGGCGCGCCCTGGTTCGGGGCCCTGTTCGTCATCGCAGGATTGGGCGGAGCCGCGGGCTCGCTCGCCCTTAACCCCTCGCAAATCATATCGGTCGGCGCGTCCGGTGCAATCGTGGGCTTGTTGGCTGCGGCGTTCGTTTGCAGCTTCACCTTCGAATCGGGGCAGCTGCGCCGCAAGATGCGCAAAGTGTCGCTGCGCTTTCTCGTGCCGTCGCTGTTGCCCGCCCTTTTGCCGTTGAGTACCGCTGCCGGAGGAACGCAGGTGGATTATGGCGCCCATATCGGCGGGGCAATCGCGGGCGCGCTCATGGGATTTGCCTTGAGCGAAACCTGGCCCGAAATCTCGCCGCGGCCTGCCTTCGAGCGTTTGGCGGGGGGCATTGCCATCGCCGGCACGCTCGCCGCGGCGCTGTCCTTCGCTCTGATTGCCGCGCATTATTCCGATTATCAATCGCTTTATGTGGCGCGGGGAGCGGTCCTCATTCCGCAAAGCGAACTTCCCCAAAGCGAGGATGACGGTATCGCGCGCTCCGCCCAGTTGGTGGATCGCTTTCCCCACGACCCGCGCGCTCATCTCGTGCGGGCGATCTATTTTCTGCAGCACAGAAATCCGTCCGATGCCGAGCACCAGCTTCGCCTCGGCCTCGCGGAGCGCGATGTGCTGAGTCGTGAATTGCCGCCGCAAGTCGAAAAGTCGCTCGATCTCGTGCTTGCGGTCGTGCTCGTCATTGAGCATCGAAAGGCAGAAGCAAGAACCGTCGCAGAGCCGGTGTGCCAAGGTGAGCTTCCGTTGGAATTCCTACCCATGCGCCACATGTTGAAGGATCAGGGCGTCTGCGCCTGAGCGGCTTCGTAGGTTTCCGCGGCTTCGATCCAAGAGCCCTCGGCGGCTTCGAGTTTGCGTGCGGCTTCAGCGCGCGCTTTGGAGAGTTTCTCGCCTTTCGCCGGGTCTTTCGCGAACAGGCCGGGGGATGCGAGTTCGGCATCGCATTTCTCGATCTCGCCATGCAGCCGCGCCACTTCGCGCTCCCATTTGTCCATCGCATCCTTCAGCGGCTTCAGCGCAATGCGCCGGTCGGCCGCTTCGCGCCGCTGGTCGGCCTTGGATTGGGTTTTGCTCTCGCGCACTGGTGAATCGTTTGCGCCGCCCCGCGCCGACAGCACCAGGCGTTTGTAATCCTCCATGTCGCCTTCGAAGTGCGTTACCCGCCCCTCGGCCACGAGCAGCAGCCGGTCCGCGCAGGCTTCGATCAGGCGGCGGTCATGGCTGATGAGCACAACCGCCCCTTCATATTCATTGAGCGCGGTCAGCAATTCTTCGCGCGCGTCGATGTCGAGATGGTTGGTGGGCTCGTCGAGAATGAGCAGGTTGGGCTTTTCCAGCGTCGCAATGGCGAGCAGCAGACGCGCGCGCTCGCCACCTGAAAGCGAGGTAATCGGCGTATCGGCCTTCTCGCCGGAAAAGCCGAAGCCGCCGAGCCGTGTGCGTGCGGTGGTTTCGTCGAACAGCGGCCGGTGGGCCCATAGGGTCTCCAGCGCCGTCTTAGTCGCATCCAATTCGTCCAATTGATGCTGCGCGAAATAGCCGGTGACCAGTTTGCGGGCACGGGTGAACTCCCCGCTCAGGGGTTTCAGCCGTCCCGCCATCAGTTTCGCCAGCGTGGATTTGCCGTTGCCGTTCTGCCCGAGAAGCGCAATGCGGTCATCGGAATCGATCCGCAGCGAGAGATGCGACAGCACCGGCTTGCCCGGTGCATAACCGACCGACACGCGGTCGAGCGCAATCAGCGGCGGGGCCACGGCTTCGGGCTGCGGCAGCGTGATGGCGGCGAGCCGGTCCGACACCACCAAAGTCACCGGCTTCATCTTCTCCAGCCATTTCATGCGGCTCTGCGCCTGGCTTGCTTTCGACGCCTTGGCGCGGAAACGGTCGATGAAAGCCTGGATGCGCTTGCGCTCGGCCTCCTGTTGCGCACGCGCCGCGGCGTCCAGCGCGCGCTTCTGCTCGCGCGCTTCCACGAAGCGATCATAATTGCCGCTGTAGAGCGTGAGCTTGCCATGTTCGAGATGCAGGATGGAATCGACCGCGCGGTTCA
This sequence comes from Micropepsaceae bacterium, assembly GCA_035577685.1. Lineage (GTDB taxonomy): Bacteria > Pseudomonadota > Alphaproteobacteria > Micropepsales > Micropepsaceae > CAIYRG01. Next base: position 19,350 of record DATLVC010000061.1, on the reverse strand, counting down.
GAAGATCGCGGTCGTGGCTGACCAGCACGATCGTGCCGCGATAACGTTTGAGATAATCTTCCAGCCACAGCGCGCCTTCGAGGTCGAGATAGTTGGTGGGCTCGTCCAGCAGCAACAGATCGGGCGCGGCGAAGAGGATGGCCGCCAACGCCACGCGCATCCGCCAGCCGCCGGAGAATTCCGAACAGGGCCGGTGCTGCTGACTTTCGGGAAAGCCGAGTCCGGCGAGAATCCGTGCCGCACGCGCAGGCGCGGCGTAAGCACCGATCTCGTCCAGCCGCGCATGGACTTCGCCAAGCTTCAGCGGATCGTCTTGTTTTTCGACGGCGGCGAGCAATTCCGTGCGTTCGGAATCCGCAGCCAGCACCGTTTCGATCAAGGTCTGCGGTCCTGCGGGCGCTTCCTGCGCCACCGCACCGACGCGCCAGCTCTTGCTGATTTCGATGCCGCCGGTCTCGCTTTCGCGCTGTCCCAGGATCAGCTTCAGCAGTGTCGTTTTGCCTGCGCCATTGCGCCCGATCAACCCGACCTTGCGGCCGTCGGAAATCGCCGCGCTCGCGCCGTCCAGGATGATGCGGCCGCCGATCCGCACCGTGACATTGTCGATGATGAGCATCAGGCGTGACCGCGGGCTCTATATCTTGAACGACTCGAGCGTTGCGGGGTGGAACAACTCTTCCACCTTCACCACCCGCGGCGAAATTCCCTGGCTGTGGTGATGCTTGAGGAATGCCTCCAGCGCTTTGCGGTTCGGTTCGACTCCGTAGGGCCAGAAATCCTCGCCCATCAGCGCGCGGGCCGCTGCCAACTGCTCTTCCACGAAGGGCAGCGTCACCTTGGTTGCGGCAACGTCGCTCAATTGTTCCAGCGCCATTTTCTTCGACTGCTCAAACGCCTTAAGCACCGCGGCCGGCAGCCAGGGATGTTTCTCCACCAGGGTGCGCCGCACGCCGATCAGATGCATGATCGGGAAAATTCCGGTGCGCCTGTAATAATCCTTTCCCGCCGCCATGGGATCGGGGAACAGCCAGCCTATGTTCGGTGCGGTCACCGCCGGGGCGCGCGGCGCGATGAAGCCGTCGATCTCACCCTTCAACAGAAGTTCGGAAATGGTCGTGCCCTCGGGCGCGTCTTCGATATGGATGTCGGGTGGAAGATTGACCGTAATCTTCTCGGGCCGCGCCGCATCCGAAATCCCTCCGCGGACCCATTTCATATCGGACGGTTTGATGCCGAAATCATCTTCCAGGATGGCACGTGCCCAGACATTCGCGGTCAGCTGCCATTCCGGCACGCCGACGCGCTTGCCCTTCAAATCCTCCGGCTTTTTGATGCGGTCGGTGCGCACGAAAATCGACGTGTGACGGAAACAGCGCGACACGAAGGCCGGAATGCCGACATAGGGGCATTGGCCCAGCGCTGTCTTCAGCGTGAAGCTCGACAGCGACAGCTCGCAAATATCGAAATCCTGGGTCCGGAAGGCGCGGAAGAATATCTCCTCCGGCACCAGCTTCATGAATACGGGATCGACGCCGTCGATTCGGACGGCCCCATCGATCAGCGGCCGGTTGCGGTCATAGTCCCCGATGGCGACGGAAAGGTTGAGTTGTGACATTGGGGTGAACCTTTGAAGCTGCTTTCGGCTCCCCGGTCATAGGCAAAAGCGCCGCGCGACGCAAAGCTTGCGGTCCGCGCGACCCCGCCGCTATAAGGCGCGCAATTCAACAGGAGTGGGTCATGGCCGTCGAGCGCACGCTTTCCATCATCAAGCCGGATGCAACACGGCGCAACCTTACCGGTGCCATCGTCGACCGGTTCGAGAAGGCCGGCCTTCGGGTCGTAGCCCAGAAGCGGATGCGGCTTTCGCGTGATGCGGCCGAGGCGTTTTACGCCGTGCACAAGGCGCGGCCGTTCTTCAACGGGCTGGTCACCTTCATGACCTCGGGCCCGGTCGTGGTCCAGGTGCTGGAGGGCGAAGGCGCCGTCCTGAAGAACCGCGAAGTGATGGGGGCCACCGATCCCACCAAGGCGGCGCCGGGAACCATCCGCAAGGATTTCGCCGAGAACATCGAGGCCAATTCGGTGCACGGCTCCGACGCGCCGGAGACGGCGGCCAATGAGATCCGCTTCTTCTTCAGCGATCTCGAAATCACCGGCTGATACGAGGCCGGGTATCCGCCAAGGCGCGTTTCTAGAACGGGGCGAATTGCGCGCGTCCGTCCTGGAGTCGCACTTTTCCTTCCGCCACCAGTTTCAGCGCTTCGGGATAAAGACGATGCTCCTCTTTGAGGACGCGTGCGGCCAGCGTGTCAGGTGTGTCATCGGGATTCACCGGAACGGCGGCTTGCGCGATGGCCGGTCCCGAATCCAATTCGGGAACCACATAATGGACCGTGCAGCCGGAGATGCGCACGCCCGCCGCGATGGCCCGCTCATGCACGCACGTACCCTTGAAGGCCGGCAGCAGCGAGGGATGGATGTTGATCATCCGCCCTTCCCAGTGGCGCACGAAACCGTCACTTAATATGCGCATGAAGCCCGCGAGGCAGATCAGTTCGGCACCCGCTTGATCCAAATGCGTCTGCATCGCCACATCGAAGGCGTCGCGCGAAGGGAAATGCTTGTGCTCCACAATCGCCGTCGGAATGCCGGCGTCTTTCGCAAAAACCAGGCCGCCCGCATCCGCGGCATTGGAAATCACCAGCATGATTTGCGCCGGGTAGCCGGGATCCGCACACGCTTCGATCAGCGCCTTCAAATTGCTGCCGCGCCCGGAAATGAGCACAGCGACTTTCAGCCGGGGCGCAGTCATCAGAGCAGGCTTCCGCGGTAGCGGACTTCAGGCTGGGCGCCGCTCGCGGGAACGAGTGCGCCAACACGAAACGCGCGCTCGCCGGCAGCCTCAAATGCGGCTATCACGCCCGCAGCGCTTCCCTTTTCCGCGACCACGATCAGGCCCAGACCGCAATTGAAGGTGCCCAGCATTTCGTTGCCCGGCAAACCTGCTTCGCGCGCCAGCCAGCCGAAAACGGGCGGCATCGTCCAGGCGGTCAAATCCAATTCGGCATCGAGCCCGGCCGGCAGCACACGCGGCAGATTGCCGGTAATACCGCTGCCTGTGATATGCGCGAGCCCCTTCACGCCGCCTCGCGCAATCGCTGCCAGCGCGCTCTTCACGTAAAGCCGCGTGGGAATCAGCAATGCCTCGCCCAAACTTATTCCGTCCGCGAAGGGCGCCGGCGCATCCAGATTGAGCCCTGTCCGCTCGACGATTTTGCGGACCAGCGAATAGCCGTTCGAATGCACGCCCGACGATGCGACCCCGATCAGCACGTCGCCTTCGCGCATCGTCTTCAGCTTGGGCAAAACCGCGCCGCGCTCGACCGCGCCGACCGCGAATCCGGCGAGATCGAAATCGCCCTTGGCGTAAAGCCCCGGCATTTCGGCCGTCTCGCCGCCGATCAGGGCGCAACCCGATTCCTTGCAGGCCCGCGCGATGCCGCCGATCACGATCGCGGCTTCATCCACATCGAGCCGGCTGCTCGCATAATAGTCGAGGAAGAAAAGCGGCTCGGCGCCCTGCACCACGATGTCGTTGACGCACATCGCGACCAGATCCTGGCCGATCGTGTCGAAGCGTTTCGCGTCGATGGCGAGCTTGAGCTTGGTCCCGACGCCATCTGTGGAGGCGACCAGCAGCGGGTCCTTGAACCCCGCCGCTTTCAGATCGAACAGCCCGCCGAAGCCGCCGAGGGCCGCATCCGTGCCGCGCCGCGCCGTGGCTTTTGCTGCCGGGGCGATGCGATCCACCAATGCATCGCCGGCATCGATATCGACGCCTGAATCCTTGTAGGTGAGCGGGTCGCGGCCAGCGGTCATAAGTCCCTGACAATCGGGATGCCGGCCATGCTGTAGTAAGCGCCACGAATGTGCGCAAGAGCGATGGGCCGCCGCATGAAACGGCGGCCCAATCTCTCAACAATTAATAGCGATAATCGCGATCCTGACGGTCGTCGAAACGGCCCCTTGGGCCGCGCATCTTGCCGCGGTCCCTTCCGGCCATGAACAGCAGCCGGTCCGCCGTTCGCTTCTGATCCTCGCTGAACGAGGCATAAAGCGGCCGCAAAGCCCCAATCACCCGGTCGAGGTCGGCGGTGCGATCCGCCATTTTGTGCTGACGCTCCTCGAGCCGATCGAGCACGCTGGCAGGGCCGCGCCGGTCGTCGAAATCGCGTCCGCGGTCTTGATCCCGGTCGCTCGCTTCGTCACGCAGCACGGCGGTGAAATTCATCCAGGCCCGCTCCTGGGCCGGGGTGATGCGCAGCTGCGTATGCAGATAGTTCAACCGCCGTTCCAGCCGCTGTCCCGGGTTGCCGAAGTCCCGCCCGTTGCGGAAATCCGACTGGCCGCCATATTCGGGGGTGGTACGGCGGTCATATTGTGGTTGTGGGTCTTGCTGCTGGTTTTGAAGGTTGGGCAGAGGCCTCGGCCCGGTCTGTGCGGAACTCACCTGGATTCCGACAGCCATCGTGAGAGCCACAGCAATTCCCAGCGCAACAGTTGTGCGCCAGGAGGTCATGCGATTCATGATGGTACGCTCCTTGGGTAGTTGGCGTTTTTTCGTGAACGCCAAGAACCCCTCCGGTTCCAAATTTAATGGCGCTAACCTGGTGCCACAATTAACAAAAATTTAAGCAGTCAAATCAGAACGTTACCGCCAATCACCCGACGATGTGCTAGAAGCGCAATGGGAGGGGCGCATTCGCGCGGGTGGGAAAATGTCGCTCGAAGGCGCCCTAGCGGCGAACCGGTTTGGCCTTGGCGCCAAGCCGGGTGAAATCGAAGACGCGAGTAACGATCCGAAGGCCTGGCTGCTCAGCCAGCTTCAGCATGACGATTCGGGTGATCGATTCAGCGGTCTGCCCGCGACCAGCGAACTCGTCGCCACCCTCGTCGAGCGCCGCGCCGCTCTTCAAGCCAAGGATCGCGAGGCGGTCAAAGCCTTCCTGGCCCAGGGGCGCCAGACCTATCTGCGTGAGATGGCGGCCCGTTTCCGGGTTGGCTTCGAAACGGCCCAGCCTTTGCGCGAGAGGCTGGTGCGTTTCTGGAGCAATCATTTCGTGGTTTCGATCCAGAAGCCGCAGGCAGCCCTGTTCGTAGGCGCCTTCGAGCGCGAGGCCATTCGGCCCCATGTGACGGGCCGTTTCGCCGATATGGTGCTGGCCGTCGAACGCCATCCGGCCATGCAGCTCTATCTCGACAATGCCCAATCCATCGGTCCGGATTCTGTCGCCGGTATGCGCACCCGCAAAGGACTGAACGAAAATCTGGGCCGCGAAATTCTGGAGCTGCATACGTTGGGTGTCGATGGCGGCTACACCCAGGACGATGTCATTGCGCTCGCCAAGATACTCACGGGCTGGAGCATCGACCGCGGGCCGGGTCCGGCTGCGCAGCTGATGAATGCGGCGATGGGCGGAACGTCCGATGGCGGTTTTCGCTTCTATCCGCCGCGCCATGAGCCGGGGCCAAAGACCCTGCTCGGCCGCTCCTATGCGCAAGGTTTTGAGAGCGGCGTGGCTGCGTTGACCGATCTGGCCAATCATCCCGCCACGGCGCGGCATATCGCCAACAAGCTCGCCATCCACTTCATCGCTGACGATCCGCCCCAGGATTCCGTCAAGCGAATCGAAACGGCGTTCCGCGACTCCGGCGGCAATTTGGCCAAGGTCTATGAAGTCATCATCGCCGATCCCGCTGCGTGGCGGCCCGAACCCGCGAAATTCCGTACGCCCATCGAATATGTGACCGCCGCAGTGCGCGTCGCGGGCGGGGATCGCATTGGCATGCTGGATGAAAACAGCGTCGCTCCCTTCATCCAATCGGCGCGCGCCATGGGTGAGGCGCCGTTCGCGGCCTCATCTCCGAAAGGCTGGCCGGACGATGCGGATTCCTGGACCGGCTCCGACGCTATTCTCCAGCGCGTCGAATGGGCCAATGCCGCCGCGCAGAAATTGGGCGGGCAATCCGATCCGGTGAGACTCGCCGATGAGGCGCTTGGGCCGCAGCTCGGCGCGGAAACACGCACCGCGATTACGCGTGCCGCGAGTCCGGCCCAAGGCCTCGCCATCCTTTTCGCCAGCCCAGAATTCCAGCGGAGGTAGCCATGCTGACGCGGCGCACATTCTTCAAGTGCGGAATCGCCGGCGCCACACTGGCGCTTGCAGGAACCAATGCCCGGCTTGCTTTCGCGAGGCTGCCCGACGACCGGCGTTTCATCGTGGTGATCCTGCGCGGCGGGCTCGATGGCCTCGCGGCCGTGCCGGCGCATGGCGATCCGGATTATGCGAGCTTGCGCGGCGCGCTCGCTCTGCCGCAAACCGGCACCGGCGCGCCTATCGATCTCGACGGCTTTTTCGGCTTGCATCCTTCGCTGCACAATCTTTCGGAGATGTGGCGCGAGAAGGAACTCGCGATCTTCCACAATGTATCGACGCCTTACCGCGACCGCTCGCATTTCGACGCCCAGAACGTGCTGGAGACCGGCGGCACCAAACCGCATCTGCTGAATGAAGGCTGGCTCAACCGGGTACTGGCGCCGCTCGCACTCGATAGCGGCAATGGCGCGCTTGCGGTCTCGTCCTCGCCGCCGCTGCTGCTGGACGGCAAGGCGCGGGTGACAAGCTGGATGCCCTCGCGCATGCCTGCCGCCGATGAGGAATTCCTCGCCCGCGTGACGGCGCTCTATGCGAAGGACCCGGTTCTTTCGGCGGGGTTGAAAAACGCCCTTCTGACTCGCGCCGCGACCGACACGGGGATGCACGACATGGCGCCCGTTCCGCAAAAACCGAACCGCGGTGCAGCGGCGGGCGATATCGCGCCACTGATGGAAGGCGCCGGAAAGATTCTGGCGGCCGAAAACGGGCCTCGAGTCGGCGTCTTCGATATCAGCGGCTGGGATACCCATTTCAACCAGGGAGCGGGGGAGGGGCAATTGGCGCGCCGGCTGCAACTGCTCGATGAGGGCCTCCTGGCCCTCAAGACCTCCCTTGGCCCGGCCTGGAAGAAGACCGTCATCGTAGCGGCGAGCGAATTCGGCCGCACCGTTCGGGTGAACGGCACAGGCGGCACGGATCACGGCACTGCCGGCATCGCTTTCCTGTTCGGCGGAGCGGTCGCGGGCGGCAATATCCATGCCGAATGGCGAGGATTGAGCGTTTCCGCACTCAAGGACGGGCGGGATCTGCCGGCCCAGACCGACACCCGCGCTCTCTTCAAGGCCGCGCTTGCCGATCATCTGGGCGTGCCGGGACGGGTGCTCGAAGCGACGGTATTCCCCGACAGCGCTGCCGCCGCGGCTCCGAAGGGTCTGATTCGGGCCTGACAGGGCACCCGAATAAATCGATTCCTCCCGGAGACGGCCGGTCCGATCGGGCGTTTCCTTTGGGCTGTGTCTTTTTTCTGTCCAAACCTATCCCTATAGTCAGGCGACAGAGGACCCCATGCTTCGCCTTACCCTTATCGCTTTCGTGGCAGGCCTTGCTCTTGCAGCCGGCGCCGTGCACGGCGCACCTGCGCCCGCACCGGACATCTTCACGGTCACGGGGATCAAAGTGGACCAGACCGCCGAATCGGCCACGGCCGCCCGCGATCTGGCCATGAGTCAGGGGCGTCCGCTTGCCTGGACCAGGCTTTATCGGCGTCTGACCGCGACCGCCAATTGGAGCAAGCAGCCACAGCTCGACGAAAATGCCCTCCTCAGAATGATGCGAAGCTTTGAGGTCGCGAACGAACGGCGCAGCAGCACGCGCTACCTCGCGGAGGTCACCTACCATTTCAACCCGGCGGCGGTTCGGGGGCTGTTGCGGCAATCCGGGATCGCCTATACCGAAACGCGCGCGCGCCGGGCGCTTGTTATTCCGGTTGTGGCCGGGGGCATGGGCGTCGATCTGACGAGTCCGTGGGCGATGGCTTGGAAGGACCCCGTTTTGCAGCAAGGCCTGGTGCCGTTCGTTCTGTCCGCGGGCGACGACGAGGATATGCAAATCCTCTCGCGGCCAGATCTGGTGCAAGCCGATTGGGCGACCCTGGCGCCGCTGGCTCGCAAGTACAACGCCAGCGAAGCCATCATCGCCGTCGCGAGCGAGGACGCCAAGACCGTTCAGATGGTGGAGATTTCGCCCACCTCGCGCGTGGCGGCTTCTTTCGCCTATGCCAATTCCAGCTTTGCCGCCATTGCCGAAGCGGTGGCCGAGAGGGCCTATGAGACCTGGAAGACCCGGAGCGCGGTGAATTTCGGGACCCGGGCCAAACTCACCGTCGATGTCCAATTCGATTCACTCGACGATTGGGCGAAAATCAGGACGCAGCTCGGTGCTGTGAAGGCCGTGGCCGATATGGATGTCACGGGGCTGGCGCTCCATGAGGCGGAAATCCAGCTCACCTATTTCGGCCGGCCGGAGCAATTGCGCGACGCGTTGGCGCAACAGAATCTCTCGCTCGCCAATGTCGGCGGCCAGTTCAGCATTCAACTCGCGGGCAAGTCCGCCGCCAACGGGCAATGATGCTGATTCTCCGACATTTGCCCAACCTGATTACGACGCTACGGCTCGCGGCGGCGCCGATGACCGCGGCGCTGTTGGCGGCGGGCCATTTCAACGCCGCGTTCGGCTTGTTTGCATTCGCCGGGCTGTCCGACGCTGTGGATGGTTTCCTCGCCAAGCGCTTCAATCTCAGGACCCGCCTTGGGCAGTTGCTCGATCCGGCTGCCGACAAGGCGTTGATGCTCACGGCGTTCGTCACGCTGGCCATTCTCGACGATGTTCCGGCATGGCTGACCGTCACGGTGATTGCGCGGGATTCCCTGATCCTGCTGGGGCTTGCCTCTGCCGTTGCCTTGCGGGCCCCCATCGCTGTGCAGCCGCTTGTCCTCGGCAAGGTCTGTACGGCGCTGCAGGTGCTTTATATCGGCTGGCATTTGGCGGCGCTCGCCTTCGATCTTCCGACGGATGCCACCGCCCCTGCCGACGCCTATATCGTTGCAATATTCGCCTGGATGTCCGGCTTTGCCTATTTGGCGGTGTGGTTCAAGGCCATGCGCGCGATTCCTGCGCAGGAAGGCCGCCGCGCCTGAACAGCCGACGATTTTGACACTCAAAGATCACAACAATTGCTCCGGCGGGAGCAGCAAGCACCTTAAGGTTTCGGAACAACGGCGGAAGGACAATGCATGGCGGATCGCCCTTCAATAATCGGGCCTGAACTCGAAGTGATTGGAACGCTGGTATCTGCCGGCGATCTCAGCGTTGACGGCAACATCAAGGGAGATATTCGTGCCAAGGGACATGTGACGGTGAACCAAGGCGGAAAAGTCATTGGCAATCTCTACGCCGATCAGGTCACGGCACGCGGGGTTATCGAAGGCGGTGTTTTCGCCAAGACTGTGCATCTCGGCTCGACCTGTCACGTCAAAGGCGATCTTCTCCACGCCCGGCTTGCCATCGAAGAAGGCGCCTTCTTCGACGGCAATTGCCGCCATTCCGAAAATCCAGCATCGAAGGCACCCGAACTGAAGGAGGGTGCGAGTACGGCCGTCAGGGAGTAGTCCGCTTGGCGGCCGGAGTAACGTAAGGAGAACGACATGAAGCGGCTGCTCAGTTCGGTATTCGCGATCGCAGTGATAACAGCTTTGCCCGCCTTGGCGGCGCCCAGCGACTTCTCGTACCGGCAGTTAGCCCAGCGCGACGATGATCGGCGGGGCGACAGGGGACGCGACAATCGTGATCGTGATCGTGGCCGCGGCCGGGGCGACGAACGGCGGGTGGAACATGGCCCCCCTCAGTTCGAACAGCGCGCCTTTGAGCGCAATTTCGACGCGCCACGCCGCTTTCGGATCGAACGATTCCGCCCGCCGCCGGGCTGGCGCTATCGCCGTTGGGTGTATGGCGACATTCTTCCCCCGGCGTACTGGGCACGGCCTTTTTGGATCGGCAGCTTCTGGCTTTACGACCTTGACCGCCCGCCGCTGGGATATGAATGGGTGAGATCCGGCCCCGACGCATTGCTGGTCGACACGGTGACAGGACGAATCCTGCGAGTGGAGTACAACGTCTTCTATTGAAGATTGAACGGCGGAGCGGCGGGCGGCAAAGGGTTCTACAAGTCGCCGCCTGTCGCGATGGGGCCGGCGGTCCGCGGCATCGACGCCGGTAGGCCGGGCGGCGGACTTTGGCCGATCGTCAAAGTCCGCTCGTCAGAACCAGAAGCCCGAAGCAACATGACCGAATCATCGCCGCCCGCCGCGATTGCATGCGATATGAATGACCGCGACACTGAACGTGGACTGGAAACTGCGTCAAAGGAACGGTTATCCAAGTGGCGATGGGTTGCATCTTGCGCAATCGTGATGAGGCAAAGGAAATATGACAAAGGACGAAGACGTGTTGGCTGCGCTGGACAAACCGCGGGCGATCTACGCGATTCAGCAGCGGGTCGATCCAACCAATAAGAACACCGATGCCCTGCAGGAGCATCTGATACAGATGCGGGCCAAGGGGATGGTGAAATTCAACATCAACACGGGCCGCTGGAGCAGGGCGTAAAGGCGATCCGGGTTCGTTTCGGGGTTCAAGGCACGGCTGCGGCCCCGTGGAGATTAACCAGCCGCGCGTTAAATGCTGAGCGGTTTCGTAACGGAATGTTATTCCTACACGCGCTTGCAATGCTCACCCCTCGACCCGGGTCCTGAAACAGGCCCGGGTCACTTTTCGACCGGGCGGGAAGCACGCACAAAGTCTGGCGGGGACTGACGATGCAGAGTTGGAAATGGGTAAAGACGCTGCTCACGCGTATACGGGCGAACGACCAGAGCCAGAGGGCAACCACCCCTCCATATCTCAAGAACCTGAGCGATTTCGCCCGCAAGCAAAGCACCCGCGTCAAGATCGAACCCATTCACGCTTTCGGGTTAAGACGATAGACGATTTGGATTAAGGCCGGCGCAATAGCTCGCGGTCTGACGCCGCTTTAGAGATGCAGGCGGTCCGAGCTGCTTTGCCGGGGCGTGTTGAATCGACCCAAACGGAAATGCGAGAAAGCGGGCTCGGGAATAATTCGGGAACGGCTGCAGGAAGACTTGCCCCATGTCGGAAGTGCCGTTTTACGTCAGGCGCCTGCGGTGAAACGAAGCGGACAGCTTGTCTTTCCGTTCGGGATCGAGCCGGCGCTGACGGCCGAAACTTTCATCCAGGCACCCTGCAATGAGCAGGCCTTTCGATTCATCCGGCGCTGGCCCGATTGGCCTGCCCGCGCGGTGGCGCTTTACGGACCGCCGGGGTGCGGGAAGAGTCACCTCGCTGCGATTTGGCGTCAGGCGGCGGACGCTGAAATCACCAAGGCGCGTGATCTAGCGTCGGACGAATCGGGCGCCGCGGCTTTCGTCGTGGAAGATTTGGATTCGGATCAGCCGGACGCAGATCGGGACCGGATATTGCTCGCGCTGTTCGAGCGGCCCGGTGCCTGGTTGCTCCTGACGGCCCGCACGCCTCCTGCCGAATGGGGAACGGCGATCGGTGATCTGAAATCGCGATTCCAGTCGCTGATCGCCTTTGCGATGTGGGCGCCCGACGATGCGTTGCTCTCCGGCCTTGCGGCCAAGCATTTCGCCGACCGCCAGCTCAGCGTGCCGGACGCCGTCATGAGGCGCATCCTGACCCAGGTGGAGCGCACGCCTGCGGCGATTGCCGCCTTTGTCGCGCGCCTCGACGAGAAAGCGCTGGCCGAAAAACGGGCCGTCACGGAGCGGCTGGTTCTGGAACTTCTGGAATCCGAAGCCCAGAATCACACGGGCTGAAACGGGCATTCGCATTTCCTTCATGGAAAAGGCGTCAATTTAGCCGCCACGGCCCGCCATGACAGATGCGGAATTAATCATTACACTCAAAGGGCAAAGCGGAAATTTTCCGATGAACAAGCCAACCCTCAGGGAAGTGTCCGGAACCGGCATCACGGCCACCGGCCCGCAGGCCCCGCCCGATATGCCGGCTTCGACGGCGGCGGCGACCCTGATCCCTGGGCTTTCGCTCCAGTCTCCCGGGCGGTTCATCAATCGCGAGCTCTCCTGGCTGGCCTTCAATCGACGCGTGCTGGAAGAGGCCCAAAACCTTCGCCACCCGCTCTTGGAGCGCGTGCGCTTTCTGTCGATTTCGGCGTCCAACCTCGATGAATTCTACATGGTGCGTGTGGCCGGCCTGAAAGGCATGGTCAATGCCGGCGTGGCGACGCTCTCCGACGACGGGCTGACGCCGGCGCAGCAGCTCTCCCGCGTCGACCAAATGGCGGCTGAGCTGATCCTCGACCAGCAGAAGACCTGGCGGGAACTGCGGGTGGCACTCGCTAACTCGGGAATTGTCGTGGTCGATGCGGACGGCCTCGGCCTGGAAGACCGCAACTGGCTGGATCAGGAATTCAATCAGCAGATTTTCCCCATCCTGACGCCGCTGGCGATCGATCCTGCGCATCCCTTCCCGTTCATTCCGAATCTCGGCTTCGTCATGGCGATGCGGCTGACGCGGCGTGCGGACGGCAAGATATTGACGGCCCTCCTGCCGATCCCGTCGCAATTGCAGCGTTTCGTGCGACTACCCGACCGCGATTCCAAAGCCCGGTTCATTCCTTTGGAAAATTTGATCGGGCTCTATCTCGACCGGCTTTTTCCCGGCCATGCGGTGGTCGCCTCGGGTGTCTTCCGCATCCTGCGCGACAGTGACATCGAATTGGAGGAAGAGGCCGAAGACCTGGTCCGCCTTTATGAGACGCTGCTGAAGCGCCGGCGTCGCGGTTCGGTCATCCGCCTGAAATGCAGCGCGTCGATGCCGCCCGATTTGCGCCGCTTCATCGCCGATCATCTGAACATGGGTCAGCGCGAACCCTTCGTCGTCGACGGGCTGCTCGGCCTCGACGAAACCAAGCAGCTGATCCTCGATGAACGGCCCGATCTGCAATTCGAGCCATTCACCTCGCGCTTCCCCGAACGCATTCGCGATCATGGTGGGGATTGTTTCGCGGCCATCCAGGCCAAAGACCTTATCGTCCACCATCCGTTCGAAAGCTTCGACGTGGTGGTGCAGTTCCTGCGGCAGGCGGCACAGGATCCGGACGTCGTCGCTATCAAACAGACGCTGTACCGCACCAGCAAAGACAGTCCCATCGTGCGCGCGCTCATCGAAGCGGCCGAGGCGGGCAAGTCCGTCACCGCGCTAGTCGAGCTGAAGGCGCGTTTCGATGAAGCGGCGAACATCAAATGGGCGCGCGATCTCGAACGCGCCGGCGCGCAGGTCGTCTACGGCTTTATCGAGCTCAAGACCCATGCCAAAGTGAGTCTGGTGGTGCGGCGCGAAGGCGGCACGCTTCGGACCTATGTGCATTTCGGCACCGGCAATTATCACCCCGTCACCGCGAAGATTTATACCGACCTTTCTTTGTTCTCTGCCGATCCGGCCTTGGGCCGCGATGCGGCGCAGTTCTTCAATTACGTCACCGGCTATGCCGAGCCGAGCCATCTCGAAAAGATCGCGATCTCGCCGCTTACCATGCTGGACCGGCTGATGGACAATATAGAAGCCGAGATCGAACATGCGCGGGCTGGCCGTCCGGCCGCGATCTGGGCCAAGCTCAATGCGCTTGTCGATGCCCGCGTCATCGATACCCTTTATCGTGCGAGTCAGGCGGGTGTACAGATCGATCTCGTGGTGCGCGGTATCTGCTGTTTGCGGCCAGGGGTGGCCGGCCTTTCCGACAATATCCGTGTAAAGAGTATTGTCGGTCGCTTCCTAGAGCATTCCCGCATCGTCTGTTTCGGCGCGGGCCACAGCTTGCCGTCGCCGAAAGCCAAGGTCTATATCAGCTCCGCCGACTGGATGACCCGCAACCTCGATCGCCGCGTCGAAGCGATGGTACCGATCGACAACCCGACCGTGCACCAGCAGGTGCTCTCCCAGATCATGGTGGCGAATCTGAAGGATCAGGCGCAGAGCTGGTTTCTGCGTGCGGACGGCTCCTATGCGCGCGGGGCCGCCTTCGATCGCCCCGACGCGTTTTCTGCACACACCTATTTCATGACCAATCCGTCTCTTTCGGGTCGCGGGCGAGCTTTGAAAGTAGATACTCCTCCCAACGTCACCAACGCGATTCGCGGTGCCTGACCATTTGCAGGAGTCCGATTGAGCCTCACTGACGTTCAGACGCGGTCGAACATTCGCAGGGGCGGCCGCTATCAGCCCTTCGCGGTGGTCGATATCGGTTCGAACTCCGTGCGTCTGGTCATCTATGAAGGCCCCTGGCGGCACGCCGCCGCGCTCCACAACGAAAAAGCGATATGCGCCATCGGGCGCAACATGGTGTCGACCGGCAATCTCGATGAAGAAGGCATGGCCTTCGCGCTTGAAACGCTGGCGCGCTTTCGCGAGCTATCCGAAGGGCACAATGTCCGCGACACCGGCGCGGTGGCGACCGCGGCTGCGCGCGATGCCGGCAACGGCCGCGAATTCATCCGCCGCGCGGAGAAGGCGCTGGGGCGACCGATCCGGATTCTGTCCGGCGAAGAGGAAGCGCGCATTGCCGCCGAAGGAACGCTCGCCGGAATCCCGGACGCCGATGGTTTGGTGGCCGATTTGGGCGGTGGAAGTCTCGATATGGTGACGGTGAAGGACGGCAAGACCGGCTCGGCCGGAACGCTGCCCTTCGGTCCGTTGCGTCTGATGGATGCCGCCGGCGCCAATCTCAACAAGGCACGCAACACGGTCGAGAAAGGGCTCGACAAACTCGATTTCGCCAAATCCCTGCGAGGCCGCGCGCTCTATGCGGTCGGCGGTATTTGGCGCGCGCTTGCCCATGTCGATATGGACGAACGCAACTACCCGCTTCGGGTGCTGCATCACTACATTATTCCGGCGGGACGCGCGGTGAAGCTCTGCCGTGTGGTTTCGGGCTTATCGCGCAAATCGCTGGAGAAGATGCCCTCGGTGCCCAAGCGCCGCGCCGAGGCGTTGCCGTACGGCGCCCTCGTCATGGAAGAGATGATCCATGGCTTCGGGTTCAAGGAGGTCGTCGTTTCCGCTTTCGGCCTGCGCGAAGGGATTTTGCAGCGAAAGCTCAAGCCCGAGGAAGCTGCCAAGGACCCACTCATCGCCTTCGCCCGCGACGTGAACGAGCGCGAATCGCGTCTGCCCGGCCATGCACAGGAATTGTTCCGCTGGATGACGCCGCTCTTCCCCAAGGAGACGCCGGGGGAGCGCCGTATCCGCGAGGCGGCCTGTCTTTTTTCCGACATCGGCTGGCGGCGCCATCCCGACGATCGCGCCATGGGCACGTTCCTTCAGGTGCTGCGGGGTGCCTATGGGGGGGCCGATCATCACGAACGCGCCATGATGGCGAGCGCGGTCTATTACCGTTATGCCGGCGACAATGATTTTCCTGAGGAAACGGGCGTTGCCGGGCTCTTGGGCGTCGAAGGTTCGGCCGCGGCGCAACAAATCGGGGTGACGGCGCGGCTGGCATTCGGTCTTTCCGGCGCCATCGAAGGCGAATTGCCGCGAATCAAGCTGCAGCTCAGCAGGGACGCAGTGACCCTAGAAGTCCCGCCTTCGAAAAAGGCCCTTCTCGGCGAGACAGTGCACAAACGCCTGGCGGATCTGGCGGAAGCCTTCGGCCGCAAACCGCAAACCGCCGTAAGCTAGGCCATTGGCATTCTCACAAAAAAAAGCCCCGCTGCGCAGCGGGGCTTTAGGTGTGGTTGGGTGCGCAAGTCCTTGCGCGAGTTGATATTAATCATAGATTTTGGCCGCCGTCCTTCACATCTCGTTGCGCCTCAAAATTGTCACATGGTTTCCCCTGGGGCCGCCGCTCCTTGCGGTCATGACCCGATACCGCCTAACTAGCGGTCGAGACGCATTCGCAAAGGACCGCGCTGGCGCGGATTTCCCGAAACTGGCCGAACCAATCGCCGAACCGCTCGACGGACTGTCCCTGCGGGCCCTGACGCGCCGCTTCGGGAACCGGATAGCCGTGGACGGAGTCACCCTGGATGTGAAGCGTGGGGAGGTCCTGTGCCTGCTGGGTCCCTCGGGCTGCGGCAAATCCACCAGCCTGCGCATTGCCGCCGGGCTGGAGCGCCCAAATTCCGGGCTGGTTTTCGTCGGTGGCCGCCTGGTGGAAGGCGAGGGGCGTCACGAGCCGCCCGAGACCCGGCGCGTCGGTCTGATGTTCCAGGATTATGCGCTCTTCCCGCACCTCACGGCCAAGCAGAATGTGGCCTTCGGGCTGGCCAAACTCCCGCGTGCGGAACGTGACGCCCGTGCCGAGGAGGAACTTGCCCGGGTTGGGCTTACCCATCTGAAAGACGCCTTTCCGCATACGCTTTCGGGCGGCGAGCAGCAGCGTGTGGCGCTGGCCCGCATGCTCGCGCCCAAACCGGACGTCGTGCTGATGGATGAGCCCTTTTCGGGCCTCGATTCGGCCCTCCGCGACGAAGTGCGCGGCGCCACGCTCAAGCGCCTCAAGGAAGCCGGCACCGCCGTGGTGATGGTGACGCATGATCCCGACGAGGCCATGCGGGTGGGAGACCGGGTCGCCCTGATGCGTGCGGGGCGAATCATTCAGATTGGCACGCCCGCCGAAATTTTCCTTCACCCCGCCGATCCTCAGGCCGCCGCTCTGTTCGGCGGCGCCAATATCTTCCACGCCCGTGTCACAAATGGTTGGGCCGCATCACCTTTCGGTCAAACGCCAGCGAAATCGGTAGCGGAAGGGGCCTGGGCGGAGATATTATACCGGCCATCTTCGGTGCGGGTGGCGGATAAAGGTGTGCCGGCCCGTGTGTTGACGGTCAGGCCCTACGCCGGTCAGCTCGAAGTCGAAGCGGCGATTGTGAGCAATGCCTTGTCCGAAGGGGTTGAAGTCCCCACCTTCATCAGGGCAGCGGCGCCGCTGAATGCAGCCCTTGCGCCGGGGGCGGACATACACCTCGCCGCGGAACCGGAAGACGCCTATGTTTTCCCCTGCCGCGATGAGGTTTGCCGTAAGTAGACAGGCAGGCTAAACAGGGCACGAAAATTAAGGTTGGGCAAAAGAAAACGCGCAAGGCCTGCAAGGTGCGCGGTATCATGCCTCAACAGGGAGAGTGAGCCTATGGGCAGTTTTAGCATTTGGCATTGGCTGATCCTGATCGCAGTCGTTGCCCTCCTGTTCGGGGGCAAGGGCAAGATTTCGGGGTTGATGGGCGACTTCGCCCATGGCATTCGGAACTTCAAGGAAGGGCTGAAGGACCCCAACGAAAAGCCCGAGACGGTCGAAGCCAAGAAGCCCGACGAGGTCAAGCAGGGCTGAAGAAGCCTCTGCGTGTCACGGCTCGCCTGCGCTTGCGTAAGCGATTTTCCGGCGGGCCCTGACAGCGAGAGAAGCAGATGTTTGGCATCGACGGCAGCGAGTATCTCGTAATCCTGATCGTTGCGTTGGTGGTGGTAGGTCCCAAGGACCTGCCCAAGCTGATGCGCAAGATTGGCCAATGGGCTGGGCGTGCCCGCGCCATGGCCGACCAATTCCGCCGCAGCTTCGACGACATGGCGCGCCAGGCCGAGCTCGACGAGCTGCGCAACGAAGTCAACAAGATGAAGGCCCAGGCCGAAAAGGCCACCCAGCCCATAACCGAAGCCGATTACGCGGCGCTGGGGATCGAATTTCCCAAGGACCCGCTCGGCATCCAGTCGACCATCGAAGAAGTGGGGGCAGCACCTCCCAAATTCGACGAGCCAGCGCCATCCATGGCAGAAGCAACACCCAAGGCCGCACCGTCAGCGGCGGCATCCGGCATTGCTCCAGCCCCATCAGCGGAAGAACCCGCGAAACTGGAGCCGTCGCATACCGGGACCACCGGTTGATGGGTTCTCCCCGTTTTTACCTTTGTCATTCCGTGCCAGACGTGCGAAGCCCCGAAAAAGGGAAGGGAACCTATCGCGCCCGTCCGGCAATGACGCTGTAGAGTTTACCCATGGCCTCACCCACCACCGAGGAAGAAGCCGAGCTCGAATCGAGCAAAGCGCCGCTACTCGAACATCTGATCGAGTTGCGGAACCGCATCGTCCGTTCGGTGATCGCGTTCCTGGTCTGCTTTATTTTCTGTTTCGCGTTCTCGCGCCCCATCTTCGTGTTCCTGACCCAGCCGATTTCGGACGCGCTGGTCGGTCAGCCCAACAGGCAGATGATCTTCACCGCGCTGTACGAACAGTTCTTCACCTATGTGCGGATCGGCATGTTCGGCGCCCTGTGCCTCGCCTTTCCCTATATGGCGTTGCAGCTTTGGCTGTTCATTGCGCCCGGGCTTTACAAACACGAAAGGCGCGCGTTCTGGCCGTTCCTGCTCGCAACCCCGGTGATGTTCGTTCTCGGCGCGGCCTTCGTCTATTACCTGATGCTGCCGCGCGTGATCAGGTTCTTCGTCAGCGAGGAAATTCCCGCCTCTCCGGGCCGCATCGCGATCCAACTCGCTCCCAGGGTCGGCGAATATTTGAGCTTCGTGATGACGCTCATCTTCGCGTTTGGGCTCTGTTTCGAGTTGCCGGTGCTCTTGGTGCTGTTGGGACGCGTGGGCATTGTCAGCAGCAAGGCACTCGCCGGCGCGCGGCGTTACGCGGTTGTCGGCATTGTCGCGCTCGCCGCGGTGGTGACGCCGCCCGACGTGTTCAGTCAGCTTTCGCTCGCCATTCCCATGGTCGGGCTCTACGAGGTGTCGATCATCTGCGTGAAGCTGATCGAGCGTCAGCGCGCCAAGGCCGAAGCTGCCGCCGAGGCCGCCGGGCGCGACATCCAGCCGACCTGATCTATTACGGTGCGCGTCATGCCCTTGAACACGGGCATCCAGGGATGTGAACGAATCCTGGATTCCCGCTTCCGCGGGAATGACAGTTGAGGGTGTCCCAATGGGAGAGCGAATCATCCCCCTCCCAGCATATTGGCATCGCGGGCGATGACCCATTTGCCGTGCCCGTTCTTGCGCAGGATCGACAGCGTGTAGCCCGACCGCTTTACCGGCTTTCCACCCGGCGGGGTCGCGGTCACCGTCAGATGCGTGCGGCACCAGGCGCGGGTTCCTATGATTTCGATCTCCAGGACTTCACTTTCGCCTTCGAAATCCATGCCCTTCATGCCTTGCGAGGCGGCCATGAATTCCGCTTTGCCGAAGGCTTTGCCGCCCGGAACCATGAACACCACGTCGTCGGACATCAGCCCGGCCACGGTCTCAAGATCGCCCGCCTTGCTGGCGGCGATCCAATGGGCGATGAGGTCGCGAATCGCGCG
>DATLVC010000060.1:0-19076 GCA_035577685.1 Micropepsaceae bacterium | reverse complement strand
GGGCCGACGGGCTCGCTAAGCATCCTTGATCCTTCCGCGACTCGAGGCCCGGCACCTGACAAGCGGCCGGAATTAGTTCTGCATTAAGCAAAACTGAGGCGAACGAGGTTAAGCCCGTCTTAACGCGCCGGACGTAGGAATGCGTTCATGAAGACGGGTGCAGCAGGCCGGATCGACGACGCGTACAAGCGAGGATTGAAACTCGCCCATGAAGGCCGGCATGCCGAGGCCATCGAGGCGTTCGAGCGCGCCCTTGCACGCCGGCCGAACGATGCACGCGTGCTGTTCGCGCTGGGCAACACCGCCGAAGCGGTGGGCCATCGTGATGCGGCCGAGACGTTCTTCCGCCGCGTGCTAGCGCAGGAACCCGACCGCCTCGAAGTCCTGGTCAATCTCGGCAATCTGCTGCGCGCAGGTAACCGCACCGCCGATGCCGTCGCGCTGCTTAAGCCTGCGCTCGAACGCAACCCGGCCGAACCATCGCTGTGGCTGACGCTTGGTTCGGCGCTCAACGAGGCGGGCGACGCGAAAACCGCCGAAATCTTTTATCGCGAAGCGCTGCGTCTTTCGCCTGGCTACGCGCTGGCGCAGGGCAATCTTGCGGATTTGCTGTTCGATAGAGGCGCCACCGATGACGCGCTCGCCATGTATGACGAGGTGGTGCGCAACGAGCCAGAGAACGCGCAAGCCCGGCTCAATCGCGCCGTTCTATTGCTCGTCACCGGCGATCTCAAAAGAGGATGGGACGATTACGAATACCGCCTGGCGGTGAAAGGCCGGGCGCTGCATCGCGATCATGGCCTGCCACAGTGGGACGGGAGCACAAAAGAGAATTTGCATCTGCTAGTGGAAGCCGAACAGGGCGTGGGCGATCAGCTCGCCTTTGTCAGTCTCATTCCGGAGCTGGCGGAAAACCTCGCGCACCAGGGTGGCCGCGTGATTCTGGAAGCGGAACCTCGCCTCGTCCCGCTGTTCGCGCGCTCTTTCCCACAAATCCGCGTTCACGCCTCGGATATCGAAACGCGCGGCGGCCGCAAGCTTGCGCATTACCCCTGGCTCGGCACGGAAGGCGGCGCCGATTGCGCTGTCGCGATGGGATCCCTCCCCCGTTTCTTGCGCGCAAAGATCGAGGATTTTCCCAAGCCGCACGCCTATCTTGTGCCTTCGGAGGAACGCGTCATCTGGGCGCGCTGGCTTGAGGCACAGGGCAAGCCACCCTATGTCGGCCTGTGCTGGCGCAGCGGCCTCATGGGCGGCACACGCAACATTCAATATGCACCGTTAGAAGCGTGGGGCACGTTTCTGCGCGACGTTCCCGGCACGCTGGTGTCGCTGCAATATGATGGCCGCACCGAAGAAATCTCCGCGCTGGAGCACATGAGCGGACGGAAGATTTTCGTTCCCCCCAATCTTGACCAGAAGCAAGAGATCGACCGCACGGCGTCGTTCATCGCCGCGCTCGACGCCGTGGCGAGCGCACCGACGGCCGTCTCATGGATTGCCGCTGGGCTCGGCGTGCCCACGCTGAAGCTTCTCTACAAAACCAGCTGGATGGCATTGGGCACCGATTACGAACCCTTTGCGCCGGCGTGCCGCTGCATCATGCCGGAGGACGGTGGGGATTGGGCGACCACCTTCTCGAAAGCGGCCGGCGCCCTTCACGCGATGCAATTCCAAGAATAGCGCGAGAGCCTGCGCTTGCATCTTCGACGCACCGCATCGATAACGCGACATGGCGCAGGCTGAACCCCATTCACGTGAAAGCGGAACCGTCTTTGCGAAGACCCGCGGCGGAATTTCTCTGCCCGTCATCGATTTCACGAATCCGCGTTTCGCCGTGTCCGATGATCCGGACGCGGCGCAGACGTTGTACAAGGCGTTTGGCGAAAGCGAGCGCAAGCGCCGCTGGGTTCCAAAATTCATCATGCGCATGCTGCTGCGCTCGGCGGCCAAGAAGTCCCTGCTCGTTCGGGCAGTATTCCAATCGAAAACCGGGTTTCTGGATGGCGTATGCACCTATCTGATGAAGCTCGGGGCCGACGCTCTCGTCCCGCCCTATGATAGTCCACTAGATCGAAAATTTGCGGCCTCGCCCCATATCCCGCTTCTGCGGCTGAGAATGCAGCAGACCGCACGCCTGCTCTGCGATGGCCTCATCGCGGATTCGAGAATGACCGGAGACGGGCCGGTTCATTTGATCAATATCGGCGGCGGACCGGCACTCGACTCCATCAACGCCCTTATCATGCTGAACCGCGCGCGGCCGGACCTGATGCGGCGGTCCGTCACTATTCATGTTCTGGATTCCGACGTGGAGGGTCCGTTTTTCGGCGCCAATGCGTTGGAGGCGCTCAAAGCAAATGGCGGGCCGCTTTATGGTCTGGAAATCGGCATGGACCACCGGCCCTATGATTGGAACGCGCCAGCGCCGCTGGAAACGCTCCTTCGTGAACTGATCGCGAAAAACGCTGTTATCGCTGCGTCTTCGGAAGGGGCGCTGTTCGAATATGGAGACGACGCGGCCATCATCGCCAATCTGAAGGTGCTCCGCGCGGATGGAGCGGGCGCGAAATACGTGGCCGGGTCCGTGACCCGTGGGGACGAGACTCGGAAACGCCTGATCGCGGAAACCGGATTCAAGCTTTTCCCACGCGGCGTCGAGGGTTTTGCGCCGCTCGCTGCCAAAGCGGGATTCACGATCGCTAAGGTCGAGACGGCGATGCTGAGCGACCAAGTCCTTTTAAGCGCCGCGCCCTAGGATCAGCCCGGCTCCATTCCCGCCTTCTTGAAGGCCACCGCGGCGGCGGGTGCGCTTAAGAATTTCATCAACGCTTTCGCGGCATCGGATGCGCCTGCGGATTTGTGCAGGGCCGCGGCAAAGACGGTCGTTTCCTGCACGTCGCCGGGCAGCGGCCCGAGATAATCGATGCCCTTGATGTGCACCAGCTCGCTCACCTGTTGAAAGCCGATCTCCGCGCCGCCGCGCGCAACCACCTCGCCCACCGGCGTGTCGGTCGGCGCGATGACGATTTTTGCTTTGACGGCGTCGGCGATGCCCCATTGCTGAAGCAGTCGCGCCATATGAACACCACTCGGCCCTGTGGAATAGGCGATAGATTTCGCCTTCAACAACGCGTTTTTCAGAGCCTCGCCGGATGAAAGGTCGGGCTTGGGCGCGCCCGCCTTTATCGCGACGCCGATGCCTGACTTGGCAACATCGACGCGGCTTCCCATGACAAGCTTGCCCTGTTTGGTCAGGCCGTCGATTTGCGCCACTGGCAGCATCACGATATCGGCCACCTCCCCGCCTGCCACGCGCTTGGCCACATTGTTGACGCCATCCCAAATGGTGGTGACGTGGTTGCCGCTTGCTTTCTCGAATTGCGGCACGAGTTCGTTATAGGCTTCCCGCACGCCGGGCGATGCGATCACTTTGATTTCCGCAGCGTCGGCGGTGGTCGTCGCCATGAATGCTCCCGCCGCCAACGTGAGGAAAATGGATCGCATCGTCATATCCCGTTTTCTAGTCCGTCATTTCCAGGCCGAATAGACCTGTTTGCCGACCATGAAATTGGGGTTCACGCCCTGACGCGGCGCGAATTTCTGCACCCGGCCCGAATCCACTTCGGCAACATAGAAATTGCCTTCCTGGTCCACGGAGAAGCCGTGCACGCCCCAGAAACCGCCGGCGAAATCGCCCCACGTGCCCCACGAATAGAGAAAATGTCCTTCCAGATCGTATTTTAGCATCTTCGACGTGCCACGGTCATAGGCCCACAGCGTGCGGTCCGCGCCGATATAGATCAAATGAATATCCGACGGCTCTTCGCCGAAGCTCCAATCGTAGAGGAACTTGCCGTTCTCATCGAACACCTGCACGCGATGATTGCCGCGGTCGTTGACGAACACGCGCCGGGTCTGCGGATCGACCGCGATGCCGTGCACATTGTTCATGTAGCCGGGCCGCTTGTCGCTTCCGTTCGAGCCTTTCTGGCCCCACGCCATCAGGAACTTGCCGTCCTTGTCGAATTTGGCCACGCGCGTGCCGTTATAACCGTCGGCCACGAACATGGTGCTGTCCGGCAGCCAGGCGATATAGGTCGGCCGATTGAAATGCGTGCCGTCCGCGCCTTCCTGTTCCGGCGTGCCGATGGTCTGCAGCAGCGTCTTGCCGTCATGGGTGAATTTGTAGATCGCGTGCATGTGGTCGTCGACGATCCAGACATGCTTTTCCGGATCGTAGGGATTGATGGCGACAAAATGCGGCCGCTTCAGGATTTTGTCCCATTGCGTCCAGCGCTCGATGATGTCGCCTTTGGAATTAATGACGACGATGCAGTTTTCCCAATTCGCATCGACGCCGAGCTTGCCGTAATAGAGCCGCATGCCGTCCCGCGGGTCTTGGCCGGTTCCGCCCGCGGCTGGTGGCGATGACACGGTCGCGTCGCGATAGGGCAGACGGCCGATGGGGAACAACACGCTCGGCCCGAATTCGTCGAGCTTCTTGGTGGCGGGCCGCTTGATGTTCGGCAGTTCGCCGCGCTGGAGGACATAAATCCGGTCCGGGCTTTCGGCATAGATGCTCTGCCCCGCGCCCCAGGTCCATTTCTCGTTGCCGGGTACGGTGCTGATGTCCTTCGGCCAGCCCTTTACGACATCGTAGGGGCCGAACATGTCCTGCCCGCCGACGACCCCCGGAATGGCGGCGAATCCCGCGCCCGGCCGTGGTGTCGCCTCGATGGCCGATGATTGCCGGGTCAATTCAACGCCGGCGACGCAGCCAAGCAAAGCCGCCGCCAATGCCAGATGAGATTTGCGCATATGATTCCCTCCCCTATTTCTGAGAGAAGGATTAGCACAATCATTCTGGAACGGCGACGCCTCGCCTTTATTGTGCCGGCCGTAATGTTCCCCGCCCCAGGGCTGCACCTTCCACGCTGGGACGCTCGCCGAAGAACGGGATGCGCCTGACCGCCACGGCAGAGATCAGAACAGGGAGCGCGAGCACGGAATAATAGGCCAGACGCTGCCAGCTGGCTGCAATCAGCAGCCCGCCGAGATAGGGCCCGATCACCGCTCCGAGCCGGCCGAAGCCGATGGCGAGGCCCGTGCCCGTATTGCGCACGCTCGCAGGGTATATCCGCGGCACGATGGCATACAGGCTCGCCATGCAGCCGATCAGGAAAAATCCGACACTGAAGGCGCCTGTCATCATGGTCATGAGCCCGGCGTGCAACGCCCCGAAACCGACAATGCCGAGGAACAGCGCGACGAACAGATAGGGCGCCAATTTGCGGGCATGGGATTTGCCGGCGAGATAGCCGAAGGTCAGCCCGCCCAGAATGCCGCCGAGATTGAGCAGTACGGATGCGAAAATCCCCTGCTGCACGGTGAAACCCAAATCGACCATGTTCTTCGGCGTCCAGGAGAGGACGAAATAGAAGCTCAGCATCAGCATGAAGAAGGTGAGGCAGATGAGAAGCGTGCCTTTCAGAAACTGCGCGTCGAACACACCAATCACCGCGCGGGTGGATTTCTCCTCAGGTGCGATCTGCGGCAGCGCGCTCATCGGCGGGTGGCCGAGGCGCCGCATCACTCTGTTCACGCGCGCGAGCGTGTCGTCCGCGTTGTGTGCCAAAAGGAAATCGATCGATTCCGGCAAGTAAAGCAGCACCGGCAGCAGAGCCGTGGAGGACAAGCCGCCGAAGATAAAGGCCGAGCGCCAGCCGAATGCGCCGATCAGATAGGCCGAGATCGAGCCGCCGATAATCGCGCCCGCGGGATAGCCCACGACCATGGCAGAGATGGACAAATCGCGCCAGCGATCCGAAGCATATTCGGAAAGCAGCGTGTTGCCGCTGGCGAGCACACCGCCCACCCCCAGACCCGTCAGAAATCGCAAACCCGCGAGTTCCCAAACATTCGAAGCTGCCGCCGAACCCAACATGCCTATGCTGATGATCGCCGTGGAGAGCAGGACAACGGTGCGCCGGCCTATGAGATCGGCCACCGGAGAAAGTGCGAGGGAGCCAAGCGCCATGCCCGCCAAACCCGCGGATAGGAGAATGCCCAACGTCGCCGGATTGACGCCCCATTCCTTCGCAATGACGGGCGCGGTGAACGATATTGCCAACACATCGAAGCCGTCGATCATGTTCAGGAAGGTGCAGATCACCACTACCATGATCTGGAAGACGCTCATGGGACCTTCGCGCAGCAGCGTTCTCGCATCGGCGGTCATGGCAGCTCTTCCGCAGGTGTCCCTTTCATCTTAGCCCAGCCGCCCATTCGCATCCAACGGACGAGGATCATGCCAGCGAGCATCGAGACCACAAAAATAATCACGCTGGTGCGGCCCGAGGCGAGCGAAACCAAGGCGGGGCCGGGGCAATATCCGGCAAGGCCCCAACCGACGCCGAAAATCGCCGCGCCTGATAGCAGCGGGGCATCGATGGCGGTGGCCGTGGGGAGCGAGAAGCCGGAGGCCCAAAGCGGACGGCTCTTGGGCACCAGCACGCGATAGCCGATGAACGTCACCGCGACACCGGCCGCCATGACAAAAAGCAGAGCGGGATTCCAATCCCCGGCAATGTCGAGAAAGCCCTGAACGACAGCGGGACTGGTCATTCCCGAAAGACAGAGACCGAGCCCGAACAGAAAACCGGTCAACAATGCGGCTACGATTTCACGCATCATTCAGCCTCCCAGAACATGGCGAACGAGGAACAGCGTAACGACGGCCGTGACCATGAACGTGGCAACCGCGGCGATCGAGCGCGGCGAAATGCGCGAGATTCCACAAATGCCATGGCCCGATGTGCAGCCGCCGCCGAGCGTGGTTCCGGCACCCACCAGAAGTCCGGCAAGAATCAAACTCGCCGTGCCGACGGTGGGCGGCCCGATATGATTGTCGCCGGTGAGTGCGCGCAAAATCTCCGGCGCCGCGACGAGACCCAAGATGAATGCGAAACGCCACGATCGGTCGGTGACGGGCTTCGGCGGCAACAGCCCGCCGATGATCCCGCTAATTCCGGCGATACGGCCTGAAAGCGCCATCAGCATTACAGCCGAAATGCCGATCAGCACGCCTCCGATGGCCGCTGCAATATAGGGGTGCATTTTGTAATTCCTCCCGAGAGCCTCATGCCGCGCATGAGAAGGCCAAGAATACAATTCCATTACAGTTTTGCGGCGTTCCTGTTTTCAGCCGCCCTTTGCACGCGGATACGCTCGCGCTTCACCGGCAACATTTCGTGGAACTGAATTCCATCTGTCATCCGCCTTAGATTTCTCCGCGCCATGGTTAACCCCTTAACCATATCAGGAGGGATAAAACCATGGTCACAAATCCTCGCCGCTCATTTCTCAAAGGGATGGGCGCGGCGGCACTCGCCGCTGCACTGCCAGAAAGCATCACCCGTGCATTGGCGATACCGGCCAACAATCGCACCGGCACGATCCAGGATATCGAACATATCGTGATCCTCATGCAGGAGAACCGTTCGTTCGACCATTATTTCGGCACGCTGAAAGGCGTGCGCGGCTTCGGCGACCCCCGGCCCGTGACTCTGCCGACGGGCAAACCGGTCTGGTACCAGCCCAATGGCAACAGCTATGTGCTGCCCTTCCATCCCAACGCGCCGCATCTCGGGCTGCAATTCATCGAAGACCTTCCCCATAGCTGGAACGATACGCATGCGGCCTGGAATCATGGGAATTACGATCACTTTGTGCCCAGCAAAGGCACCACGACGATGGCATATTTGAAGCGCCAGGACATTCCATATCACTACGCGCTGGCGGATGCGTTCACCGTCTGCGATGCCTATCATTGCTCCTTCATGGGTTCGACCGATCCCAACCGCTATTACATGTGGACGGGCTGGACGGGGAATGATGGCGGCGGCGGCGGACCGGTGCTGAACAATGCCGAAGCCGGTTACGATTGGTACACCTACCCCGAGCGCCTGGAAACGGCCGGCATCTCGTGGAAAATCTATCAGGACATCGGCGTCGGATTGGACGCCGCCGGGTTCTGGGGCTGGACCGGCGATCAGCCCTATATCGGAAATTACGGCGACAATTCACTCCTGTATTTCCATCAATATCAGAACGCATTGCCGGGCAGCGCGCTCTATCAAAAGGCCAGGACCGGAACCAACGTCGCCAATGGCGGAACGCTGTTCGACGTCCTGCGCGCCGATGTGAAGAACAACACGCTGCCGCAAGTTTCTTGGATCGTGGCTCCCGAATCCTATACGGAACACCCCAACTGGCCAGCCAATTATGGCGCCTGGTACGTCTCGCAAGTGCTCAATGCGCTCACCTCCAACAAGGATTTGTGGAGCAAGACGGCGTTCTTCCTCACCTATGACGAGAATGACGGCTTCTTCGACCACGCCATTCCCGCCACCGCGCCGGAATCCGCCACGAGCGGCAAGTCGACCGTCGATACCAGCTTCGAAATCCTCCCGGGCAATGGCAGCTTTGTCTCCGGACCTTACGGTCTGGGCCAGCGGGTGCCCATGATCGTGATCTCACCCTGGAGCAAAGGCGGCTGGGTCTGCAGCCAGACCTTCGATCATACGTCGCTGATCCAGTTCATCGAACAGAGGTTCGGCGTCATGGAGCCGCAAATCCCGGCCTGGCGGCGCGCGGTCTGCGGCGACCTGACGGCGGCGTTCGATTTCGCGACGCCGAATGCGGTCCTGCCAAATTTGCCGAAAACCAACGCTTATGCGCCCAAGGACTATCTCATTCATCCCGACTACCACCCTGTCCCGCCGGCCCATCAAACGCTGCCGAAACAGGAGCCGGGACTGCGGTTCGCCCGCGCTTTGCCCTATGAAATCGATGCGCAGGGTCATGCCGATTCCGGCGGTGGCACGGTCCGCATCGACTTCACCAACACGGGCAAGCAAGCGGCGTGCTTTCATGTGCGCTCGCTCAACAGCGCGACCGGACCGTGGGCCTATACTGTGGAAGGCGGAAAATCGCTGTCCGATTCGTGGAACGTCACCGCGAATTTCCAGCGCAAATACGATCTGACCGTACACGGACCGAATGGCTTCTTCCGCGAATTCGCGGGCAGCGCATCGGGCAGCCGGACCAATCTCGATATCGCTTCCAGCTACGATGCCAATCAGGGTGCCATCGTCACGCGCGTCACGAATGTGGGCTCCACGCCTTGCCGCGTGAATGTGATGAACGCCTATTCCAATGAGGCGCTGTCGCATCAATTGACGCCGGGCCAAAGCTTCACCACGCGCTGGCCGCTCGACAGCAGCCTCAATTGGTACGACATCGTCATCGGCGTCGATGGCGATATGGATTTCAAGCGCAGGCTTGCGGGCCATGTCGAAAACGGCCGGCCCAGCGCCAGCGATCCGGCTTTGGGATAGTTGATTGTCAAAGTCATCCCGGACGGCGCAAAGCCGTTCGGGATGCCCCTACCCTATCGCGCCAGTACGCGGTCGCGTTCGATTCCCGGCGCCCAAATAAAGACCGTTTCGCGGTCCGGTTCGACCAGCGCGTTCTTTTTTCCCGGATAGGAAAAACTGTCGAGCAGATCGCGCAGCACACCAAGATGCGCGTGCTTCTTGTGATCGGCCCTGACGACCCGCCATGGCGCCAAACCATGGCTGGTGCGCAGGAACATCTCGTCGCGAGCCTTGCTGTAGGCCTTCCACTTCTTCACGGCCACGGCATCGACCGGCGAACTCTTCCACGCCTTCAATGGATCTTTCATCCGCTCCGCAAGCCGCTGCTTCTGCTCGTCCTTGGAGATGTCGAGATAATATTTGCGCAAGGACAGGCCCGACCGAACGAGCAGGCTTTCAAATTCCTTCACCGTGTCGAAGAATTCCTCGACCTCACTGTCGGTGCAAAAACCCATCACGCGTTCGACGCCGCAGCGATTGTACCAGGAGCGGTTGAAGAACACGAACTCCCCGTCGGAAGGAAGGTGGCGCACGAAGCGTTGGTAATACCATTGATGGCTTTCGCGATCCGAAGGCTTCGGCGGCGCGAAGATTGGCGTCTCGCGCGGACTCATATGTTCGACCAGGCGCTTGATGGTGCCGTCCTTGCCGGCTCCGTCGCGCCCCTCGATGATCACCAGCACGCGGGCACCCGTTTCAATCAGATCACGCTGGAGCTTGACCAATTCGATCTGAAGCGCGCGCAGCGTGTGTTGGTACTCCTTGTCCTTTACGGCCATTGGCATCTCCAAACGCTACGGGCGGGGAGATTAATCCCCGCCCGGCGATAAGTTTCACGATGCGACAATATTATTTCGCGGACGCCGATTTCGTGACCCCGGCATATTTCTGAATGAACGCCAGCATGCGATCGGAAAGCTGGGTTTCATTGGTGCCGATGGAATAGACCTGCGACATATGATTGTGGCCGGACATCAGGTGAAAGCCATGTTCCTTGCCCGCCGCGGTCAACGTCTTGTCGATCATGTCGCCCTGCTGCATCTGGCTCGGCATGTCCCATTCCGCACGCGTGAAGAACAGCGGAATGTCGGTCTTCTTCAGGCCTTCGACGGCATTGACCTCGGCCACTTTCGCCGGATCGTCGCCCGCATAAGGATGCGGTGCCTTGAACTCATATTGGCCCGAGGTAATGAAGGCGCCGGCCAGCTTGCCGCCGCTCGCCTGCACGAATTGGGGATGAGAGACCATGATGGCAACGAGCGAGGCGCCCGCCGAATGCCCCCAGACGAAAATCTTGTTGGGATCGCCGCCAAAATCGCGCGCGTGATCGCGCACATATTTGACGCCGGCTGCGACATCGTCATTGGCCGCGGGATATTTGGCCTGCGGCGCCAAGCGGTAATTCGTCTGCGCGGCCACCATGCCGTGCTGCACCGCCCACACCATCACATTGTCGTACATGAACTCGCCGGGACGATGTTTATCGCCGCGGGTAAAACCGCCGCCATGGACATAGATCAGGATAGGTTTGCCCGCGCCCTTTCCGTCCGTGAAGATGTCGACTTTCTGCGCCGCATCGGAGCCGAAGGCGAGATCGCGGCTGACCTTGATATCGGCGGGAATGCCCGCCGTGTGGAACGGCGCAAACAGAGGCGCGGTCTTGGGATCGTTGACATGACCCATTTTCGCGATCGATTCCTGCACATCTTTGGGCAGGTCGGCGCTGGCCATCGTGGGGATCGCCATCGCGGCAAAGGCAAGCGGAAGAATGAAGCGTTTCATGGGGGTTCCTCTCGAATCCGACGTTGCGGGGGCCTTGGTTTTGTTGGGGCGGAGAGTGCCGCAAGCGAGCGGTCCGGGCAAGGGCGGGAGAGGTCCGATCGGCGTCCCTTATGCCCCGGCACTTTGCCAGCGGTGAACAAAATCCAGCGGGTACAGCAGATTAAGGACATTCAGCGTAAGATTGTCCCGGATAAAGTAAGCCACCACAACCTCCATCCCCACGGCAAGCGCAACGGTGCTCCAAAGAGGCAATCGCCTCGCCAGCACAAAGCCAAACGCCATCGAGAGACTATCCATGACCGAATTGACGATGCTGTCGCCACTATAACCCTGCGCGAGCGCCTGCTCGCGGTAGCGGCCGATAATCCAAGGCGTGTTTTCGGTGATCTCCCAGGCCCCTTCGACCCCGAGCGCGATTAGAAAGCGATAGCCAATCGGCAGGCGTGGAAAAGCCGCCCAAGTGAACGCGTAAAAGAGCATCCCATGGATGATGTGCGAAAAAGTATACCAGTCGGTCAGATGCTGGGAATTGCCGGAAGAAAGCACGGCGCCTTCCCACAGCTTTACATAGCCGCAGGTGCATATTGGCGGCTGCCCAAAGAAGAAAAGCACGGCGGCCTGAAGCAAGACCATCATGAAGGCCGCGAACAGCGCGATGCGGAGAGACGAATCTGTTTGGCGCATTGAAAATCATAGCTCCTTTCAAATTCTTCGCTATTTCCGACAAACCGGGTGGCTCTTAAGCCATCGGATCGACCGTGCAGTTCCTGTCCAGGCTGAACACCATTGCGCACCACCCCAACCGAAGGCATGCTGCCTTTAAGAAAGCCCGGAACGAACGGTCTTCAGGGAGGAAATTATGAAATCGGGTTTCAAAGCCGCGGCGTGCGCCGTCATCACAATTACAGCCGGGCTTCTTTCCCTATCGCCATCATTCGGCCAGACGGCACCGAAATATGAGGCCGATATCAACTGGCCCAAGCCCCTGCCCGACCGCTGGGTCCTGGGCGGCTTGGGTGGGTTGTGCGTCGACGCGCAGGATCACGTGCTGATCCTCAACCGGCAGGACGTGGTGGAAGGGGACCTGAACGGCGGCAAGCTGGCGCCCCCCATGATCGAATTCGACTCGGCCGGCAATGTGGTCAATTCCTGGGGCGATCCGAAGCTGCTCGATCCCCGGCTGCACTCCTGTCATTTCGACAAGGACGGGAATGTCTGGGTCGCGGCCGCCCCCTCCGGCATGGTCCAGAAATACACCCATGACGGAAAGACGCTGCTGCTCCAGATCGGCAAGAAGGGCGAACTCGATTCCTCCGACGGCACCGAAAAGGGCAAGCCGCTGAATTCGCCGGCGGCAAAGTTCTTCATGCCCTCCAGCATCTATGTCGACCGCGACAATGGCGACATCTATGTCTCGGACGGCGAAGGCGCGGGAACCAACCGCCGCGTCGCCGTGATGGACAAGACCGGCAAGTTCCTGCGCCAATGGGTAATCGACGACATGCAGACCGTACATTGCCTGACCATGGGCAATGACGGAATGGTCTATGTCTGCAACCGGCTGGGTTCGGGAATCCGTCTTTACGACAAGATGGGAAATCTCAAGCGCACCATCGAACTGCCCTGGACCCCGGTCACCCCGCCGAAAAGCGGGCAGGTGAAGCAAAGCGGCGGTTCGGCGGTAGCGATCGATTTTTCGCCCGACCCGCAACAGAAGCTGATTTTCGTCATCAACCAGAACAATGCCCAGATCGACATCATTGACCGCCAGACCGGCAAGAGGCTGTCCAGCTTCGGCCGTCCGGGAAGCTTCCCCGGCGAATTCAATCAGCCGCACGGAATTGCGGTGGATTCCAAAGGCAATGTCTATGTCGATGAAAACCGCGGCCGCCGGATCCACAAATTCATACCGGTGGGGGGATAAAATCGTCATCACCCCCCTTCCCCGGTTCTCGGCAGGTTAGGCAGAGATTTTTCCGGGAAAAAAGCGGCTTTTGCGCCGTTTCGGGTCGCATGATTGGGCGCGGATTCCGGTGCAATTCCGGTGCATGGAGCGTCACGCTGCACATGGATGGTCTGGCGGGTTTCGCGGATACAGGCGTCCAACCTCGCGCTCGCATGCGCAAGTTGACGGCCCGCGCGACGGACTTCGCCGCGGTTCCAAACATCAGGTTTCTCCGCCTCGTCCAAGGCCGCCCGCATCGCGGCGCTGCATCGGGCGAGATCGAGACTTAAGAGGCGCGCGGCTTCGGCGACTGCGCCGTTCAGTTTCTCGGCGGTATGGGTGGATTGGGTTTTGCGTCCCATGGATTCTCTCTTTCGCTGTTTGTTGCGTAAGAGATGTGGGGACGCTTCGGCACCTGCGCGTTCAGAAATGGCGCGCGTTTCGCAAAAATGTTTGTGCGCTGCGGCCCTTGAAAACGGAGCGTTGCGCTCACAGCGGGCTGCGCGCCAAAAGCGGCGGTCGATGTGAATTTCACCGACCATGTAACGACCTCAAACTTTCCATTCCTCCATCTGTAAGCGACAGGACGGTGGCTTCAGCTGGATAAACAGTTTTGATCCTAATCAACGCGCCGCCACAGATCCTGAGATATCTAGGACGCCTGTCGTTAAAAGAGGTGCCGAATGATTGGTCGCAGGTGCGTTATCAAAGGAGGGTTGGCGGTTGCAGCATCGATTGTCCTCCCCCAATTCGGAGGTACCGCGCTTGCGCAGACCAC
This sequence comes from Micropepsaceae bacterium, assembly GCA_035577685.1. Lineage (GTDB taxonomy): Bacteria > Pseudomonadota > Alphaproteobacteria > Micropepsales > Micropepsaceae > CAIYRG01. The sequence goes on along the minus strand of DATLVC010000060.1, from coordinate 5,131 downwards.
CTATCTAAAGACAAGAGAGATACTCCAGCGCTCCCGCGATGGGGAGGTAGACGCTTATCGCCAATACGCCGCTTTCACCAAACAAGCCAAAGCTGACGGATACCCCGGCATTGCTTATCTGTTCACGGCCCTTGCCACGGCGGAACTTATTCATGGCCAAAATTTTGAGAAAATCCTTGCGCGCTTAGGGGTCGAAATTACCCCGCTTGCCGAACATCAAATCCAGGTTGGAAGCACACAGCAAAATCTCATAAAAGCAGCCGCGGATGAAATTGATTCGGTTGACACGTTTTATCCAGGCATGCTGAAGGCGTTGAGACCTGAAGGGTTTCAGGATGCTATCACAATGACGACTTATGCCTGGGAGACAGAGAAACAACATTTGGACATCCTCAAGTCGATCCAAAGATGGACGCCGAACCATTTTGAAGCCGTCGCCAAAAAGATCGAAAACGAAACCGGGCAGTATTTTGTTTGCCAAATCTGCGGCGCGACCATGATCGAAATCCCGCAAGGGAAATGTCCGATCTGCAAGTTTTCTTCAGAGAACCTCAGAAAGATCGAACCTCCCGTCTGAGCGAGAAGCTACGCGAAGTCCGTTCTTATCCCTGAACGAACATTTCGGCCGTAACATATGCGGTGAGTGCGGCGCTAAGAAAAATTGCACCACCTCGCATTATTTTTGCCTCTGTTCCCACTACGAAATGGCCGCTTAGAAATCCGGTGTGTCGGCCTGCGGGACGGGAAACAGATTCAGCCCGAAATGATCGCTGTTGTTTTCCGCACAGACCATCTCCAGAAGCTGGTTCGGCACCTTATTCCAGCGCCGCCCCATATAGAGCGGTTCATTGAAGGTGTCGGGGTCCTCGACCTTGACGAGGGCGTCCAGCGATTTGCCGTCGGCGGACAGTTTGAAGCGCTCGACGACATGCAGCTTCTCGGTATGCGGCGTGCGGAACCAATCGAGAAAGCTGTTGTGGGCCTGGAGCCCGATCGTGTCGATCACGAGAGTGTCGCCATTTTCGTAATGACCAATCGATTCGCCGAACCATGAGGGCTTCAAATTCTTGGAGTGCCGGTCGGTCAAGTAGATGCGGCGCACCATGTGATCGGTCTCCCAGACCATCCACACTTCCTTGGGCGTCTGGATAAAATAGAAAGGCTCCGCGGGCGTCAGCAATTGCTCCGGGACGCCGCCGGGATAGCAGGCCGATTGGGCGGAGAACGGAAGTCCGCGCTTGCCGCTCAGCACCTCGTCATTCGAGGCCTGCATTTGCTTCGCCGCCCAGGGCTTCAACACGGGGTCGTTGGTGTTGCCGATGTGCGGCGTTATCTGGCCGGGGCCATCGCGGTTGCCGTGAAGGGGATGGTTGGGGTCTGGCCGGATCGGACCTCGACCCAATCCCGGCGGCGGGTCAAGCCAATCGACGCCCAGGACAAGCCAGGCGAATTTGGCCGATGCCAGATCCGGTATCTTGTCTTGTGCAGGTGCAGGCTGTTGCGAGGGAGCCTGGGCAAGCGCGGGCGTGCGGCCCAGAAATACCGTAACGCTTGCACCCAGAGCCACAACGGCGGCGCAGCATAGACAAGCATTGGATAGAGCGCGACCGAAACCGGAACGCTTTGTGAATTTTGACATCGGAAATTGGCCTAGCGGGATTTTTGTAAGAGCTCGACGAGATTATAGCATCGAACCGGGCTGATCCAGCCGCAGCTGGAATGACCGCTCTTGGCGACAAGCAAACCCTCCTGCGAATCTATCTCTGAATGTCCGTTATTGGGAAAAGCAGACGTTCCGGCCGACGACACCGAATGACCGGAAATGACCCAAAGCGGACATTAACTCCGTTTCTACCTGGGAATGTTTGATCGCGCTTCGCAGCTGTTGCCGGGCCAATGGGCGGCACTTAATCCGCCAGCAACAGGAAGCTAGAGCCGGCGATACCTGATACGAAGAAAGTTCGCGTTTTAAAATCCAGTGTGAGAGCATCAAACGATCCTCATCAATAGCTCGGAATCACCTCCTGTAGGATCTTACGGGTGAGACGACTCTTGGGAGAGCCGCGATGCTAGAGAGAGATTGATAGCTATTTCAAGCAGCGTTGGGACAGCCCAATCAATAATCGGCTCGGACGCTCAAGCAAAGGCGATTAGCAGCCATATGATGAGAATGGCGGCGAACGCAACGGGTATGAAATAACGAGGCATCCTCATAGAGAGGTTGTCGCCCGGAGTCGCTTACCACACAGTGAAAATCTCACAGTCGTAGGGTGAAGTTCTGCCGGTGCTGTCGCTTGCAGAACAATTTCGCCCGCCCCATTTACTTCTATGCGTCGCGCATGAGCGTCTTTTGGACGCCACAATATTTCTTCACAAAATTATGGTTTAGGGTGCTTCGCGTGGCGGTCGATCAATCGGGAAATGCTTGTTGGTTGCCGGCCGTTCAATAATACCTCGCTCCGAACGGGGTGAACTTGTTGCTCCAAATAATGGCCCCGGTTCACCAATCGCCGCGTGCGTCATTTACGCAATGAAGGGGACGTTCTCGCTACCGCAATCGATTCGCCCTTAGTCTCAGCTCGCCGGTCGGCAATCAATCGACAAAGAGCTTTTGCGAAGCGACCTGCACCCATAGTCAGGAGACTTGGCCGGCGGCCGTGCCGCCACAGCGGACGCCCTTCTCTACAATATTTCTTAATGCCACTTAACGAACCACTTGGAGTGCGTGGCCCTACCTTCAAGAGGTTCGCGCCGGCGGGGCGCTAACTCTATCGAGCGAAGTGCACCTAAGGGTGACTTTGACGATTCAATCCAATTGGATGGTTATGAGAATTCCCCAATATCCCATCATCTGCCTATTGCTTCTCAGCATCGCCAGCCCGGCGCTTGCTGATGATTTATCCGTAACCAGCATTCTTAACAGCCCCGTCACGACCTCAAAGGCCAGCAATGGCACGCCAGGCAACATAACGATCGAGACCAACGCCGGGATAAGCACCACCGTCTCAGGAGCGACGGTCACCATTGATACCGCCCACACCGTGGAATCGCTGGGTATTATCCAAAACGCTTTCGACAAGGGTAATGCGATTGGCCTTCATATCCTCAGCGGGAGTGCAGGCACGTTTATCGCCGACGCGACAAGCGCCAGCGTCATCAATGTCGGCGGCGCCGGGACCAACAATATAGGCCTATTGCTGGATGGCAGCACGCCGTTCACGGGCACCCTCAACCTCGGGATCGGCTCTTCGATCGCAGTAACCGGCGACAATTCAACAGGCCTGACGATCAACGCGCCGCTAAGCGGGGGCCTATTTGTAGGCTCCACGGTCGCGGCGACCGGCGCGGGATCGACTGGCGTGTTTGTGCGCGCCCCGATCACCGGTGCCTTTTCCTTACAGGATGGCGCCAGTTCGGTCGGAACGGGCGCCTTCACCCTCGACAAGATAGATCCCCTCGGCGGTGCTGCGGTGGCCGTGACCGCGAACATCGGTGGCGGGATACTGAATGACGGTCCGTCGACGGCCGATTCATCGGTTGTCTCCTCATCGCTCGTGTCAGTGAGCAGCTTGCCGACCCTCGCGATACAGCCTTCGCTTGCCGGGACTGGTGCATCCAATATTACTATCGGGGCATTGTCCGGTGATGCAACAAACCCGACCTTCAGCCTAGTCAATCGCGGTACTGTACGCGGCGCCGTAAACGATCCGGGCATCAGCAGCATCGCGGTTGGAATCGGCGAACTCGGAACCGCCACGAACACGGTCACGCTTGCAGGCGGCATCTACAATCGCGGCAGCATCCAGGTCCAGGCCGAAAGCGATAACAGTCACGCCACATCCGCAGCTTCGGCATCCGCCGATGCGACTGGCCTGCTCATCGGCAATGGAGCGACGATCAATGTCTCAAATATTTCGTCCGTTGCGTTTCTAAGCGATGGAGCGATCAGCGCTTCCGAAACCGGGGATAAGCCTGGCACCGCCACCGGCGTCCTGATCCAGCCGGGCGGCACGCTGGCAAGTTTCAGCAATACCGGTTCTCTGAGCAGCGTCGTCACGACGAGCGATACGACGATTACTAGCCTCACAGCCTATGGGGTTCGCGACCTCTCCGGTACGCTGAATACGATAACCAATTCGGGCACATGGTCGATCCAGGCGACGCCGCTCGACAATGGCGCGCAACAAACAATCGCAGCCGATCTTTCGCACTCTACTCAAGCCCAGACATTCACCAATAGCGGCTCGGTGGTGGGTGACCTCCTGTTCGGCTCCGGAGCCAGCCAACTTTATATCGATGGTGGGACGGCCAGCGGCTCGTGCAGCGCGGCCTGCGTGCAGGGCGCGATTCACGTTGCGGGCGCCGGCACAGTGGATGTGCACGTTTCCGAAGGGGGCACAGGGGGGGTGTTGCGCACGCCCAGTGCACAGCTTTCCAATCTGACGGTGGGGAGCGCGGGTGTCGTGGAATTCGCGATTAACAAGAATTCCACCGCTACACCCTTTATCACCACAAGCGGCACAACAACCTTCGGCTCGGGTTCGAAAGCTGTTCTGGTCGCCACCTCATTCCTACCCGCCACCGGCACCTACACATTGATTCACAGCACCGGGGCTCTGACCTTCACCGACTTTGCCTCCGCGACGGCCCAGCCGATTCCTTACCTCTTCAACGGCACGATTACGCAGCAAAACAATGATCTGATTTTGACGCTTCAACGCAAGACGGCGGCGCAAATCGGACTGACCGGGAATAGTGCAGCAATCTACGAGCCACTCGCAACGGCGGCACTCTCGGACGATGCGTTCGGCGCCGCACTGCTATCATTCAACTCCGCGGCGGATGTAAAAGCTGCTTTGGCAACCGTGGTGCCTGACCTAGCAGGCGGTGTTCGCGCTCTTAGCATCGCTATGACCGATCAAATTACCGGGGTCATTGGTGCGCGCGAGCGCGCCCTCGTAACAGCACCTGTGAACACGCGAAACGAATTCCGCTTTTGGGTACAGGAAGTTTACAACAATGTCAGCGGCGACAGCACCGCGGTTGCACCTTCGTATTATGGGGCGGGACAGGGAGTTGCGGCGGGTGTGGAGTGGGGCAACCTCGCAACCGGCCGCTACGGGTTTGGCTA
>DATLVC010000059.1:0-13386 GCA_035577685.1 Micropepsaceae bacterium | reverse complement strand
CTCCATATCGGTCCAACGCCAGGTATGGCCGCTCCAATGCACGCCCGACCCGCCGACGACTTCGCCCGGCAGGAACGAACCGAGTCGCCGCATCGGAAGAGCTTCCTGCGATGGATTGTTGCGGACGGTGAGCGTGTCCCTGGCCGTGTTCATCATCAGGTCGTGGCGCGTGACGTAGCGGAGTTCGTCGCGAATACTGGGAAGGGAATAGTCCTTGCTGGTGTCGAGCATGGCGCCGCGTTCGAGCGCCACCACCTTCAGCCCGGACTCGGCCAGTTCCTTCGAGAGAATGCCCCCGGTCCAGCCCAGCCCGATGACGACGACATCGACTTCCTTCAGTTTCGTGGCCATCTTCGCGCCCCCTCAGCTCAAATCCGCAATGCCGAGCGGCACGTTGGGGAATTCCTTGTCGCGATATTTGACGATGTCCTCGCGGTGCACGGCGATGACGCCGGGAAACCCGATGAGCTTCCACCCTGCCTTGTCGCGATTGCCGCCATAGATGGGGTCCGAGAACATGCCCTCCATCACGCTCTGGTACAGCGTGGTCCAGAATACGCGTACCGGCAGGCCGCTCTCGAATGTGATCTTGGCAGTGGAAAGACCGATCAGAACCTCTTCGCGCTGCGCCTCGGTCAGCCGGTCGAACGGCTTGCCATAGGTTTTCGCGCAATAGGTGTTCGTGGCTTCGATGCCTGCGCGATAAAGCTGCGCCGGGGTAAGCGGCAACTGATAGCCCTGGCTCGGTTCGCCCAATTTCCAGGGGCCCTGCATGTAGAGGCGGTCGCCCTTGCCCCAAGCCCCGGCGAGCGCGCGGTCGATGAAGATGTTGATGCCGATGTCTGTACCCTTGGGCGTCAGTTCATCCGCAGGCACCATATGATCGACCAGCGCCTCGATGAACGCGGCTTCTTCATTGTTGAGGAAGGCATAGCCGGGAACTGCGGGCGCAACGGGTTGCGCGGGCGCGCTCTGGGCCGTGGCGCTTTCCGGCAGGAAGACTGGAACGGCGCTGGCGGCGCCGCCGGCCACGGCGCTTTTGAGAAAATCGCGCCGGCCAAAACCCTTGTCCGTCATTTTCGCCTCCCAGCCTGCTGGCGCGTACGCCTTAAACGCGTTTTCCGCCGCGCGGCAAAAATGCCTCTTTCGGCTACCACGGGCAAGGCCGTGGGCGTGCTTCGCACGGCATCCGATGATATAATTGCGAAAAATCGAGGAAACGGACGGAGGCTCGCATGACGCGTAGGATTCCGCACAACACCGCCACCGCTTTGCTTGCCTTTTTCATCCTTGCTCCATTGCCTGTCGATCCCGTCCTCGGCGCCGAGAACACAGGCGCCATCCCGGATATGGGAGGCGCCTGGTCGCGGCTGACATTCGGCTTCGAACGGCCGGAATCCGGACCGGGGCCAATCGGCCGGCTCAACAGGCAGACAACCGGCGGCAATTACAACAGTCCGATTTTGACGCCCCAGGCCGCGGCTCTGGTGAAGGAGCGCGCCGAGACCCTGCTCCACGGCGCGGATTTTCCCACGCCATCGAACCGATGCCTGCCGATGGTGGCGCCTTACCTCTTCCGGGTTCAGGAAATGCAGATGATCCAGAAGAAGAACGAAATTGTTTTCCTTTATATGCAGGATCACCAGGTCCGCCGCATAAAGCTGAACCAGCAACATCCCGCACACATCACGCCGAGCTGGTATGGGGATTCGATCGGGCATTACGAAAACGGAACGCTGGTCGTCGATACGATCGGTTTCAAATTGGGACCGGTGCCGCAGGTGGACATGTACGGCTCTCCGTTCAGCGAAGCACTGCACGTAGTCGAACGCTACCGCATGCTGGATTATGAGGATGCAAAGGCCGCGCAGGAGCGCAATGTGCGCGAGCAAGGTCCGGTGGCGACCGAACAGGCCGCTTCCATCGATGAGGACTACAGAGGAAAGGGGCTACAGGTCCAGTTCACCGTCGAAGACAAGAATGTCTTCAACACGCCGTGGTCGGGGGCGGCGACCTATCGCCGGGCGGCCGGGTGGGTGGAGAATGTCTGCGCCGAGAATCCCCATGAATATTACGCCGGCAAAGACACAGACGTCCCAAAGGCCGACAAACCGGACTTCTGACACGGGTTATTGCAACGGTGCCGGCGCAGAGGCAGGTGTCTGTGCCGGTGTATCGACCGCGGTGACTTCCGGCAGTTTGTAGAAGAATCCCGGTTGCGGAATTCGCGAATTGTCCCAGCCGCCCCCAAGCACCACCACGAAATTCACGCTGGCGGCAAGCCGCTGATTCTGCACATTCACGGCTGCACTTTCCGCGTTGAACCGCGCCGTCTGCGCGGTGATGACGGTGGTGAAATCCGCGGTTCCCGCACGATATTGATTGAGCGCAAGCTCCTCGGATCGACGCGCATCGGCGACGGTCTGATTGTCCACCGCGGCCTGCTGTTCCAGGACCTTCAGCGCAGCGAGCTGGTCCTCAACCTGCTGGAACGCTGTCAGGACGGTCTGGCGGTAGGCCGCAACGGTCTGATCGTAACGGGCGCGTGCCTGTTCGGTTTGTGCAACGCGCGCGCCGCCATTGAAAATGACTTCGGCAAGCGAGGGCCCGAACGACCACACCGAATTAGGCGTGGTGAGTAGCGAGCCCAGCGTGGACGACGCGAAACCGTATGAGCCAGTGAGCGTCAGAGCGGGATACCAGGCGGAAATCGCAACGCCGATCTCAGCATTGGCCGCAGTCATGGTGTATTCGGAGGACGCGATATCAGGCCGCCGCTCCAGCAAGGTGGACGGCACGCCTGCCGGCACCACCGGAATGTTGGTCGCAAGCGGCGCAGGTTGAATCGCGAACGCGTTCGTCGGCTGGCCGATGAGAGTCGCAATAGCGTGTTCCATTTGCGCCCGCGTCAGTTGCAAATTGATCAATTGCGCTTGCGCGGTGTCGATCTGGGTCTGGGCTGCGTACACATCGGCCAGAGTGGTAACACCGGCTTGAACACGGTTGCGCGCGATTTGCAGCGCGGTCTGGAAATCCTCGATGCTGGACATGAACAATTGCGCTTGCGCATCGGCGGCGCGGAGCTGAAAATAATCCACCGCCAGCAGCGATTGCGCGGATAGCCGCGCCGCAGCGACGTCGGCGGCGCTCGCCTGGGCAGTGGCGATATCGCCTTCAACCGTGCGCCGAATGCGCCCCCATACATCGATGTCCCAGGTTCCACCGAGAGACGTCTGATAGGTGGCGCGTGTTCCTCCCCCGCCCGAAACGACCGACGTTCCAGACGCGTCTCCTCCACTGGGGATGATCGTATTGCGCGATCCGCCGCCCGATTCCCGCACCGAGGCGTTGGCGCTGATCGCTGGTAATAACGTACCGCGGTCTATGCCAACTGTTGCGCGTGCCACGCGATAGGCCGCTTCCGCCGATTTGAGATTCTGATTCGAAACATCGACCTGCTTTTCCAGCCCGTCGAGGATGGGGTCGTTGTAAATGGCCCACCAATTCTCCCAGCCCGCCGCCTGTTGCGGCGATGCGGGCATCCAACCGCGGTCCTCTTTGTAATCCGTGGGCACCGGCGCTGGGGGCCGCATATAATCAGGCCCGACTTCGCAGCCGCAGAGAGCGAGCAGCGGCAACACGAATGCAACGCGCCGGATCATGGTGCGGCCTCGCGCGGGCGGCGCATAAGACCCGCATACCAGCGTTGCCAGATGCCGCCGCTCCACAAGCTGAAACGATCCAGATAAAGATAAACCACGGGCGTGGTGTAGAGCGTCAGCAATTGACTCACCAGCAGCCCGCCTACGATCGAAATGCCGAGCGGCTGACGCAGTTCCGCGCCGTCGCCGGTGATCAGCGCAAGCGGCAACGCGCCAAAAATCGCTGCCAGCGTCGTCATTACGATGGGGCGAAAGCGCAGAAGCGCGGCCTTATAGATGGCCTCGCGCGAATCCAATCCTTCATTGCGCTCCGCCGTCAAAGCGAAATCGATCATCATGATCGCGTTCTTCTTCACGATACCAATCAATAGAATGACGCCAATCAGCGCGATAAGGCTGAATTCGGCCTTGAAAAGCAGCAGAGCCAGCACCGCACCCACGCCCGCGGATGGTAGAGTCGAGAGGATCGTGATCGGATGCACGAGACTTTCGTAAAGAATCCCCAGCACGATGTAGACCGTGATCAAGGCCCCCAAGATAAGTAACGGCTCATAGGCAAGCGCCTGCTGGAACGACGCCGCCGTTCCGGCGAATGTTCCATGCACGGAAATCGGCACGTGAAGTTCGGCCATGGTGCGCTGAATCGCATTCACCGCGACCGACAGCGGCTCACCTTCCGGAAGATTGAACGAAAATGTCGTGGCGACGAAGGGGCCTTGGTGATTGACGGACAAGGGCGTGGTTCCCGGCGCATAACTGCTGAAAGCGGCGAGCGGCACCATGCGTTCGACCCGGGTGCTCACCGAGGCGCCCGCGGAAGCACCGCCGCGCGCGGTGTTGGCGATCTGGTTCTGCGCCTGATTTTGCACCGCCGTTGGATCGGCAGCGGTGCTGTCGATTGCGCCTGCGGCCGTTGTTGTCGTTCCTGTCGGACTTGCTGGGTTCGCCGCATTTGCCGCTGCCGTAGTGGCCGCTGTGGCGGTGACGATGCCGCCGCTCGCCGCCGTGCCGGTGATATTTCCCGCGGTGCTGACATAGATGTCCTTCAGCGTTTCGGGGCTTTGCCAAAATTCCGGCGCGACCTCCATCACCACATGATATTGGTTGAGGTCCTTGTAGATCGTGGACACCTGACGTTGTCCGAAGGCATCGTACAGCGTGTTGTCGATTTGCGAGGCCGTTACGCCCAGGCGTGCCGCAGTGGCGCGATCGATACGCAGTTCCACATCCAGGCCCGCTTCCTGCCGGTCCGAATTGACGTCCAGCAGCTCCGGCACGTTCTGCAAGGCATCGGTGATGCGCGGCACCCAGGTCTCCAGCTCCTGCAACGTGTCCGATTGGATCGTGTACTGATATTGCGCATTGCCCTGCCGACCGCCGACACGCAAATCCTGCACTGGCGCCAAGAACAGCCGCGCGCCGGCCACGTTGGCCAAGCGGTTTCTCAGGCGCGCGATGACACGGTCGGTGGATTCTTTTCTTTGCGACAGCGGCTTCAGGTTGACGAACACATTTCCGCTGTTGGTCTGACCGCCCTGGCCGGAAAAGCCGACCACGCTTTGCACGGCCGGGTCTTGATGGATCGCATTCACAAATTCATCGAACTTCGGCTTCATGGCCTGGAAGGAGATGCTTTGATCGGCACGAATGCCGCCGATCATGCTGCCGGTATCCTGCTGCGGGAAAAATCCCTTCGGTATGATGGTGAAGAGATAGATATTGAGCCCCACGGTCAGGCCGAGGATGATCATGATCGTGCCGGGATTGGAAAGCGCCCAGCTCAGCGAGCGGTCGTAACCGCGGTGGACGCGCATGAAGGCGTGCTCCGCGCTTCGCATCAGCCGACCCTGGCGACGGTGCTCTTGCCGGCGCGGCCCCAGATAGGCGCACATCATCGGCGTAGTGGTAAGCGAGAGCGCAAGCGATACCAGAATTGCGATAGAGAGCGTCAGCGCGAACTCATGGAACAAACGTCCGATGAGCCCGCCCATCAGAAGAATGGGAAGGAACACCGCGATCAGCGAGACGGTCATGGAAAGCACCGTGAAGCCGACCTCGCGCGCACCCAAAAGGGCGGCCTGCATCCGCGGCATGCCTTCTTCGAGATGGCGCGAAATGTTCTCCAGCACCACGACGGCATCGTCCACGACGAAGCCGGTAGCGACCGTGAGCGCCATCAGCGACAGATTGTCGAGGCTGAACCCTAGCAGATACATCATCCCGAACGTGCCGAGCAGGGATATTGGCACTGCGACGCTTGGCACCAGTGCAGCGCGGCCGTTGCGCAGGAACAAAAACACTACCCCGATCACGAGAAGGACGGCGATTCCCATCGTGGTCTCCACGTCGCGCAAGGAGGCACGGATCGTGGTGGTGCGGTCGTTGACCGGCGCAATGGTGACACTGGGCGGTATGGAGGCCTGAAGCGCCGGAATCATGGCCTTGATGCGATCGACGACATCGATGATGTTGGCGCCCGGCTGGCGGTTGAGGATCACGAGCACCGCGGGCTTGCCGTTGGCATTGCCCAGATTGCGCAAATTTTCGACCCCGTCGCTGACATCGGCGATATCGGAGAGACGGACAGGCGCTCCGTCGCGATAGGCCACGATTAGCGTGCGGTATTGATCGGCCTGCAGGGCCGTGTCGTTGACGTAGATTTGGAACCGGCGATCACCCTGTTCGATAGCCCCTTTGGGAGCGTTGGCGTTGGCGGCAGCAAGCGCGGCCCGCACATCTTCCAGGCCGATGCCATATTTGAACAAGGCGCGCGGATTCAATTCCACGCGTACCGCCGGCAAGGAACTGCCGCCGATCTGCACCTCGCCGACCCCGTTCACTTGCGACAGCTTCTGCTGCAAGACAGTGGACGCGGAATCGTAGATCTGGCCGGGCGTCAGCGTGTCGGAGGTGAGCGCGAGGATCAGGATCGGCGCATCTGCCGGATTGACCTTGCGATAGGTGGGATTGGAGCGCAGCGCCGCGGGCAGATCGACACGCGCCGCATTGATCGCCGCCTGCACGTCGCGGGCCGCACCATCGATGTCACGATTGAGGTTGAATTGCAGCGTGATCCGCGCCTGGCCGACAGAGCTGGACGACGTCATCTCCGAGACATCGGCAATCGTACCGAGATGGCGCTCCAGCGGTGTCGCGACGCTGGTCGCTACCGTTTCCGGGCTGGCGCCGGGAAGCTGCGCCGTCACGGAAATGGTCGGATAATCCACATTGGGGAGCGGCGAAACGGGCAGCAGAAAGAAAGCCGCCGCCCCGGCGATCGCAATCCCGATTGTGAGCAGCGTGGTCGCCACGGGGCGGGCGATGAAAAGGGCCGAGATGTTCATGGCACCGCGCCCTGTGCGCCTTCGGGCGGGCTGGCGGTGCGCCGGGCGCGCGAACCGTTTGCGAGCCGGTCGAAATACAAATAGATCACCGGCGTGGTGAAGAGCGTCAGGAGCTGACTCACCAGCAATCCGCCGACGATCGCGATACCGAGCGGATGGCGCAGCTCCGACCCGGTACCGCCGCCAAGCATCAACGGCAGTGCGCCGAACAGCGCCGAAACCGTTGTCATCAGAATAGGCCGGAAGCGAAGAAGCGCCGCCTGATGAATGGCCTCGCGCGGCGGCTTGTTTTCCTCGCGTTCCGCAACAAGCGCAAAATCGATCATCATGATCGCGTTCTTCTTCACGATGCCGATCAGAAGAATGATGCCGATGATGGAGATGATATCGAGATCGTGCCCGGTGATGAGGAGCGCGAGAAGCGCACCCACGCCCGCCGAGGGCAACGTCGAAAGAATTGTGACCGGATGGATGAAGCTCTCATAGAGCACGCCCAGCACGATATAGACTGTCGCAATGGCTGCCAGGATCAGCAACAGCTCGTTGCCAAGCGCCGATTGAAAGGCGAGCGCGGCTCCCTGGAAGCTAGTCGTGATCTCCGCGGGCAGCCCGGCATCGGCTTCGGCGGCGCGTACCGCATCGACCGCTGCCCCCAAAGACGCGCCGGGCGCCACATCGAAGGAAATCATGGCCGCGGGGAATTGGCCGATATGACCGATCTGAAGCGGGCCCGTGCGTTCCTCGACTTTGGCAATCGCAGAAAGCGGCACCTGTCCGCCGCCCGACGACGGCAGATAGATCGTTTGAAGCGCAGCAAGCGAGTTCTGGACGTCGGGATCGGCTTCCAGGATCACGCGGTACTGATTCGACTGGGTAAAGATGGTCGAAATGATTCGCTGGCCGAACGCATCATAAAGGGCATTGTCGATGGTCGCCGCTGTTATGCCGAAGCGCGCAGCAGTATCGCGGTCCACCGCGATATAGGCCGACAGACCACGGTCCAAATAATCGGTGGAAATATTCTCAAGCTCAGGCGCACGGGCAAGCCGGTCAAGCAGCCGCGGCACCGCTGCCTGCAGTGCCGAATCCTGCGCTGCCTGAAGGGCAAACTGATATTGCGCACGCCCGACCGTGGACTCGACGGTCAGGTCTTGTACCGGCTGCAAATAGAGACCAATTCCGGAAACATCATGGGCGCTGCGTGCGATCCTGCGCATCACATCGGTAACCGAATCGCTCCGGTCGCTCTTGGATTTGAGATTGATCAGGAACCGGCCGTTGTTGAGCGTGGTGTTCGATCCGTCAACGCCGATGAAGGAGGACAGGGAAACGACGTCCGGGTCCTTGCGGATGATATCAGCCAACGCCTGCTGCCGTTCGGCCATGGCGGCGAAGGAAATGGTCGGACTGGCGCGCGTGATGCCTTGAATGAGGCCTGTGTCTTGAACCGGGAAGAAACCTTTGGGGATCGCCACATAAAGGACAATGGTGACGCCAAGCGTGATCAGCGCGATGAGAAGCGTCAGCGCCTGGCGATCCAACACCCAGTTCAGCAGGCGGCCATATTGCGCGATCACGCGGTCGAACAATTCGGCGGCCTTGCGCGCAACTCGGCCGTGTTTCTGTTCCGATTCCGGATGCAGCAGCTTGGCACACATCATCGGCACCAGCGTCAGCGACACCACGGCCGAAATCAGAATGGTGATGGCCAAAGTAACGGCGAATTCGCGGAACAGACGGCCCACAACTTCCTGCATGAAGAGAAGCGGAATCAGCACCGCGATCAACGAGATGGTCAGCGACATGATGGTGAAGCCGATCTCGCCTGCGCCTTTGAGTGCGGCTTGCAGCGGCCTTTCGCCCATTTCCAGATGGCGCGAAATGTTCTCGATCATGACAATGGCATCGTCCACCACGAAGCCCGAGGCGATGGTAAGCGCCATCAGCGACAAATTGTTGAGGCTGTATCCCAAGAGATACATCACGGCGAAGGTGCCAACGATGGAGAGCGGCACCGAAAGGCTCGGGATCACGGTCGCCGGCACATTGCGCAAGAACAAAAAGATCACCAGCACCACCAACGCCACCGCCAGGCCAAGCTCGAATTCGACATCGGCGACGGAGGCACGGATCGTATTCGTGCGGTCGGTCAGAACCGTGACGTCAATGGAACCCGGAAGATTTGTCTTTATGTCGGGCAACAGCTTTTTAACGCTGTCGGCCACGGCGATGACATTGGCGCCGGGCTGGCGCTGCACATTCAAGATGATCGCCGGCGTCGTGTTCATCCAGCTCGACAGCTTCACGTTCTCCGCGCTCTCGATCACATCGGCGACATCGGAAAGATGCACCGGCGCACCATTGCGATAGGCGATGACGATGCCCCGGTAATCCTCCGGCGTCTGAAGCTGATCGTTGGCGTTGATCGTATAGGCGCGGGTGGCACCGTCGAAATTGCCTTTGGGCGCGTTCGCATTCGCATTCCCGATGGTGGTCCGCAGATCATCAATGTTGAGCCCATAGGCCGCCAGAGCCTGGATATTCGCCTGCACACGGACGGCCGGACGCTGGCCGCCACCGATGCTCACCAATCCGACGCCGGGAAGCTGGGAAATCTTCTGGGCGATGCGGGTGTCGGCAATATCTTCAAGCTCGGTCAGCTTCATCGTGTTCGACGTAACCGCAATCGTCAGAATCGGCGCGTCGGCCGGATTGACCTTGGCGTAAACCGGCGGAGCGGGGAGATTTTGCGGCAACAGATTGCCGGCGGCATTGATGGCCGCCTGCACTTCCTGCTCGGCAATGTCGAGACTCAGCGATAGATCGAATTGCAGTGTCAGCACCGAAGCGCCGGCCGAACTCGCGGAGGACATTTCGCGCAAACCCGGCATCTGGCCGAATTGCCGTTCCAGCGGCGCGGTCACCGACGTGGTCATCACTTCCGGGCTTGCGCCCGGCAAGAAGGTTTGCACCTGGATGGTGGGATAATCGACTTCGGGAAGCGCAGAGAGCGGCAGGAAGAGATAGCCGACCAATCCGACCAACAGAATTGCGATCATAAAAAGGGACGTCGCGATGGGCCGGACGATGAAAATGCGCGACGGATTCATCGTGGCTTCACTTCCGTTCCGAGGCTGCGGTCATCGGCCGCCGCCGCTACCACCACCCGCAGCCCCGCCGCCGGCACCCGCGGCCCCGCCAGCAGCGCCACCACCCGGCCCGCCGCGGCGGCCGCGCCTGCCGTTCGCATTTGCCGGCCCGCGCCCTTGTTGCGACGCAGCCCGAGGCTGCTCGCCGGGTAGAACAACGCGCGCTCCATCGCGCAACCGGTCCGCGCCATCCACGACCACGGTGTCGCCGGATTTCAGTCCGCTTGTCACGGCAACCCGGTCACCCTCCGTCTGCCCGACCATCACGGCACGCATACTGACCGTGTGATCGTCATTCACCACGAAGACAAAGGCGCCGGATGCGCCGCGCTGGATTGCCGATGCCGGCGCCACCGTCTGATTGTGGAGCGTGTCGACGAGCAGCTTGATATTTACGAACTGATTGGGAAACAACTCGCCACGCGCATTGTCGAACATTGCGCGCAGTTTCACGGTCCCTGTCGTCGTGTCGATTTGATTGTCGACGGTGGCGAGCGTTCCGGTGGCGATCTGCTTGCTCTGGGCGCGGTCATAGGCATCGGACGTCAGTTTCGCGCCCTGGCGCACCCTCGCCATGATGTTCTCGATGACATCCTCGGGCACGGTATAAACCACCGAAATCGGTTGCAGCTGCGTCACCACGGCAATGCCGGTCGCCTGGCCCGCGGTGAGCAGATTTCCGGTGTCGACTTGCCGAAGACCAACCCGGCCAGTGATCGGCGACCTTATGGTCGCATAGTTCAGATTGATCTCGGCCGATTCCACATTGGCTTGATCGGCCTTGATCACGCCCTGAAGCTGGCGCACCAGCGCCGCCTGCGTATCCACCTGCTGCTGCGCGATGGAGTTCTGGGTTGCCAATGTCTGGTAGCGCTTCAGATCGACCTCGGCATTGGCGAGTTGCGCCTGATCCCGCGCGAGCTGACCGTTCGCCTGATCGAGCGCCGCCTGATAGGGCTTGGGATCGATCTCCGCCAGCACCTGTCCGGCGCGCACCGTGTCGCCTTCGGTGAAATCGATCTTTACCAATTGACCGCCGACTTGTGGCTTGACCGTTACGGTCGCCAGCGGCGTCACCGTGCCGAGCGCGTTCAACGTAACATTGATGTCGCCCGTGGTAATTTTTGCGATACCGACCGGCATCGCTTGATTGGCACCGATAAAGTTGCGATTGGGCCGCACTGTTTGCGTTGGGCGGATGAACCAGACAAGGAGCGCAACCAAGAGGACCGCGATGCCGATGACGATCGTTTTCCCACCCCCGGGAACATAGCGAATCCATCGCCTGTCGCTGGCACGATGATCTTCGACACCGTGCAAGGCATCGAACGGGTTCCGGTCGGTACGTTGGTCCATGCGTCAGGTCGCGCCTTCTAAATCCGCTTACAGCGTTGGCATTATTCCTGGTCGCATCGCGCGCGGGCATTAAAACTCGGCAACGTCGAAATATTCTTTAACGATGGCCGAGGGCCCGCCAGCGCTGTGAACGCGCAACATGAAATAAGGTTCATTTTTTCCAGCTCGATTTTGGATTTTCGCCTTGCCGCATTTAGGATTTTGGCCCCAGTCCGCGCTTATGTGTTTCCATTTTGCACTGCGAAACGTCGCCCGGACATCATGAAACAGAGCTTTAGAGGCGGTAGACGCAATACGTTAAAAAGCATGGGTCCTGGGCCAACGCTTTCGCCGATCGAAACCATCCCGCCGAGCGGAGGCCCGCCGGCAGCAACTATGACCAGTTCTGAATTGCTGATCGATCTGGATGTGAATGGGCGGACCCAATGGCTTGCCGTCAAAGCGTCCATGACGTTGACGTATTTCAGGAAAAACGCGCTCTCACGGCGAGAAAAAAGGCTGTGACCCGCCATTGCCGCGGATGCACGGCGCTGCTTCGCGGACAACGGCCGTTGCGACCGCGTAGCGCCGCGCGGAACTTTCCCTTCGACCAGGATTTTCTATTTCAAATCCAAGCGCCGCCTTGGCCCCATCTGGAACCTGTCCAATGCTGCAAGCAACACATGGAGGATCCCAGCATCGGAGGGAATGGGTGCGTATAGCCTTTCCCTATTTTGGCCTCATCCCGGCGGCGATCGTTGTTGCGGGCCTTTATTTCGGACGCCCCGTCCTCTTGCCGCTTGCCATAGCCATTCTGCTCGCCTTTGCGCTTGCTCCTTTCGTGTCCGGGTTGCGCCATCTGGGAACCGGACGGGTTTTCTCGGTGCTCCTATCCGCAACGCTATCGATCGGAATGATCGGGACCATCGCCCTGTTCGTAGCGAGCCAAGTCATGCAGATCACCGATCAGCTGCCCTTGTATCAGGAAAATCTGGTGCAGAAGATCCAAACCATTCGCGGTTCAGCAGTGGAAGACGGTTTCATCGCGCGGGCGGCATCCATGCTGAAAACGCTGCGTGAGCAGGTTGCGGGTTCTCCGCCCGAGATAAGTGTGCCACAGCGGCGCACCCAGCCCCGAAACCCTCAAGCTCCTTTGCCGGTCGAAATCCGGCAACCCGATGCGACACCGCTCGATCTGTTCCTGAATATTGCCGGCCCGCTGATCGTGCCATTGGCGGGCGGCGGAATCGTTCTGGTATTCGTGATCTTCATCCTGCTGCACAAAGAAGATATTCGCGACCGGTTTATCCGATTGGCAGGATCGGGGGACATGCAGCGCACGAAATTGCTGCTGGACGAAGGCGCGGAAAAGCTCAGCCATTATTTGCTGATGCAAACGGCCACGAATGTCGTTTTTGGATTCGTAATCGGTACCGGACTTTGGTTTATCGGCATACCAAACCCCATCCTTTGGGGTCTGATGGTGACCATCTTCCGTTTTGTGCCTTATATCGGCGTTCCACTCGCCGCCATCTGCCCACTCGTCCTTGCACTGAGCGTCGATCCTGGCTGGTCGATGGTGCTTCAGACAGCAGCCCTTTTCCTCGTATGCGAGATCATTGTCGGGCAGGCCATCGAGCCCTGGCTTTATGGGCGCAAGATGGGCCTTTCTCCAGTCGCCGTAGTAATCTCGGCAACCTTCTGGACTTGGCTCTGGGGTCCCCTCGGCCTCTTGCTCTCCACGCCCATGACCATGTGCCTGGTGGTATTGGGCCGGCATGTCGAGCATTTGCGGTTTCTGGATGTGTTGCTGGGCGACCGCCCGCCATTGGCCGCTGAAGAAGCGCTTTACCTTCGCCTGCTGGGCGATGACGCAGATGAAGCGGCGATCGAAGC
>DATLVC010000058.1:0-4864 GCA_035577685.1 Micropepsaceae bacterium | reverse complement strand
GAGCTTCTTCATTTCGGCCAGAAAATCCGGGTCTCTCATCGTGGCGTCGAAGGCATCGCGCAAGGCCTTCACGCGGTCGGGCGGCAGGCCCGGCGGCGCCGCGAAGGGCCGCGCCATCACCTGCCGGGAGAAGATCAGTTTGAGCGCCGCCTTTTCCTTCGGATCGTTGGTCTGATCGAGCACCAGCGGCACGTTCGGGATATCCGGATTGCTCTCCACCCCCAATTGCAGCGGCACGGTGACAAGCTTGTCGTCGAGCAAATGCTTGTCGCGCGAGATCAGGCTCGACCATGACCAGCCGCAGCGGCCATCCACTTCGCGGCGCTGCATCGAAAGCAGCACTTCGGTGCCGCCGGGAAAGCCGGTGATCAGCCGGCCCGGCAAATGGAACATGTTGCGCAGCACATTGGCGTAGATGTCGAGATCGGAGGTCACGCCGGAGCCGCCGACCTTCCAGGGCTTCGACTTCATGTCGGCCCAGCTCTTGATGCCGGAGGCAGCCCAAAAGACGCATACGGACGGTTCATCGGTGACGCTGCCGATCCAGGTGAATTTGGTGGCGTCGAATTGTTCGCCGACCGTACGGCCGAGCAATCTCTCCATCGGGATGCCGCGGGCGAAGGTGCCGAACACCGTGCCGTCCTTGGGCGCGATATTGTAGATGTAGTTGGCGACTTTCAGCGTACCCGCGCCAGGCATGTTCTGCGGCACCAGCGTCGGGTTGCCCGGAATGTGCTTGCCCATATAGCGCGCCAGCGTGCGGGCATAGATGTCGTAGCCGCCACCGGCCGAAAACCCTATCAGTACCTGAACCGTTTTGCCTTTGTAGAAGCCGGCGACATCCGTAGCCCGCGCGGGCATCGCGGCGAGACTGAGCGCAATTGCGCTGGTGGCGAAAAACAAAAGGCGGAACGAACGCATACGCGACCCTTCATCTTGTGCGCGAACAACGAACAAAGAAAAACACAAAGGGCACGAAGCGTCCACAAAGGTCACAAGGCCACTTTGTGTCCTTGTGTGCGTTCTTTGTGCTCTTCGTGTTTTCTCTTCTCTACATCAAGCCGGTGCGGTCGCGGAGCACGGGGATCCAATCGCCCAGCATGGCTTGAGGCCATGGCACCGACAGCCCGCGGTCGAACACGGCATAGCAAAACAACGTCATCGCGACTCCGAACAAGGCCGCTTTCGGCAGCGGCTCGCGGAAGCCGATTCCCATATAGATGAAGACGAATACGCCGATGGCGGGGATGAAGCCGATGGTGGCCGCCAGCGCCACCATGCCGCCCAGCCAGGCGAGGAACGCGACGGCGCGCTTCACCGCGACGCCGGCTGGAAGCGGCGTGTCAGGCACGAGGCCATGGGCGGGGGCGGGCGCCGCCGCTTCGTCGGCCCCGAAAATTTCGGTGATGAGATTGAGGCTCGCTACGATCAGCGCGGCCCAACAGGCGGTGCGCGGCACAATCTGTTCGATCGGCGGCCAATCGGCCGAAGTGATGAGCGCGGCCACGATCAGCGCGATTAGTGCGAGCGTGAAGATGGCCCGCGGCTTCAGCTTCAGATGCGCGCGCGACAGATGGCTGAATTCATGCGCGAGCCGCACCACGGTCTGCCGCAGCGGGCGGTACAGCGCCCAGGCGATCAGGATCGCAATGCCGATCACCACCGGCCGCATCATCCAGCGCACGCCGTAGATTTCGTTGGAGAGGAACAGATAGCGTTCGAAGATCGGTCCCAGCACGAAGCCCAGCACCATGGGTGGGCGCGGCCAGGAGAAGCGTTTCATGATCCAGCCGACGGTACCGAAGAACAACAGGAAATAGAGGTCGCCCCAGCTCCGCGTCGCCTGAAAGGTGGCGACGAGAACGATGGGCATCACCATGGGAAGCAGAATCTCGTGGCGCATCTCCGCGAAACGCGCGAGCTGGCGCGCGCCCAACAGGCAGATCGCCGTGCCCAGCACATGGGCGATGGTGAGGCTCCAGATGATGGAATAGGTGACGTCGAGATTCTTGGTCAGCATGTCGGGGCCGGGTGTCAGCCCGTGCAACAGAAACGCCCCCAGCAGCAGCGTCATGGACGCACCCGCCGGCACGCCGAAGGCGATGGTGGGGACGAGATGGCCGCCTTCCTTGGCGTTGTTCGAGGATTCGGGCGCGATCACGCCGCGCACATCGCCGGTGCCGAAGCTCTCGGGATTTTTCTCGGTGCGCACGGCATAGCCGTAAACGATCCAGTCAATCACCGCCGAGCCGATGCCCGGCACGATGCCAAGCGCGGTGCCGAGCGCGCTGCATTTGAGGACGAGCTTCCAATGGCGGAACACGTCGCGCACGCCTTCCCATTGGCTGGATACCGTCACGTCCAGACGTTCGCCTGCGATGCGTTTGCGATTGATGGCAAGATCGGCAAGTTCGGGCAGCGCGAACAGGCCCAGCGTCACCGGAATCAGCGGCACGCCGTCGAACAGATAGAGCCAGTTGAATGTCCAGCGCAGCGTGCCGGTCTGGGTGCCCGAGCCGATCATGGAGATCATCAGACCGATGCCCGCCGCGGTCAGGCCCTTCAGCGGTGCGCGGCCCGATAAGGTCGCTACCATGGAAAGGCCGAAAATGCTGAACGCGAGCAATTCCGGCGAACCCACCGCCAGCATGATCGGTTGCAACAGCGGAATCGCCAGCGCCAGCACCAGCGCGCCGAACAATCCGCCCACCGCCGCCGCAACAAAGCCGGCGCCGAAGGCGCGGCCGGCTTTACCCTGCCGCGCCATCTGGTGGCCGTCGATCACCGTTGCAGCGGCGCCGACCGTGCCGGGCACGCCGAACAGCACCGCCGGAATCAAATCCGACGTCGTGGTGACCGCAGCGACGCCGAGCAGCAGCGCAAAGGAGGTCGGCGCGTCGAGATTGTAGGTGAACGGAATCAGCACGGCGAGCGCCACAACGCCGCCCAAGCCGGGCATGCAGCCAATGGCAAGCCCGATCAGCACGCCGAGCACGAGAATCGTCAGGCGGTGCCACTCCAGGAGCAATTGCAGCGCATGAAGCGCCATCCCCAATTGACCCGGCATAGGCTCGCTGCCCCCTCTGCAAGCTCAAAACAATGCGGGAATTGTGCCCCCTCACCGGCTCATGCGGCGCGAGGCGATGTTCCCACGTCGGCGCTTTGTACGATGCGTGGACGGGCTGTGCTCCACACAGCCCCGTGAACGCGCATCGTGCCTAAACGCCTGGTGCGTTCTCCACCTGATCGAGCCAGTTGAAGCCCATCGCCTTGACGATGCGGTTGCTGATCACGATCAGCCGCGCTTCACCCTTGCCAGTGTTGAAATGCTGATGGATCGAAAATGGCGGGATGTAGATGAAATCGCCTCGCTGCCAATGATTCTTCTTGGGCTCGCTTTCCCATTCCCAGTGATAGCTGTCGATGCAGTCGAACTTCACATCCCAATGCAGGTCGTAGCCTTCGCCTTCAGCGACAAAAATCACCGTCTCCCACATGTGGCGCTGCTTGCCCGACTGCCCGCCGTCTTTGAGAAAGAGCATATGGGCATCGACGCATTGTTCGCGCGTGTTCATTTTTTCATGCACGAGATGCTTGATGAGGCCGTTCGGTGAGTTTTCGAAAGGCTGATCCTCGGCGCTGATCACGCTGAGTGCGTGCTCATAGGCCGCGCGGTAATCGGCGGATGCTTTGATGTCGTCGGCGAGGAAGGTGCTGGTCTTCTCGCCCAAATGGGCAACGTCGCGTTCTTCTACTACGGCAGTCATGTTCGTTCTCCGAAAGTCGAATGGGATCGAATTAGAGGTCTTTGGGCGGCGTCCAGTCCTCATGGCCTTTCGGCAATTCATTCGGAGGATAGGAAATCATCTTCTGATAGAGCAGGTGCATGAAGAGAAAGAGCGGCTTGGCCTTGAACACCAGCAGGATCGCCTCATTGTCGGGATCGTCGTTGAAATGCTGATGCACGCAGCCATTCTCGACGAACATCACATCGCCGGCCTTCCAGGGTATCGTTCTGCCGTCATGGATGTCGTGGCCGCGACCCTTGATAATGTAGAAACAGGCCGAGTTCAGATGCCCATGCTTCTGGCTGTAGGCGCCCGGCGCATAGGCCTCGACATGGCATTCGATCGCCTGGGTGACTTTGGCGGCGGCACCTGGCGCGATGGGGTGCTTGCCATAGAGATTGGGGCCGCCCTTCCAGGGCACGCTGCGCGATGAGATGACGCGCGGCGCATCCAGCAATTCCTTGGTCAGATGGCTGTAGGTGCCCTCAAGCGCGCGGACGAAGGTGCGCTTCTTCTGCCAGCGCTCCCAGACGACTGGCTGTTCCTGATTGTGCTTGGGGCCGGGGACGCCTGTTTCTTGCGGCAGAGGCGCGCCGGCGGGGGGTGCTGACATGGTGGATTCCTTAAGTTGGCGATGATGGTGGCTTTGTTTTCAAACTGTGTCCGGCTTCCGTCAAGCAAGAACCCGCTCCATCGCATTTATCGGCATGGTCGCCCTTGTGCCGGCCACCTATGACCATGGCCGGTGCCGGCTATTCATGGGTCGCCAGGACGCAGCTCCGGCGATGATTTCGAGAAAGCTGGGACATACTGTACCAAAAAAAGGAAATATGTTGATTTTTGAACGGCCGGCCGCTTCAATAGGCATGGAACAATTCGCGCGCCCGGCGGGCTTATGAAAAATACTGCATTTCTATCAATGCCTTACGTGGTCGGCGGCGAGAATCCCCCCGATCCGGCTCCGCAAATCCCCGCCGAAGAGGCCCTGGCCAAGGTCATCTCGAATGTCTGGGTCAATTCGGAATACAAGCATCTGGTGGTCAAGGCCTCCCCCAAACAGCTGAAGGTGAAGCCGG
>DATLVC010000057.1:0-9337 GCA_035577685.1 Micropepsaceae bacterium | reverse complement strand
CTCGCGCAGGAAATGCCAGGGCACAATATTGGAATGATGCTCCATCACGCTGAGCACGATCTCATCGCCGGGTTCGATGCGTGGCGCCAGATAGGATGCGGCCGCGAGATTGATCGCTTCGGTCCCGCCTTTGGTGAAGATGATTTCATCTTCATGCGCGGCGTTGAGAAATTTCTGTACCCGCCGGCGCGCCTCTTCGTAGCGTTCGGTGGCAGCCCCGGAAAGATAATGCACGCCGCGATGAACATTGGCGTATTCGTTGGTCACGAAATTGTTCATCGCGTCGAGCACCGGCTGGGGCTTCTGCGCCGAGGCCGCATTGTCGAGGTAGACCAGCGGCTTGCCGTGCACTTCACGCGCCAGAATTGGAAAATCGCGCCGCAGGGCCGCAACGTCATAGGTCTGGTTCAATTTTGGTTCCGCATTCATGGCGTGGCCTCTTCCAACGCCCCAAGCGCCGCATCCAGGCGCACCGACAACGCATCGCGTAACGCCTCATCGCCGAAACCTTCGAGTGCATCGGCAAGGAACGCACGGATCAACAGGCCCTTCGCTTCCAATTCAGGAATGCCGCGCGCGCGCAAATAGAACAGCGCGTCTGCGTCCAGCGCACCAATCGCCGTACCATGACCGCACACCACATCGTCGGCAAAGATTTCCAGTTCCGGCTTGGCGTCAGCTTCCGCCCTGGGCGACAGCAGCAGCGCCTTGAAGAGTTGGTGCGAATCCGATTTCACCGCGCCCTTGCGGACGGACACACGGCCCTGATTGACGCTGCGCCCGCGGCCGCCGACGACACTTTTGAAAAGCTGCCGGCTTGTGGTGTGCGCAGCCGCATGATCCATCACAGTGGTGACATCGGCGATACCGGCGTTGAGCACGGCGACATTGTGCAGGGTGGCGTGCGCGCCGGCCGAGCCAAGCTTCACATCGATATCCAGCCGCGACAGCCGCCCCCCCATCGCTGCGTAGAGCGCGCGATACTCCGCATCCTTTGCCAGCGACGCACCCAGGCTCGTGACATGCAGCGCATTAGCGGCACCCGTTTGCACGCGGATGTGCTCCATCTTGGCCCCGGACTTCAGAACCAGTTCCATGCCGAGATTGGCAAGGCTTTGGCTCTCGCCTTCGCTGCTATGGGATTCGAACAGACGAAGCGATGCGCCCGCCTCCGCCACGATCAGCACGCGCGCATGGCTGACAGTATCGTGATCACTCGCCGGATTGGCGAAGTGCAGCCGCACGGTCTCATGGCCGCGCACGCGCAAGGCAGCGCCGCCGCGCATCAGCGCCAGCGATGCCGCGCCCAAAGGCTGCGCCGCCCCGGCCGCCATGAGACCAAGATTTTCCTTCACCCAATCGGGCGTATTCGAATCGAGCCCGCCGAGATCGACAATTTCGATCCCCTTCGCGCCGATGGACCGCTGAAGAAATCCATTGACGAGCAACAACTCCGCCCCGCCCGCAATAGCGAATGGATTATCTGCATCCAGCGAGCCGTGAAAGCGCGCTGCCGGTATGGCATCGGCTTCCAGCGCATTCGCGAGATCGGTGTATTTCCAAGCTTCCACGCGCCGCGTTGGCACGCCTGTTTTCGCGAACGCGTCCATCGCAGCGGAACGCCGCGCCTCCAGCCAAGCCAATCCTGCGCCGGGAAAAACCGACCGGTTCTGCGCAAAATCCTGCGCGAACAGATTCGGCGTGGTGTCGCGTTTGAATGCCAGCGCCGTCATGCGGCCTCCACGCCCTCGTAGCCGCTTTTTTCCAGTTCGAGCGCCAGATCGGCACCGCCCGATTTCACGATCCGTCCCCCAGCCAGCACATGCACGCGGTCCGGCACGATGTAAGAAAGCAACCGCTGATAATGCGTGATCACCAGCATGGCGCGCGACGGCGAACGCAGCGCATTGACGCCTTCGGCCACCAGTTTCAGCGCGTCGATATCGAGACCGGAATCGGTTTCATCGAGTATGGCGAGGGTGGGCTCGAACAGCGCCATCTGCAGGATTTCCATGCGCTTCTTCTCGCCACCGGAAAAGCCGGCATTCAGCGGGCGCCGCAGCATGTCTTCATTGATCTTCAGCGCCGTGGCTTTCTCGCGCACCAGTCTAAGCGTGCGCATGGCGTCCAGCTCCGGCTCGCCGCGCGCACGCCGCTGCGCGTTCAATGCGGTCTTCAAGAATGTCAGCGTGACGACGCCGGGAATCTCCACCGGATATTGCAGCGCCAGGAACACGCCCTTCGCAGCGCGCGCATCGGGGCTGAGCGGCACCAGGTCTTCGCCTTTGTAATAGATGTGCCCGCCGGTGACCTCATAACCTTCGCGGCCCGCAAGCGTGTAAGAGAGCGTGGATTTGCCCGACCCGTTCGGGCCCATCACGGCATGCACTTCGCCCGCCGGAATCGAAAGCGTAATCCCTTTCAGGATCTCCTTTCCCTGAACGGTCACATGCAGATTGTCGATTTCCAACATATTCATCCCACGCTGCCTTCCAGGCTGATGCCGACTAGTTTTTGCGCTTCCACCGCGAATTCCATCGGCAGCTGCTGCAGCACGTCGCGGCAGAAACCGTTGACGATCAGCGCCACCGCTTCTTCCTGCGGAATGCCGCGTTGCAGGCAATAGAACAGCTGATCGTCGGAAATCTTGGACGTCGTCGCCTCGTGCTCGATTTTGGCCGATTGGTTGCGCGCTTCGATATAGGGCACGGTGTGCGCACCGCAATTCCCGCCGATCAGAAGCGAATCGCATTGCGTATGGTTGCGCGCATTTTCGGCGCTCGGGTGCACGCTGACGAGCCCGCGATAGGTGTTCTGCGCGCGGCCGGCCGAGATGCCTTTCGAGATGATGCGCGAGCGGGTGTTGCGGCCCAGATGGATCATCTTGGTGCCGGTATCGGCCTGTTGATAATTGTTGGTGATGGCGATGGAATAGAACTCGCCCACGGAATCGTCGCCGCGCAAAATGCAGCTCGGATATTTCCACGTGATGGCGGACCCCGTCTCCACCTGGGTCCAGGAAATTTTCGATCCCCGGCCCCGGCAATCGCCGCGCTTGGTGACAAAATTGTAGATGCCGCCTTTGCCTTCCTCGTCGCCCGGATACCAGTTCTGCACCGTCGAATATTTGATCTCGGCTCCGCCGAGCGCCACCAATTCCACCACAGCGGCATGCAACTGGTTCTCGTCGCGCTTGGGCGCCGTGCAGCCTTCGAGATAGCTGACATAGGAGCCCTCGTCGGCGATGATCAGCGTCCGTTCGAACTGGCCCGTATCCGAGGCATTGATGCGGAAATAGGTGGAAAGCTCCATTGGGCAGCGAACGCCCTTCGGCACGTAAACAAACGTCCCGTCGGAGAACACCGCCGAATTCAAGGTGGCGAAGAAATTGTCGGTGACCGGCACCACCGTGCCCAGATATTTCTTCACCAGATCGGGATAATCGCGGATCGCTTCGGAGATCGGACAAAAGATCACGCCCGCTTCGGTGAGCTTGGCCTTGAAGGTCGTCGCCACCGAAACCGAATCGAACACCGCATCCACGGCAACGCCGGCGAGCATTTTCTGCTCCGACAGCGGAATGCCGAGCTTCTTATAGGTTTCGAGAAGCTTGGGATCGACATCTTCCAAATTCTTGGGCGCCGCACCTTGGGACTTCGGCGCCGCGTAATAATAGATGTTCTGATAGTCGATCTTGGGATAATGCACCCGCGCCCAATTGGGCTCGGTCATTTCCTGCCAGCGCTGAAACGCTTCCAGCCGCCATTGCAGCATCCATTCCGGCTCGCCCTTCTTCGCCGAGATGAAGCGGACCGTGTCGTCGTTCAACCCGCGTTCCGCGCGCACCATCTCGATATCGGTGACGAAGCCATATTTGTATTTCTCGCCGGCCAGATCGGCGACGCGTTCGGTGGTTTCGCGAACAGCAGCCATATCTTTCTCCTAAGCGGCCAGAGCCGCGCGTCGCGCAATCAGGCGGCGCAAACTCGTGATGATCGCATCCACATCGGCATCGTGGTTGGTCCAGCCGAAGCTGACGCGCAAGCCACCGCGTGCAAGCGCTTCATCCACGCCCATGGCAAGGAGCACATGGGACAGCTTCACCTTGCCGGACGAGCAGGCCGCGCCAGACGACACCGCGACACCATCCAGATCGAGCGCAATCAGCGCAGTTTCCGCAGCCACGCCCGGAATGGCGAAGTTCGACGTGTTGGGAAGCCGTCTGACATCTGCGCCGAAAATCACCACGTCTGGGGCGAGGCGCTTTAGTTCGGTCTCGAAGCGATCGCGCAGTGTCTGAATGCGCGCCATCGCGTCGGCGAAATCCATCGCTTCTTCCGCGGCCGCCCCAAATCCGGCGATGCCCGCGACATTTTCCGTGCCCCCGCGGCGGCCCATTTCCTGCCCCCCGCCTGCTATCAGCGGGGCCAATGGCGCGCCATCCTTCACAATCAACGCGCCCGCCCCTTGTGGCCCGCCCAGCTTGTGCGCGGAGAGCGTCATATAATCCGCGCCTGACGCCGCGAAGGACAGTTCGATCCGTCCTGCCGCCTGCACCGCATCGATGTGGAATAGCGCGTCCTCGCCGCCTTCGGCCTTCACCAAATTGGCAATTGCGCCCACGTCCTGCACCACGCCCGTCTCATTATTCACGGCCATGACCGACACCAGCACACGGCCTTTGCCTTGCATCAGCTGAAGCCGCAGCGCCGCCAGATCGACGACGCCGTCTTTGGTGACCGGGATTTCGCTCAGCTTCAGCCCCGGAACGGTTTCCGCCAGCGCGGCCGCATTGGCGCGCACGCTGTCATGCTCGATGGCCGAGACGAACAACCGGGTGATCCGGTCTTCTGCGGCGAGCGCACCCGCCACCGCGCCGCGCAAGGCGAAAGCGTTGGCTTCGGACGCCCCGCTCGTGAAAACCACCGCACCCGGCGGCGCATCGGCCAGCCGTGCCACCTGCTCCCGCGCGGTTTCGATTCTCGCCCGCGCCGCCCGGCCGGGCGCATGCACCGATGAGGCGTTACCCCAGGCATCCAAAGCAGCCTCGATCGCGCGTCTCGCAGAGGCGCGGAGCGGCGAATTCGCGTTGTGATCGAGATAAACCATGCTGCTGCCCGCCATTCAGGCCGCCGCCCGGGGGGAATCGCCTGGTCCTGCCACGCGCGAGCGGCCCAGCACACGGCGTTCCAGCACATCGGCCAGGGTCACCGATTCCAGGAAAACTTCGATCTGTCGGCCCAATTCCTCCCACAGATCATGGGTCAGGCACCGCCCCGTGCGGCCGAGGCAGCCCTTGGAGCTGTCCGACTTGCAACGGGTGGCCTTGATGGGCTCATCCACGGCGACGATGATGTCGGCGATACGGGTTTCGCGGGCCGGCCGCGCGAGCCGATAGCCGCCCCCAGGGCCCCGGGCCGCCACCACCAGGCCGCCCCGGCGCAATTTCCCAAACAATTGCTCCAAATAGGACAGCGACAGCTCCTGCCTTTCGGCGATTTCGGACAGCCGGACCGGCTCGCAATCGGATCCATCGTCCGCATAGCGGGCGAGATCGGCCATGGCCATGACGGCGTAACGCCCGCGCGTGCTCAGCTTCACTGGTCTCTCCTCGTGCCCGGGAATTGGCCCTAACCGGCCAAGCACCAAACACTTGCCATTTGAACCCGCCAATGTAGTAAGAAGACGCGCCGACGCCGCACGTCCCGCGGTTCTAGGCGGATATAGAATTCCTGAGTAGAATGGTCAAGAATTCTAGGACCGATCCCCGCGATTTTGATCAAAACCCTGACATGATAAGCCAAATTTCCGGTCCCTGCCCGCATAAATGCCTGAGCAATTGGCTTTTCCGGCTGGAGACCGCCTATGCCTGATATCATTTTACCGGGGCCCGCCGGACGAATCGAAGCCCGCTATCAACGCCAAAAGGCGCCGAACGCGCCCATGGCGCTGATCTTGCACTCGCACCCCCAATATGGGGGCACGATGAACAACCCGCTGGTCTATGACCTCTATCACCGCTTCCATAAGCTCGGCTGCACGGTGGTCCGGTTCAATTTCCGAGGCGTCGGCCGCAGCCAGGGGTCTTTCGATAATGGCGCGGGCGAACTCTCCGATGCCGCCGCCGTGCTGGATTGGATGAGCACGCTCTACCCCAACCCCTCTTATTGCTGGGTGGCGGGGATTTCGTTCGGCGCCTGGATCGGCATGCAGCTCTTGATGCGCCGGCCAGAGATCACGGGGTTTGTCTCCATCGCGCCCCAGGCGAACCTCTATGATTTCGCCTTCCTTGCGCCCTGCCCGGCGTCCGGACTGTTCGTACACGGAACGAAGGACCAGGTGGTGCCCGAGGCCGACGTGCAGAAACTCGTCGACCGGCTGACCGCGCAGCGCGGCATCAAAATCACCTATGTCAAGATCGACGGTGCGAATCATTTCTTCGACAATCACCAGCCCGAAGTCGTGGACGTTGTTGAAGATTATGTGAAGAGGCGCATGGCCTCGACGGATGGCGGGCGCTAGACCGGCGTTTCAACCTGCGTCTGCATTGCGCTTGTCACTTGTGGCGCCGGATTCTAAACTTGCCGCAGTGATGAAGGCGCGAAGATGCGGAATTTGCTTGCATCGGTGGTGTCGGTTCTCGCGGTTGCGTGGGCTGGCGCAGCCTTGGCGGACGAGCCGGTCAGCCTGGATCGCGCAAATCCGGACCGCGATTGGGATTTGTGCAACGGCACGGTGGATGGCGGCGTTCCCTTCGACCGCCAAATCGAAGGCTGCACCGCGCGCATCGACGCGGGCACCGAAATGGGCGCCAATCTGTTTGCGGCCTATTACAATCGCGGGCTCGCTTATTACAACATCGGTGATTACGACCACGCCCTTGTCGATTACGATACGGCGATAGGGTTGAAACCGGACGACGCAAACGGCTTCATCGGGCGCGGCCTCACTTATTTCCATAAGAACCAATATGAAGAGGCGGCCGCCGATTTCAGCCGGGCAATTTTGCTCAAGCCCGGCAATGCGGACGCCTATTACCAGCGCGCGACGGCCAGCTCGGCGCTCGGGCGCTACGACAACGCCATCGCGGATCTGGACCGTGCCCTCGCGCTGAAGCGCGTTTTCCCGGAGGCTCTGTTCAACCGCGGCGGCGTTTTCTACGCCAAGCATGCGTTTGGCCGCGCGGTCGCGGATCTCGATCAATTCGTCCGGCTGAAACCCGACGCGCCCGAAGGGTACAAGACGCGGGGGCTGGCACTCTACGCGATGGGCGAGTTGAACAAGGCCATCGCCGATTTCAACACCGCCATAAAGCTCAATCCGCGCGATGCGGAAATCTTCTATGGCCGCGCGTTGGCGCACAACGCCAAGGATGAATATGACCTTGCCATCGCCGATTTCGATGCCGCGATCCGCCTGAAGGGGGATTACGCCGACGCCTTCCGT
Organism: Micropepsaceae bacterium; assembly: GCA_035577685.1. Taxonomy (GTDB): domain Bacteria; phylum Pseudomonadota; class Alphaproteobacteria; order Micropepsales; family Micropepsaceae; genus CAIYRG01. The sequence continues at coordinate 1,891 of DATLVC010000057.1, read as the reverse complement.
TATCGCGGGCTCGCGCGCGACCGTCAGGGTCTCAGCGAAGAGGCGGTGGCCGATTTCAGCCGCGCGCTGAAACTGCGGCCCGATTATGCGGGCGCCTTCGACAATCGCGGTTATGAATATATGAAGCGCGGCCAATATGATCTGGCGCTGTCCGATCTCAACCGCGCCATTCAGCTCGAACCCGACCTTGCGGACGCCTTTCACTATCGCGGTTACGTCCTGCACAATGTCGAGGAATATGACGCGGCCATCGCCGACTACGATCATGTGATCGAATTGCAGCCGGACAACGCCAACGCGCTGTTCGGCCGCGCATTCGATTATTATCACAACGGCAAATTCGACTCCGCCATCGCCGACTACAATCAGGTTATCAAGCTCAATCCGCAGCCCGGCGCTTTGCTCAATCGCGGCAGCGCCTATTTCAGCAAGCGCGATTACGACAAAGCGTTCGAGGATTTCGGCCGCGCCATTGAGATGAATCCGAATTATGCCGAAGCCTTCTACAATCGCGCGACCGCCGCCGCCGCCAAGGGCAATCTCCCCCAGGCGATTGCCGATTTCGGCAAGGCGATTTCGCTCAAACCCGATTACATCGAAGCCTTCTACAATCGCGCCAGCGTCTATGACCAGGACGGACAATATGAGCGCGCCCTGGCCGATTTCGATGCCGTGCTGAAATTGCGGCCCAGCCATGCGCAGGCCTTCGTCAATCGCTGCTGGACCCGCGCCGTCATGGGCGCAGCGCTCGACACGGCGCTGGAGGATTGCAACCAGGCGCTCAAATTGAATGCGGGCAATGATTTCGTCTTCGACGCGCGCGGCTTCGTGAAGCTGCGTATGGGTCTTTTGAACGAGGCCATTGCCGATTACCAACTCGCGCTGCAAAGCAATCCGAAGCTGCCAAGCGCGCTGTTCGGGCGCGGCATTGCCGAGCTTCGTTCCGGAGATGCCGCGCGCGGACAGGCCGACATCGCGCTTGCCGAAGCGGTCAGACCCGGCACCGCAAAAGATTTCGAGCGTTACGGGGTCGTGCCGCCTTAGGGGCGGTGCAAACGGCCGCCTGGCATCGGAGTGGGCACGCCGGTCGTCGAAGGCAGGCTCAGCGGCAGCCCGCGCACGCTGCGCACCGCGAGATAGGCGAACGCCTCGGCTTCGATGGTATCGCCGCGCCAACCCGCATCTTCGGCCGTCAGCACCTTGCCGCTCAGGCGCGCGCGCAACTGATTCATCAGCGCGGGATTATGCCGTCCGCCGCCGCATATGATCCACGCCTTCGGCACTTCGGGCATATGTTCTCGGCTACGCGCGATGGCAGCCGCGGTGAACGCGGTCAGAGTTGCGGCTCCGTCTTCCGCCGACAGGCCCTTCACCGGGTCAACCGAAAAATCCAGACGGTCAAGCGATTTCGGCGGCGTCTGCGAAAAGCTCGGGTGCCGCAGCATAGCGCCCAGTATGGCTTCGTTCACCCGGCCCGCCCGCGCAAGTTTGCCGTCTCGGTCCACGGCTTCGCCGGTATGGTCGAGTGCCCAATCGTCGAGCGGGCCATTACCAGGCCCGGTATCGAAGGCGAGAATATCCCCATTTGTGCCGATGAAGGTGACATTTGCCACGCCGCCGATATTCACCACCACCAGCGGCCGCGCCATCCTCGCCGTAAGAGCAAGATGGTAAAGCGGCACGAACGGCGCACCCTGCCCGCCCGCGGCGACATCGGCCAAGCGAAATTCGTTCACCACGGCGATGCCGGTTGCGCGCGCAAGCGCCGCGCCGTCGCCGATCTGCCAGGTGCGCCGCTCCGCAGGGCGATGCAGAATTGTCTGGCCGTGGAAGCCGATATAGGCGATTGCATCGGGCTTCAGCCCGGCCTGCTGTAGCAGCCCGGCAACCA
>DATLVC010000056.1:0-2586 GCA_035577685.1 Micropepsaceae bacterium | reverse complement strand
CCGGGCATTTCACCAGCTTCGCTTCGATGATCGGCAATTTCGCCGTCATATCGAGATAGGTGCCCGTGGGGACCGAATCGCCGAAACGCAGCTCCGAGGCCACCATGGCCGCCGCCACGCGATTGTCCGAAGTACCCGGCTTGTCGCGCGTGAAGATGGATTCGATCATCTCTTTGGGACGCGGCCGGCGATTATGGGTGCGGTAGAATTCCACATTCTTGGCGCGCTCGGTCAGCGTCGGCGAATCCTTGCCGGTATAGGTGTAGGCGCCGAGAAGCGCGCGCTCCATGCGCTCAGGATGGGCGGCGGCAAAGGCCGCAACGCGCAGCGCGCCCGACGATTCACCCATGAAATGGAATTTCTGCTGACCGGTTTCGCTCGCGATCAGCGGCACGGCCGCTTCGAGGTCGGCCACGCCACTCTTGATGTCGGAATTGCCGCTGGTGACGTCCGACTTGCCATAGCCTTCGAAATCGATCGCCCAGACGTCATAACCGAAGCGCGAAAAGACATTCATCATGTTGTATTCGCCGGCACCCGGGACGGTGAGATCCCAGCTCGACAACGCGCCGATCGAGGAGCCGTGCACCATGACCACCACTGGAAGAGCTGCCGCGCCTGCGGCCGGCTCCTTGGTGCGGCGGCGATAGAGCTGCAGCTTCACGTCGCCTTTCTTGACGGTGTATTCTTTGTTGTAGAAGCCCTGGCTTCCGAACGCGACATTGGCCGTGGCGGCCCGCGCGGCGACAGAAGGCATCGCAGCGGCAGCGGCGGCGAGCCCTAGCCCGGACAGCACGTTGCGGCGGCTCGGGCCCTGCTCGGGGTTCTGGTTGTCGGATTCGGGGTGCATGCGGGTTCCCTCCTGGGTTGGTCGCCGCTATGGGCGCGTTGGCAGCAGTTTACGTGGCCGAAAGGCCCGCGCCAATCCCCCTGAAAAATTCCGGCTTTTTGCGCTGGATCAATCCGCGCGGCGCGTCTTTGGATAAATTGGCGCCATGCGTGGACTTCGTCTCCTGTTTCACCCGGATGCAGCGCTTTGGGCGCATCATCGATTGCAGCCCGGGGAACCCTGCCCTTCCTGTGGCGCACCGCTGAGGACGGCCGAAGTCCGTTCCGTTTTAACCCTATTCAGGCCCCGCACCTGGCTCCAATGTGGGGGTGCCGATGGCTGCGATTTCCACGCTCCCTATCAAGGCGTAGATGAACCGCGGGCAACATTCCAACATCAACGATAAAAATCGTTCATCTTGCCTCCGCCATTGCTCGTACCGCGAAGCCGGGAGTATCGTTATTTTAAGCGGACACCCGGCAGAGGTATTGAATGACCGCTTGGGAAAACGCGTGGCGGCTTGGATGTGCAACCCTCGCCGTTTGCCTGGTAGGGAGTAGCGCGGCAGGCGGGCCGGCCGGGCAGCACGTCGATGTTGCGCTCGTCATCGCCACCGATGTCTCCTACAGCGTCGACGAAAACGAAGCCCATTTCCAGCGCCAGGGCGCCGTCACCGCGTTCCGCAATCCTGACGTCGTCAAGGCGATCCAGGCGGGCTCGCTGGGCCGGATCGCGGTCGCCTATCTCGATTTTTCGAGCTACCAGTCGAATAAAATTCTGGTCGATTGGACGATCATCCACGACAAGGCGAGCGCCGATGCATTCGCCGATGTCCTGGCATCCAAATCGCGCACGCTGGGCGTTCAGACCTCAATCAGCAGCGGCCTCGAACTGGCGGAGCAATTGCTCGAAACCAGCGGTCTGACCGCCAGCAAGCGCGTGATCGACGTCTCCGGTGACGGGCCGAACAATGAGGGGCATCTGGTCGACAAGGTCCGCGATGAGATCGTCGCCAAGGGAATCGTGATCAATGGCCTGCCGATCATGACGCCGGCCGATCAGTTCGACGTTTATTACCTTCCCGACCTCGACAAATATTATGCCGGCTGCGTGATCGGCGGGCCGGGTGCCTTCATCCAGGTGGCGCACGGGTTCGAAGATATCGCCCGAGCGTTGCGGCGCAAACTCATCCTCGAAATTTCCGATGCCAGCGGACTCAGGAATCCGCTGCTTGTCCCGGTCGCGGCGACGACACCCGGTACGACGCAGCCGCACGCGGCCCATACGCCGCATGCTGTCTATGAAAAGGGCTGCGACATCGGCGAGCGCATGCGCTTCGGCGGCAATTGAGAAGCGCCGGGATTCGGCGCTTTGGCTCTAGAGGCTGGTGCTGCAGGAATTGCTGCACGACCCGCCCGAATAGATGCACTGGCAATCGCCCGAAAATTCCTCGACCAGCAGCGCCAAATATTCGTCCAGCGCGTTGCGCAGCAGCTGATGGCGCGTGGTGTTCTTTTTGACGCCGATAATGCCCAGCGTCTCATATTCGCCGGGGGTCAGGGAAACCATCAGCCGGCGCGGCTTGTCGGACGGCGCGGGCGGTGGCGGATCACCGGGAGGTGCTGCGCCGCGCGGGTTTGGCGCTTTCGCGTTTCGCGTTGCAGGAGCTACCGATGCCGGTTGCGGCGCAAACGGAGCCTTCATGTGCAGCGGTTCGTTCGGGGGTGTGACGGCGAACGGCTTGGGCGCTTCCTTTC
>DATLVC010000055.1:0-8393 GCA_035577685.1 Micropepsaceae bacterium | reverse complement strand
GGGAAGACCAGCGAAGCCCATCTTCGTCCCCGGGACGAAGGCCGCGGGTTGCCGTAGAAATGTGAACAAGTCGGCATAGGTCCAATTGCCGCCCTTCTCCTTCATCGCCGGCGAGTAGTCGAAGCCCGGATGGCTCGCCTTGGCACGGCTGATCACGCCGTAAAGATTGGGTCCGATCTTGTTCGGACCGCCTTTGCTCCAATCATGGCAGGCGCCGCAGCGCTCGGCGACCGATTCGCCAGCCATGACATCGGCCATCGGAATGACGTTCGCAAAATCAGGTGCCGGTTCGGCGACGGGCGCCGCCGCAGGCGCCGGTGCTTCGGCTTTGGCCTGTACGCCCGGCACGACGTAGGCGGGTTTGGCTGGCGGCGGCGCGTAATAGACGGCCTGGCTGACGATATGAACCGCGACCACGAAAAGAACCGCGCCAAGCACGCTTCCCAAAATTCTGTAATCCATCGGCTTGGCTCCGGAAATTGGCGGCGGAAGACCGCTCGAACAAGAGTGCGGACATTACCCAGGCACCCCAACTCGTCATTGCGGCGAAGCGTCGCATAAGGCAGACATGCGCACCATGAACGCAATCATTTTGATTCCTGCCCGCATGGCCTCGACGCGCCTGCCCGGAAAACCGCTCGCCGACATTGCGGGCGAAGCGATGATCGTCAGGGTGTGGCGCCAAGCGGTGAAAGCGGCCATCGGCCCGGTCGTGGTAGCCGCTGCCGAGGACGTAATTGTAGCAGCGATTGAGCGGGCCGGCGGAACCGCCGTGCTCACCGATCCCGACCTCAATTCGGGGTCGGACCGCGTGCACCAGGCGCTGATCCAGGCCGATCCCGAGCGGCGGTATGGTGCCATTATCAATCTTCAGGGCGATCTGCCGGCGCTCGACCCCGAAACCATCCGCACGGTCGCGGCGACGCTTCACGACAGCGGCGCCGACATCGCAACCTTGGCGGCGCCGATTACGGATCCTGCCGATTGCGACAATCCGCATGTGGTCAAGCCCGTGGTCGCGTGGAATGCGGCCGGCACGCGCGGGCGGGCGCTCTATTTCACACGCGCGCGCGCGCCTTGGGGCGAGGGCGCCTTATTCCACCATGTCGGGATTTATGCTTTCACACGGCCGGCACTCACGCATTTCGTCGCGTTGCCGCCCTCTTCGCTTGAACGGCGCGAGAAACTCGAACAATTGCGGGCGCTGGAAGCGGGCATGCACATCGAAGTGGCGCGCATTGACGCGGTTCCGCTCTCCGTCGACACTCCGGACGATTTGGAACGCGCAAGAAAATTGATCTCATGAGCGATATTGCCCTGATCCGCAAAGCCCGCAAAGTCGTCTTCCAGGGTGAGCCCGGCTCTTTTTCGCATGCGGCCGCGCGCGAAGCGTTGCCCCATTGCGAGGCGGTGGCCGCGCCCACCTTCGACGATGCGTTCGCGGCCTTGCGCGAGGGAACGGTCGACCTTGGTCTGATCCCGGTCGAGAATTCTCTGCATGGCCGGATCACAGACATCCACCATCTATTGCCCGATGCGCCGCTCTATATTCTAGGCGAGCATTTTCACCGCGTGCGGCTTCAATTGATGGCGACGCCGGGGGCGAGCCTTTCCACCATCACCACCGTGGTGAGCCAGGAGCCCGCGCTCGGCCAATGCCGCAATATCGTGCGCGAAATGGGGTTGAAGCGGCAGCTGTGGGCCGATACTGCCGGCGCCGCGCGGCATGTCGCGGACATGAAGGACAAAACACTGGCGGCGGTGGCCTCGAAACTGGCGGCGGAAATCCATCATCTGACGATTCTGAAATCCGATGTCGAGGATGCCGATCACAATGTCACGCGCTTTCTCATCATGTCGCGGGAAGCCGAATACGCAAAGTACGACGGCGAGCCCGTCATCACCAGCTTCATATTCCGTGTAAGGAATGTTCCGGCGGCGCTATACAAGGCCCTGGGCGGGTTCGCCACTAATGGGGTGAACCTGACCAAGCTCGAATCCTATCAGCTCGAAGGCTCGTTCAACGCGACGCAATTCTTCGCGGACATCGACGGTCATCCCGAAGAGCGCCGCGTGCAGCTCGCGCTGGAGGAGCTGGGATTCTTTACCTCGTCGCTGAAGATTCTGGGCGCTTACCCGGCGAACCCGTTCCGCCGGACATTGAAGAACTAGAAACGATCATCCCGCGGGCGCTTACGTGGCGCGGTTCGCAATCAGGGCCGCGTAACGCTCGCGATCGGCGCGGGAAAAGCAGCAGAAAATGATCCGCGTCTGGATCGTGCAATTTTGTAGATGCGCGGTGACCACGCCGAAGGCGAGCGGGGCTGCCACATCGGCAGGCCAGCCATAGATGCCCGTGCCGATGGCCGGAAATGCGATCGAGCGAAGCTGGTGCGTGTCGGCGAGCAACAGCGCGCTTTCATAGCAGCGAGCCAGGACCGGCTTCTGATCCTCGCGTCCCGCCCAGACCGGCGCCACCGTATGGATCACGCGCGAGGCGGGCAGACGATAGCCGCGGGTGATGACCGCGTCGCCCGTATCGCAGTGCCCGATGGCGTAAAGCTCTTCGTCAATCTCGCGCCCGGCCTTGCGCCGGATCGCGCCGTCGACTCCGCCCCCCGGCATCAGCGCGGAATTTGCGGCATTCACGATCGCGTCCACGGCAAGCGTTGTGATGTCGGCCTCGATCGCTTCGATGCGGGAAGCCAAGCGGGTCATTTTTCTTCCGCCCAATGCCGGATGAGATGAAACGCGATGGCGTCCGCCCGCGGCAAACCCACTTCGTTGCTTTCCCCATTGAGCAAACGTTTCACCGTATCCCTGTCGAACCAGCGCGCAGCGACGATTTCCTCGCCGTCGACTTCGATCGTCTTGCCCTCACTTTCCGCGAAACAGCCGATCATCAGATTGGATGGAAATGGCCAAGGCTGGCTGGAGAAATAGCGCACGCGGCCGACGCGCACGCGAACCTCCTCATGGACTTCGCGAATGACCGCTTCTTCGATGGTCTCGCCGGGCTCGACGAACCCTGCGAGTGTCGAATAATGCCCACCGGCGAAGCGCTTGTTGCGGCCCAGGAGGCAATGATCCCCCGCCGTCACCAGCATGATGACGACGGGATCGGTGCGCGGAAAATGCTCGGCCTTGCAGACCGGGCAGAGGCGGCGATAACCGCCGTCGGAGAGTTCGGTCGGCGAACCGCATTGGGCGCAGTAGCCATGCCGGTTGTGCCAATCGATGAGGGCCTTGGCTTGCCCCAGGATTGCGATGTCTTCGCTGTCGAGCAATCCGGCGGCGGAACGGGCATCGCGAAAATGGCCGTGGCCTGCGAGCGAAGCGGCCAAGGGATCGGTCAGCCCCGAAATATCGCGGGCAAAATAGGGGGCCCCGCCGCGCAGCCCGAGAAAAACCTCCACCGCGTCGGACGCCCCGAGGCCATGGGCCAGATTTGCATCGAGAAAGCCGAGCCGTCCGCCTGCCAGCGCGCTTTCGGGTCCCAGGAGCAGGGGCTGCAGCTTCCACAGTGGCAGCACGCGCGCCCCCGCATGCAGCCGCATTTCGGCAAGCCAGCCGGCATGTTTTCGCTTTTCGCTCGCCCGGTCCAAGGGATTGCCGGAAAACGCGATCATGACACCCCCACGAGAAGAGGCCGAACCTAAACGGCCCGGCAGGCGGCGCAAAGGGGCCAAGACAGGCAAATTCCCAAAGTTTAATTGCAATTTAGCCTCGAATTAACTGGTCCAGGCGAAGCTTGTCTTATGCTTCGTGTTTTGGGTTGCATTACTGGACAACATGATCTCCGGCTGGTCCTTCTGGCCGGGCTCCTTTGCCTGTTCGCATGCGGGACCGCTTTCGGCATGATCATGCGTGCCCGCGAGTCGGAACCGCGTCTGCGCCTGTTCTGGCTGCTGGCTGCCGGAACGGTCGCCGGGTGCGGGATCTGGGGCACGCATTTTGTGGCCATGCTGGCGTTCCGCCCCGGTCTGCCGGTGGCGTATGACGGCGGATTGACGGCCCTGTCGGTTATCATTGCGGTTGCGATGTGTTCGCTCGGGTTCAGCCTGGCGGTTCAGCCCCGCTGTGCGGCCCTCGGTGGCGCGCTCACGGGCGCGGCCATCAGCACCATGCATTATGCTGGCATGACGGCGGTTCGCGTCTCCGCCGACGCCCATTGGGACGGGATTTATGTCGTTGCATCGGTGCTGATCGGTGTCGTGCTCTCTGCTGCGGCGATGCAAGTCGCAAGCAAAAACCGCGGGCTATCGGGTTATGTGCTCGGAACCGTGCTGTTCACCCTAGCCATCTGCGGCATGCATTTCACCGGCATGTCGGCCGTGACCTACGTGCCCAATCCGCTGATGGTCATTCCGGCGGCGGTGCTCGATCCTATCGCGCTCGCCATGGCGGTGGCGGCCGGCGCGATCCTGATCGTCGCGCTCGGACTGATCGGCGTGATTGTCGACAATCATCTCGCCCGGCGCGCGCTGGATGAAGGCGCCCGTCTTCGGGCCCATATTCAAGAACTTGAAACCACCAAGGCGCAATTGGAGCAGACGTCCTCGAGCCTCGCCGCGGCGCTGGTGTCAGCCGATGCCGCCAACAAGGCGAAGTCGGAATTCCTGGCCGCCATGAGCCATGAATTGCGCACGCCTTTGAACGCCGTGATCGGGTTTTCCGAGGTGATGTTGAATGAGGTGTTCGGTCCTTTGGGACACGGGCGCTATCGCGAATATATCGAAAGCATCCGCGGCAGCGGCATGCATCTCTTGGGTCTGATCAACGATGTGCTCGATATGTCGCGGCTCAATGCCGGTGAGCTTGCGCTGAGCAAGGAAGATGTGAAGGTCGCCGACCTGATCGCCGAGGCGGTGAGCATGGTCACCCTGCACGCCGAAGCCGCTAATATCTCCCTGATCGAGGATGTTGCGCCGTGGCTGCCGGTCCTGCGCGTGGATCGGCGGCGCTTGCGGCAGGTCCTGATCAATCTCCTCACGAATGCGGTGAAATTCACCCCCGCCGAGGGCATGGTGCGCATATCGGCCTATCGCCACGGCGACAATCTGGCGATTGAAGTGGCCGATACCGGAATCGGCATGGCTGCTCATGAGATCCCCAAGGCGTTCGAGCGTTTTGGTCAGGTCGACAGCCGGCTGTCACGGAAATATGAGGGCGTCGGTCTTGGCCTGCCGCTGGCAAAACAACTGACCGAGCTGCATGGCGGCCATTTGGAGCTGGAAAGCGCCCCAGGCGCTGGAACCAAGGCACGCGTGATTCTGCCGGCCAGCGCAATCTCAACGGAACGGCAGGCGGCCTGATCTCCTTCTGACGCGCAGCCCTTGCTTCGCGCACCCAAGCCCCTGATATAGTGGGTTGGGAGGTTGGCGACGGACGAAACACTCGCCAACCCGGTCAGGTCCGGAAGGAAGCAGCCGTAACGAGCGCCGTTTTGGGTCGTTCGCCAGCCTCCTGCTTATTTTCCGAAAGCGCGCAATTTCACATGGACGAGCCCCAGGAACCGCGTTTGGGCCTTGATGATCCCGTGCCGGGCAATGCCGTGGCCGCGCGTGCCGAACCCTATCGGGTACTCGCGCGCAAATACCGGCCGCAGAACTTCACCGGGCTGATCGGTCAAGACGCGCTGGTGCGCACATTGCGCAATGCGTTCGCCTCGGGCCGCATCGCCCATGCTTTCATGCTGACCGGCGTGCGGGGCGTGGGCAAGACCACCACCGCGCGCATCATCGCCCGGGCGTTGAACTGTGTGGGGCCGGACGGCAAGCGCACCACGCCGACCATTGATCCCTGCGGTCTGTGCGAACCTTGCCGCAGTATTGCCGAATCACGTTTCGTCGACGTCCAGGAAATGGACGCAGCCTCGCGCACCGGCATCGACGACATTCGCGAGATCATCGAAGGCACGCGCTATGCGCCCGCGGCGGCTCGCTACAAGGTCTATATCATCGACGAAGTGCACATGCTGTCCAAGCAGGCCTTCAACGGTCTGTTGAAGACGCTGGAGGAACCGCCGCCGCATGTGAAGTTCATCTTCGCGACCACCGAAATCCGCAAAGTGCCGGTCACGGTGCTGTCGCGCTGCCAACGTTTCGATCTCAGACGCATCGAGACCGAAGTGCTGAGCGCCCATTTGGCGGGGATCGCGGAGAAGGAGCACATCGCTATCGAGTCCGCGGCGTTGTCGCTGATTGCGCGCGCGGCGGAAGGTTCGGTGCGCGATGCGCTGTCACTTCTCGATCAGGCGATTGCGCATCATGCCGGCGAAAATGCCAGCGCGATCACCGGCGATTCCGTGCGCGCCATGCTGGGGCTTGCCGATCGCGGACGCGTGCTCGATCTGTTCGAGAAATTGATGGGCGGCGAAATTCCCCTGGCGCTGGCCGAGTTCAAATCGCTTTACGATAGGGGCGCCGATCCCCTGGTGGTGATGCAGGATCTGCTGGAGACCACCCATTTCCTCACCCGGGTGAAAGTGGCGCCGGGTGCAGAAGGTTTCTTCGACGGCGGTTCCGGCGAGGCAGCACGTGCGGTGACCATGGCGGGCAAGCTCAACGTTCCGGCTCTGACGCGCGCGTGGCAGATGTTGCTCAAGGGCTTGATCGAAGTGCGCGACGCGTCCAATCCCTATCCGGCCGCCGAGATGGCGTTGGTGCGCCTGGCCTATGCGGCGGATTTGCCGCCAACGGAGCGCCTGGTGCGAAGCTTGCGGGAATCCGATAGCGCGCCTGCCGCGCCGCAAGCGATGCCCCCGCGTGGGTCGGGCGGAGCGCCGCGGGCTCAGGCGCATGCGTTGCTATCCGAAGAGCCCAAGCCACGGCGCGAGGATGCGCCGGCCCCCAGCCTCTCTGCGCCCCGCATCGAAATCCGTGCCCTGGAAGATATCGTGGCGCTTGCCAAGGAGAAGGGCGCGCGCCTTCTGGCAACGCAATTGGAAACCAATGTTCATCTGGTGTCGCTCGAACGCGGGCGGATTCAATTCCGTCCCAATTCGCAGGCGCCCACCACGCTCGCCAACGATGTCGCGCAGCGTTTGCGCGATTGGACCAGCGAACGCTGGATCGTGACTCTGGCATCCGAAGGTGGTGCGCCCACCATCGCCGAGGCACGCATTGCCGCCGAGCGCGCCAAGAAGGATGCGGTATCGCAGGAGCCCTTCGTGCGCGCGGTGCTCGATGCGTTTCCTGGCGCGGAGATCGTGGCCGTGCGTGAACGCGAAATCCCCGAGCCCATTCCCATGCCCTCCGACGAGGAGCCGAACTGATGGATTCCAATCTGTTGCGCCAAATGCAGGAGATGCAGCGCCGCGCCGACGAGCTGCAAAAAGGTCTTGCCGCCATGGAGGTGGAAGGCGTCGCGGGCGGCGGTCTGGTGCGGGCGGTCGTCAACGGTCTCGGCGAACTCAAAAAATTGTCCATCGATCCTTCCATCCTGAAACCGGACGAGCATGGAATCGTCGAGGATCTGGTGGTGGCTGCCTGCGCCGACGGCAAGGTGAAGCTGGAAGCGCGCCGCATGCAGGATTCCCAATTCGTCCAGGATTTGCTGAAGAGCTTCAGCGCCGGCTTGCCGGATTCGGATTGAGGCATTCGTGGCCGGTTCGCCTGCGGGACAAGAGATCGAGCGCCTGATCCAATTGCTGGCAAAGTTGCCGGGGTTGGGGCCCCGTTCGGCGCGGCGCGCGGCCCTGGCGCTTCTGAAAAAGCGCGAGACGTTGTTGGAGCCGCTCGCCGATGCCCTGGCGAAAGCGGCCTCCGCGCTGAAGCAATGTTCCAATTGCGGCAATCTCGATACCACGGACCCCTGCGCGCTCTGCCGGGCCCCCGAACGTGAGACCGGAACCATCTGCGTGGTGGAAGACGTTGCCGATTTGTGGGCGCTGGAGCGCGCCGCCGTGTTCCGCGGCCGCTATCATGTGCTGGGCGGTGCGCTTTCCGCGCTCGATGGCGTCACCCCGGAGCGGCTGAATTTGCCCAAATTGCTGGAGCGCGTGAAATCCGGGGCGGCGAGCGAAATCATCCTCGCCATGAATGCGACGGTGGAGGGGCAGACTACCGCCCATTATCTGCTGGATGCGCTGGAGCCCCTGGGCGTGAAGGTGACAAGGCTCGCCCATGGCGTGCCGGTGGGCGGCGAACTGGACTATCTGGACGAAGGCACGTTGTCGGCCGCCTTCAAAGCGCGCCGGGCCTTCTGAACGGCCTATTCGGGGGGTGTTTTTAGGACACGGCGCGATTGGTTAAGACTTGCTTAACACCATGAGCAGTCAGGCGAATTTTATCCGATCGACCGCTCCTGCGTTCAATCGTATGATTCGACTCATCGCTCGGCGATATGGGGGACGTATGCGCTGAAGCCGCTGATTCGCGAATTTTTCTGAG
>DATLVC010000054.1:0-6156 GCA_035577685.1 Micropepsaceae bacterium | reverse complement strand
CGCGACCTTTGCCCGCATCGCGGACCGCCTGCGCGCCGACGCCTGGGCCAACCGGATGATCTACGAACATGAGGGCGCAGAGGAACCGATCCGCATCATGCTGCGCCCTCTGCTCGTCATGCCCGAGCAGCTCGCCTATGTGCACCATGTTTGCCTGCAATTGCTGGAGGCGCTGAAACGCTTTCCTGCCCTTTACGTGCAAGACCCGCAGATACGGCGCGTTCTGGCGATTACCCCGGAGGAGGACGCCTGGTTTCGCGACACATGGACACCCGGTCATCAGCGCCTCAATTCGATCTATGGGCGGCTGGATGCGGTGTGCGATTTCACCGGCGCGGGCTGGCAAGATTCGCTCCACTTCATGGAGCCCAATCTCACGGGAGTCGGCGGGATTCACTTCGCCCCCGTGGCCGAGGAATTGGTGATGCGCGACGTCGTACCGACGCTGCTCGCACACAATCCCGAACTGGAGCTATGGCTACCGCGGGATCAGCGCGAATTGTTCCTGCAGGTGCTGATTGATCACGCGCGCGCCCTGGGACGGGAAAGCTGCAATCTTTGCTTCGTCGAAGCCAAATATGTGCATGACGGACCGAACGAGCAGTCGGTGCTTAGCGCCTATCTGTCCGAGCGCCATAATCTGCGCATTGCCCATGCGGACCCGCGCGAACTGCGCGTCGAGGGCGAGGAGGTCTTCCATGGTGACCTTCGAATCGACGTTGCCTATCGCGACTATGAGATGCGTGAACTCGTCGCGCTGGAAAAGGAGATCGGCCAACCGCTTGCCGGCATGCGGCTGCTGTTCCGGCAAAATCGCATGATCTCATCCGCCGTGGGCGATTTCGACCACAAGAGCTGCTTCGAAGTCCTGACCGACCCCATATTCGAACACTACTTCGGTGATGACGATTTGCGGCTTTTCCGCCGTCACGTGCTGTGGACGCGCATTATTGGTGCCCGCAAGACGACGCTGCCGGACAATCGCGACGGCGATCTTCTCGATTATGCGCGGCGCAATCGCGATACGCTCGTGCTGAAGCCCAATCGCGGCTATGGCGGCACCGGCGTCGTGTTAGGCGCGGCAGCCGGCCAAGCGGAATGGGAGCATCTGCTGGAGCAGGCCGCCGCCCTGGCGGACGATCCGGAACGGTCTTTCGTTCTTCAGAAAGCCGCACGTCTTCCGGTGCATGAATTTCCCATTGTCGGACCGGATGGTCGGGTGTTCGGCGAACCGTTCTATGCAGTCATGGGTTTCGCGGCGACCGAGAATGGCCTCGGCACCATGTGCCGTGTGTCGCAAAAACAGGTGGTCAATGTGGCACAGCGCGGCGGGTTGGCCGCGGTGCTGCAAGCAAGCACTCCGCCCGAACTCACAATCCCCAAGCGGTCGATGAACGCTACTACGAGCGCGGAACCCGCTTTGCGGGCGCAAATTCGCGAGCTTCGGCATCTCGATCACGCAATCGCGCTGCTCGGATGGGATGAGGAGACGATGCTTCCGGCAGCAGGCCGTGAGGAGCGCGGCGATCAATTGGCGGCGTTGGAAGGCGTGCGCCATGGGCTGCTGGTTTCGGATCGTCTCGGCGATCTGGTCGAAGAAGTCGCCGCTCAATCGGAGGCAAGCAACAACAGGGCGCGGGAGTTGACCCTGCTGCGAAGATTGCGGCGCAACGCGCTGGCACTTCCGGAAGATCTGGTCCGCCATTTCGCCAATGCCAAATCGCACGCTTTGGGCGCCTGGGAGGACGCCCGCACCGCCGATGATTTCGCCGTGTTTGCACAGCCTTTCGGTCAGCTCCTGAGCCTGTTGCGCGAGCGGGCGCAGGCCCTTTCCGGCGGCGGTGACCTTTATGATGCGCTGCTCGGTGAATTCGAGCACGGGATGACGCGTTCACGGCTCGATCCCGTGCTGGACGATGTGCGGGCCCGGCTGGTTCCGCTGGTAAAGGAAGCGTCGGCGGCGACTGCGTCCTGGACCACGCCCTTTGCGGAGCGGAAATTCGCCGAACAGGCGCAATGGGAGCTCTGCCGCCGCTTGCTCGAAGCGATCGGCTTTGAATTTGCGCGCGGCCGGATCGACCGCTCGACTCATCCGTTCACGCTTTATGCCGGCGTCAACGACGTGCGCATCACCATTCGTGTTGATGAAGGCGATCTTTTTTCGGCGGTGCTCGCCACTCTGCATGAAGGCGGGCATGGGCTTTACGACCAGGGTTTCGATCCGGTCGACCGCGATTCCCTTTTGGGAGAAGCGCCCAGCATGGGGCTGCACGAGTGCCAATCGCGCCTCTGGGAAAACCATATCGGCCGCAGCGGCGCCTTCTGGGATTACGCCTTTCCCGCAATACGGACCCTGTTCCCCAACGCTTCCGCTGGCCTTGACGCGGCAAGCTTCTGCCGGGCGGTGAACATCGTGCGCCCTGGTGTAAACCGGGTCGCGGCCGATGAGGCGTCATATCATCTGCACATCCTGCTTCGGTACGAGTTGGAAGTGGCGCTGATCGCGGGTGCCCTTCCCACGCGCGAATTGCCCGGCGTCTGGAACGAGCGCAGCGGCGAACTCATCGGGGCGACCCCGCGTTCGGATCGCGAAGGCGTGTTGCAGGATGTCCATTGGTCGCTTGGCTTATTCGGCTATTTTCCGACCTATACGCTGGGAAGTCTCTATGCCGCGCAATTGGCTGAAGCCTATGAGCGCGCGCACCGCCTCGAGGATGAAATCCGGCGCGGGGAATTCGGGCCTCTCCGGCAATGGCTGCGCGAAAAGGTTCACCGCGTTGGCCATCGCCTTTCGGCTGAGGAGATCGTTGAGAACGCGTCGGGCCAAGGGCTCGACAGTTCCGCGTTCTTTCGTTATCTGCGGACGAAGTTCTGAAAATGCGCGTGACGGCGCCCGGCTGGATAAGACCCGCGCAATAAAGTAAGGTTGCAAACAATAACGTTGCGCGGCGAGTGTATTCGCGCGAACGCATGTCAGCTTGGGGAGGGTGGCGATGCGGGACGGTATTTCACGCCGGGTCTTCTTGGACATGGCCAGTGCCGCGGGCGTGCTGGCATTGTCGGGCAGCGTTGCTGAGACAAACGCTCAAGTGGTCAAGCGCATCGAGCAGTTGGCGCCCGAGCTCGCCAATATCATCGATACCAATCAGCAGATTCGGGAGCTTGCCACCGGCTTCGGCGGCGATATTGGCCCCTGCGAAGGGCCGGTCTGGTGGGCGGAGGGCAAATATCTGCTCTTCGACGACATCCAGACCGCCCGGCGGATGAAATATACGCCGGGGCAGGGCGTTACCGTCGCGAAGGAGAAGACCAACGAAGCCAACGGCCTTACGCGCGATCTCCAGGGGCGGTTGATTTCCGCCGAGCATTTGACGCGCCGCGTCACACGCACCGAGCCGGATGGCAGCATTACCGTCGTCGCCAACAATTTCCAGGGCAAGCGCCTCCTGCGCCCGAACGACGTGGTGGTGAAATCGGACGGTTCGATCTATTTCACCGATCCGGGCGGACCTGCCGCGCCGGAGCAATGGGACGTGACCAAGGCTGGCGT
Source organism: Micropepsaceae bacterium (assembly GCA_035577685.1). Lineage (GTDB taxonomy): Bacteria > Pseudomonadota > Alphaproteobacteria > Micropepsales > Micropepsaceae > CAIYRG01. The sequence continues at coordinate 2,606 of DATLVC010000054.1, read as the reverse complement.
CTATCGTGTCAGCGCCGATCTGGGCTCCATGACGCTACTCGTCGATGATTTCCTGACGCCGAACGGAATCGCCTTCTCGCCGGACGAAAGCGTTCTCTACATCAATGATTCGCGCCGGCGTCATGTGCGCAGCTTCACGATGCAGCCCAACGGCACGCTCGCGATGCAAACAGACCGCGTGTTCGTGGATCTGAACGGGCCTGAACCCGGTGTGCCCGACGGCATGAAGGTGGACAGCGCCGGCAATGTGTACACCGGCGGCGCTGGCGGTCTCACCATCATGGACAAGACCGGCAAGAAGCTCGGCCGCATCGTGCATGGCGCGCCGGCGACCACCAACATGGCCTTCGGCGGCGATGATTGGAAAACGCTTTATTTCACCACGCGCTCGTCGCTCAACATGGTCACGCTCAAAATTCCGGGCATGCCTGTCCCGGTGAAAAAGAAAAGCGCGTAATACGGAATCGATCTTTATCGCGACATCACCGCGTCGAAACTCGATGTGTGATGTCCGTGGCAGCGGCGTGATCAGCGCCCTTTCTGGATGTTGAATTCGGTGTTGAAGCAGGTGGGCTCGCGATAGCCGCGTGAGACGGTGACCAGGTTCGGGTTCTCGTCCTTGAGCGCCTGGAACACCGGTTCGGTCGAGCGCCAGATGCCGTCTTTGCCCTGCGTCTGACCGGCATCGTGGTGCGCGGGCATGATGACGTCGGGCCGGTAGACATGCATGTATTCCATCTCCTGGCCGATGGTGAAGAGCGGCAGAAAGTCGGCGCGAAACGCGGTGATGGCGAGATCGACCCGTCCGATGCGTTCCATCGCGGCCTTCTCGTAATCGGTCACCAAGCCCGCGCTGTCGCGATACATCACGCGGAATCCATCGTCGAAGGTGATGAGATAGGCGATGGTGCCTTCGGTGATCACGCGCGGGCCTCCGGTGCCGCGGGCGCGGATGGCGGCCTCTTCGGTTTTTTGTTCCGGCGTCAGCGGCGGCAGAATGGAATCGATGGCCTGCCCCATGGTCTGGGAGACGTCACGATTGGGTTCGCCGTGACGTCCGAGGATCGGTTCGACCGTGAAGCCGTCGAATTTCAGGAGTTCGCCGCCCTTTCCGGTCACCGTCTTGATCTGCTTGGCCGGTATCGGCTGCGTCATCAGCTTTTCGGTCGTGACCGGAGCGCCAACGACCATCGCGCCCGTTTGCGTGCCGATGGAGGCGGCATCCGACATGTGATCGACATGCCCATGCCCGAGCAGGATTACCTCCGCCTTCTTGATGTCGGCAGCTTTCACGCCGAGCGGCGGAAAGAAACTGCCGCGATTGTAATAGGCATCGAGCAGGATGATATGGCCGTTATAGACGAGTTCGTAATTGGAAAAGCCCGTCCACCGGAGCGCGAGCGTGTGGGGATTGCGCGGTGCCGCGCCGCCGGTTGAAACGAGCTTGGTCGCATAGCAGGCCGGATCGCGCGGCTCGTTCGCATTGGCGTTGTCGATGGCCTCCACGCGCTCCGAACGCGGATCGTTGAACGGCCGCGCCGTCGCAGTAGAAGTAAGGCTCGCCAGCGCTGCTGCTGCCAGCAGGCCCGATAAAAACCGTTTCATATGATCCCCTATGTCTGGCGTTGGCTGACCAGTGCGCCGCGCACGCGCGCCGCCGTCAGCGGCACTTTGCGCATGCGTACGCCGATGGCATCGAACACGGCATTGCCGATGGCAGCGGGCACCGGCGCGGACGCCGCTTCCCCCGCACCCAAAGGTTTGTCGCGTGGGCTGCCGATCAGTTCGACATCGATTTCGGGCGCGTCGGGGAAGGTGAGGATCGGATAGCTTCGCCAATCCACGGAGGTGACACCGGATTGGTCGAACACGACTTCCTCCAGCAGCGTGCGGCTGACCGCCTGCATGATGTTGCCTTCGACTTGGTTCTTCACGGCGTCCGGATTGATCATCAATCCTGATTCCACCGCTGCGACGACGCGCGTCACGCGCACCTTGCCCGTGCTGCGTTCGACGGTCAGCTCCAGTCCCAGCGCCATGCGGTTGTCCATATGCTTGTACCAGACATAGGCGATGCCGCGGCCGCTCGACACGGCGCCGTTGCCATTGTCGCGATTCGGCGCCGGACGGCTTTTCCAGCCCATGCGGTCGGCGACATTCTTCAGCAGGCGAACGCCGAACGGGTCCTTCAAATGCGCCAGCCGGAATTCCAGCGGATCGCGCCTGGCGGCAGCCGCCAATTCGTCGATGAAGCTTTCGACGGCGAAGACGTTCCCCGGCTTTCCCGGCGCGCGCAGATTGGATGGGCGCAACGGCGTCGACTTCAGCCAATGCACCGTCGCGGTCATATTGGGAAGCTCATAGGACGGATAGGCATTGCCCTGCACCTGTGCCACCGATTGTCCCACCGGTTGCGGAATGCCGGCTGCAAGGAACGCCAGCATCGGTCGGCTGCGCAAATTCGGCGTGTTCTCCGGCAGCCAGGCTTCCGTTTCCCAGGCGGTGATGGTGCCGGACGCATCGAGTGCCGCCCTCAGATCAAGAAGCTGCGGCGGCCCTTTGGGATCGAAACCATGTTCGTCCTCGCGCATCCATTGGACACGAAC
>DATLVC010000053.1:0-6848 GCA_035577685.1 Micropepsaceae bacterium | reverse complement strand
CCCTGCTGCCATGGTGTTTGCGGATTCCTCCAATATCGGCACGGCGCAGATCGAGATGCGCTCGGGGCCGCTGAAGCAAAAGCCGTTCCTGAAAAAGCTCGGTCTGCTCGAACCCTTGAAGACGGAGCTTCCCGAAGTGGCTTCTCCCCTGTACCCACGCCATTGGGAAGTCGTGGAGGCCGCCACCATCGGCTATGGCCATGGTATTTCGGTCAATCCGTTGGGCTTTGCAGCGGCGGCTGCCGCGGTCGCCAATGGCGGCACAGCCATTCACCCGACCTTTCTCAAGAATGACGAGGTCCAACATGGCGAGCGGCTGATTTCCGAGGAAACCAGCCGCACCATGCGTCAGCTCTTGCGGCTGGTGGTGACCGACGGCACCGGCAAGGCGGCCGACGTGCCCGGTTATAATGTCGGCGGCAAAACCGGCACGGCGGAAAAAGCCGAGAACGGCTCCTATGCCCACCACGAGCTGATTTCGTCTTTTGCGGGCATTTTCCCGATCGACGATCCGCAATATCTGGTTTTCATCATGCTGGATGAGCCGCACGGCAACAAACAGAGCGGCGGCTTTGCCACTGGCGGCGCCACAGCAGCCCCCGCCGTCGGCCGCGCCATCGCAAAAATCGCGCCTCTTCTGGGCGTGCACCGCAACGACACTTTTGCCGCGGCAAATCCCTGAGATTTTCACAATGGAACCATAATCAAGGACGAGTGTTGGGTGCGGTGGGAGAGACGAAAATTGTGGATATGGGCGTGCAGGGGTTCCGCGGGCTCACGGCGGACAGCCGCGAAGTGAAGCCCGGATTCCTGTTCGCGGCTCTCTCCGGCACCAAGATAGACGGCTCCCGTTTCATCGAGGACGCGGTTAAGCGTGGCGCAGCGGCGATTTTGGCCGCCCCCGAAGCGGCGCCGCTGGCGAAAAAGCTCGGTATTCCTTTCATCGCGGCGGCCAATCCGCGGCGACGCCTCGCGCAGATGGCGGCGGAGTTCTATGGCGCGCAGCCGCAGGGAATCGCGGCGGTCACGGGCACCAACGGCAAAACGTCCGTTGCCTCGTTCCTGCGACAGATCTGGACCTTTCAGGGGCGGCGCGCCGCGAGCCTCGGTACCGTCGGTATCGATTCACCTTCCGGCCACGTGTCGCTCGGCCTTACCACGCCCGATCCGGTGCGGCTGCATGCCGAGCTTTCCCGCTTGAAGCGCGAGGGCGTCGATCATCTGGCGCTGGAAGCATCGAGCCACGGGCTGGATCAGTATCGCCTCGACGGGGTCGAAATTTCCGCCGCCGGTTTTACGAATATCACGCGCGACCATTTGGATTATCACACGAGCTTCGCAGACTATCTCGCGGCAAAGCTGCGGCTATTCACCGATCTGGTGAAGGACGGTGGTGTCGCGGTGGTGAATGTGGACTCGGTCCATGCCGAAGACTTCATTGCCGCAGCGAAGCGCAGGCGGCTGAAGCTTCTGACCGTGGGCGTGCATGGCGAGGACCTGCGGCTCATCGCGCAAATGCCTCATGCCAGCGGGCAGGAATTGACCGTTCTCTATCAGGGTCGTGAGCACAAAATCGCGCTGCCGCTGGCCGGATCGTTCCAGGCTTCGAACGCAGCGGTTTCCGCGGGGCTCGCATTGGCGCTTGGCGATCCGGCGGAGACGGTATTCGCGGCGCTGGCGACACTGAAAGGCGCGCCTGGCCGGCTCGAGCTTGTGGCGCGCACGCGCCAAAATGCGCCGATCTACGTCGATTACGCCCATACGCCCGATGCGATCGAGACGGTGTTGAAGGCCCTCAGGCCGCATGTGAAGGAACGGTTGCACATTGTCTTTGGTTGCGGCGGCGACCGTGACCGGGGCAAGCGCCCGTTGATGGCTGCGGCAGCGCGGCGTTTTGCCGATGACGTCATCGTTACTGACGATAATCCCCGTTCGGAAGATCCGGCCGCCATCCGTCGCGAGGTACTTGCCGGCGCGCCGGATGCTCGCGAAATCGCCGGGCGCGCCGAGGCAATCCATTATGCCGTGGGACAGCTGGGCGAAAATGATGCGCTGGTGCTGGCCGGGAAGGGGCACGAGGATTATCAGATCATCGGCGCCGAGGTGCATCCTTTCTCCGATCGCGGCGAGGCGGTGAAAGCTGCGATTGCCTCGGGTGGTATCGCTGTCGGTGATGCGGCATGAGCACGGCAACGCCCTTATGGACAGCGCGCGAGGCCGCGGTAGCGACCGGTGGCAAAGCCGTGGGCGCCTGGTCGGCTTATGGCGTTTCCATCGATACGCGCACGATTGAAGCTGGTGATCTTTTTGTAGCACTCAAAGGCGAGCGCGACGGGCATGAATTTGTCGCTGCCGCGCTCGAAAAGAAAGCGGCCGCGGCTGTGATTGCCGTGCGGCCGGGAAATGTGGCGCCGGACGCGCCCCTTCTTATCGTTGGCGATACGCAGGCAGGACTCGAGAATCTCGGCAGGGCATCGCGTGCCCGCTCTCGTGCAAAGATCGTTGCGGTCACCGGAAGCGCTGGCAAGACCACCACCAAGGAAATGCTGCGTCTGATGCTGGCCGCGTGCGGGACGGTTGCGGCGTCGGCCGCCTCTTACAACAACCATTGGGGCGTACCGCTCAGCCTCGCGCGGATGGGGCGCAATACCACCTATGGCGTATTCGAGATTGGCATGAACCATGCCGGTGAAATCCGCGCCCTGGTGAAACAAGTGCGTCCCCATGTGGCGCTGATCACGACAGTTGCGCCGGCTCATCTGGAATATTTCGGAAGCGTCGAAGCCATCGCCGATGCCAAGGCCGAGATATTCGAGGGCTTGGAATCGGGAGGCACGGCCATCCTTCCCGCCGGCAATCCGCAATTCGCACGGCTGAAGACCCGTGCGCAAGCCGTGGGTGTGGCACGCATTCTCTCCTTCGGTACTGAGCCAGGTGCGGATGCACGACTGATCGCGTCGGAGCCGCATGGCGAAGGACAGAAACTGATTGCCGCAATCCTGGGCGAGCGCGTCAGCTTTTCGGTCAGTGCGGCAGGTGCGCACATTGCGATGAACGCAGTGGCCGGGTTGCTTGCCTTGCGCGAACTGGGCGCGGATGTGAATGCCGGTGCACGGACTCTCGCCGGCTTTGCCGCGCTCAAAGGCCGCGGCGCGCGTCTGGCAATGGGCGGCATAGAGCTGATCGACGAAAGCTACAACGCCAATCCCGCCTCGATGGCGGCGGCGCTCGATCTTCTGGGTCAGACGCAGCCGAAGACGAAGGGGCGCCGCATTGCCGTCCTTGGCGATATGCTCGAACTTGGCCAGAACAGCGCCGAATTGCATCGCGGTCTTGCGGATGCGATCACCGCGGCCGGCGCCGATCTGGTGTTTCTTTGCGGCCCGCAAATGGCCGCGCTTTGGCAGGCGACCCCGCTGCGGATGCGCGGCGCCTACGCCGAGACCTCATCTTCTCTGGCACCCGAACTGATGAGCCGCTTGCGCTCAAGCGACGTGGTGCTCGTCAAAGGCTCATTCGGCAGCCGCATGTCCGTGATCATCGACGCGCTGAAAACGCGCCAAGCCGCTACGGCTTAGGGGGAAAGCGTGTTCTATCATTTTCTGGTGCCGCTGGCGGACCAATACCGGGTCTTCAACGTGTTCCGCTATCTCACCTTTCGTACCGGCGGTGCGATGATGACGGCGCTTTTCGTCTGCTTCGTGATCGGGCCCGCCTTCATCCGCTGGCTAAAAGTCAGCCAAGGCAAAGGACAGCCGATCCGGCTGGACGGTCCTCAGCGCCATATCGTCGAGAAACAGGGAACGCCGACCATGGGCGGCCTTCTCATTCTCGTTGCCATGGTGGTGGCGACACTGCTGTGGGCCGATCTTTCCAATCTCTACATCTGGGCGGTGCTGATAGTGACACTTTCCTTCGGTCTGCTCGGGCTTGTCGATGACTATCTGAAGGTCACGAAGCGCTCGGCCGACGGGGTTAGCGGCCGCATGAAGCTGCTGTTCCAATTTATGGTCGCAGGGGCTGCCGTTTTTTTCCTCATGCGTCTGCAGGTGGCGCCCCTCACCGGCGCAGTGGCAGTTCCCTTTTTCAAGGGCGTGCTGATCCAGCTTGGTTGGGCCTTTGTCATTTTCGGCGCCATCGTTGTGGTGGGTTCATCCAACGCCGTGAACCTGACCGACGGGCTCGACGGGCTGGCCATTGTTCCGGTGATGATTGCGGCGGGGACGTTTCTGTTAATTGCCTATCTCGTCGGCAATATCCGCTTCGCCGATTATCTCCAGATCAATTATGTCGCGGGCACGGGCGAGCTCGCCATTCTCCTGGGCGCCCTGATCGGCGCCAGTCTCGGATTTCTCTGGTTCAACGCGCCGCCCGCGATGATCTTCATGGGCGACACGGGCTCGCTCGCGCTGGGCGGGGTGCTGGGAGCAACTGCCGTCGCGGTGAAGCACGAAATCGTGCTGGTCATTGTCGGCGGATTGTTCGTGATGGAAGCCGTGTCCGTGATGGTGCAGGTGATTTCTTTCAAGACCACCGGCAAGCGGGTCTTTCGCATGGCGCCCATTCATCATCATTTCGAGCATCTGGGCTGGCGTGAGCCCACCATCGTGATCCGTTTCTGGATCATTGCGGTAATTCTCGCGTTGGTCGGACTTTCCACGCTCAAATTGCGCTGAGGCGGCGATGATCGAGGTCGGATGTTATAAGGGAGAGACGGTGGGCGTATTCGGGCTGGCGCGCTCGGGTCTTTCCGCGATTCGCGCATTGCGTGCCGGTGGCGCCCGTATTTTCGCCTGGGACGACAAGGAAGCCCCACGCCTTGTTGCTGCCCATGAAGGTGCCGCTGTCGAGCCGTGGGAGAGCTGGCCCTGGGAGGAATTGAAGGCTGTCATCTTGAGCCCTGGCGTGCCGCTCACCCATCCCGAGCCGCACGCGATCGTGCAGCGCGCACGCGAAGTCGGGGCCGAGGTCATCGGCGATATCGAATTGTTCGCCCGGACCATAAGGCTCAACCGCAATACGAAGGGGGCCGCTCCGGTCATCGGGGTGACCGGCACCAACGGCAAATCCACCACGACCGCGCTCATCGGGCATATCTTGCAGGCCTGCGGTTACGATGCCCAGGTGGGCGGCAATATCGGCAAGCCGGTGTTGGATCTCGGCGCTCCCAGTCTAAAGACCGTCTATGTCCTGGAGATTTCGTCCTATCAGATCGATCTGTCGCCGCGATTGATCTGCGATGTGGCGCTGCTCACCAACCTTTCGCCCGACCACATCGACCGTCATGGGTCCATGGCTCATTATGCTGCGGTGAAGGAAAAGTTGCTGGCACAGACCGCGCCCGACGGTTACGTCGCGGTCGGCGTGGATGATCCCGATTCATCGGCGATCTACACCAAGCTTGCGGTTGAGCGCGGCAACAAGGCGGTTGCCGTCTCGGTCGGCAAGGCGTTAGGGCGCGGCATCTTCGTTATCGACGGGAAGCTCTACGATGCCTGGGACCAGCCGGCGGTTGCCGTCGGCGATCTCAAAGCCGCAGCGCGGCTTCCGGGTACCCACAATTGGCAGAACGCCGCGCTTGCCTACGCGGCAGTCAAGCGGATTGTGCGCGATACGCGCGGAATCATGGCGGCGATGATGCGCTTTCCCGGGCTTGCGCACCGCATCGAGGACGTCGGCCACATCGGTAAAGTGCGTTTCATCAACGACAGCAAGGCCACCAATGCCGATGCCGCCGCCCGCGCGCTTGCATGCTATTCGGATATCTTCTGGATCGCCGGCGGCAAGCCCAAGGAAGGCGGAATCGCGGAGCTTGCCCCCTATTTCCCGAGCCTACGGCGGGCCTATGTGATCGGCGAGGCGGCGGAAAGCTTCGGACGGACGCTGCAAGGCAAAGTCGATGCCGTGCAATCTGGGACGCTGGACCGCGCGCTTCAGGCGGCCTTCGAGGACGCGCAACGGAGCGATGCCGCCGAACCGGTCGTGCTGTTATCGCCGGCCTGTGCCTCTTTCGATCAATTCCGGGATTTCGAACAACGCGGGGATGTGTTTCGAAAGATGGTCAAAGCGATGATCGATTCGCAAACCGTGCCTTCGCGCAAGGAAACAGCGTCATGAGCCTTTCACGTGCCGACAATTCCGGTTTTGCCCGCTGGTGGTGGACGGTTGATCGCGTCAGTCTGATTGCCGTGCTGGCGCTGATGGCGATCGGTCTTGTTCTGGCTTTCGCGGCCAGCCCGGCCGCTACCGGACACGGCAATGCTGCCGGCAATTTCTCGTATGCGCTGAAGCAGATCGCGTTCGCCGCGACGGCGTTCTTCATCCTGATCGGCGCGTCTTTTCTCAGTTTCAAGCAGGCGCGCGTGGCTGCGGCCTGCATTTTCGCGCTTGCGCTGGTGGGCGCGGTGCTGGCGCTTATTTTCGGGCCCAACGTCAATGGCGCGCATCGCTGGCTGGAATTCGGCGGCTTCAAGCTGGAACCTTCGGAATTCTTGAAACCCGCTTTCGCTGTTTTGGCGGCCGCCTTCCTTGCGGATAAACTGAAGCGCGGTTTTCCGGGCGAAGCCTGGACGTTGGGTTTCCTGGCGCCCGCCATTCTGGTCTTGCTGTTCCAGCCCGACGTGGGCCAGACGGCCCTGCTCACGACGATCTGCGTCGCCATGCTGTTCTTTGCCGGGCTTCCTTATTATTGGCTCGCGGCTCTTGGCGGTGGCGCAGGCGGGCTCGCGACAGCCGCGTATTTTCTCCATTCCCATGTGCGCGAACGCATCGCGCAATTCATGGATGCCGGCGGCTATCAGACAGGTCTTGCGCTCAAAGCTTTCGAAGCCGGCGGCATTACCGGGGTC
>DATLVC010000052.1:0-6124 GCA_035577685.1 Micropepsaceae bacterium | reverse complement strand
TGCATCGGAAATCGCCTTGGCGTCGGCTTCCAGGGCAGGCCACTCGGCTTCATCGCGCCCCTGCGTACGGAAGCCCCCCATCACCTGCACCATCTGGGGCGTGAGCCCGATATGCGCCATGACGGGAATTCCGCGCTGGGTCAGATAATGGATGGTTTCGGCCATGCGGCTGCCGCCTTCGAGCTTCACCGCTGTACAGCCGGTTTCCTTCATCGCGCGCGAAGCGTTGCGGAAGGCGATCTCCGGGCTTTCCTCATAGGAACCGAACGGCATATCGACGACGACGAGGGCCCGCTTGCTGCCGCGCATGACCGCCTGGCAATGCAGGATCATCAGTTCGAGCGTCACGCCGAGCGTTGTCTCCATTCCATGCATCACCATGCCGAGCGAGTCGCCCACCAGCATGATGTCGACATGGTTGTCGAGCAGCTGCGCCGTATGCGCGTGATAACAGGTGAGACTGACAATCGGCGTGCCGCCCTTGCGGGCGCGAATCTGCGGCACGGTGATCCGGCCGGTTTGGGCTTGAGCGGACATGGCTACCTCCGTTGCGTCAGTCTAGCACGGCCTTCATGAGAATTTTGCACCGCAAAAGACACGGGGACCCTAGTACTTGTGCCATTTTGCGGTCCCGTCACATCTAATTGTTTTGCTGAAATATGGGGGGGAGGGGGGCCTGGGCAATGCGCACTTTCCAACACATCATCCCAACCCATATGGGACGCGTCGTGGCCGCGCGAAATGGCGGCGGCGGATATTCTGATGGAGTTATGCACTTGCCAAACTGAGTCCAAGGGCTAGTGCAGATGCCAAGTTTGGCAAGTGCAACTCCCTATTCTGAAACGAAAATGGCGAGCGAAAAACCCGCTCGCCATTGCCAATTCCTCGGGCGCGCAACTATTCCGGCGTTTCTTCGTCAGCTTCCGCTTTCGGTCCGGCGCCTTCCTCGAACAGCGCCTCGGCGTTGGCGACAGCCTCTTCCGCCTCGGTCTGCTCCGCGAGCACGTCCTCGCCGCGGGCCTGGCGTTCGGCCTCATCCTCGGTGCGCGCGACATTGATCATCACGGGCACGCGGACTTCGGGGTGCAGTACCACGAAAATCTCGTGCAGGCCAAGACTCTTGATAGCCTTGTCGATCGGAACTTGCGTGCGCTCAATCGAGAACCCGCCCGCGGTCACGACGCCGGCGATGTCGCGCGGGCTGACCGAACCATAAAGCTGGCCGCGGTCACCCGCCTGGCGCAGCAGGACGAAGGTCTTGCCTTTCAGCTTCTCGCCGACTTTCTCGGCTTCCTTGCGTTGTTCCAGATTGCGCGCCTCGAGCTGCGCGCGCTGCGTGTCGAAATAGCTCAGATTGGCCTTCGTCGCCCTGAGCGCCTTCTTCTTCGGCAGCAGATAATTGCGGGCGAAGCCGTCCTTCACCTTCACCACGTCGCCGATCTGCCCCAGCTTCTCGACCCGTTCCAAGAGCACAACTTGCATCGACCGTGCTCCTATTTCACGAGGTAGGGAATGAGCGCCATGAAGCGCGCACGTTTGATGGCTTTGGACAGTTCGCGCTGCTTCTTGGCGCAGACGGCCGTGATGCGCGACGGCACGATCTTGCCGCGCTCGGAAACGTAACGCTGCAGCAGCTTCACGTCCTTGTAGTCGATCTTGGGAGCGTTGGCGCCCGAGAAGGGACAGGTCTTGCGGCGGCGAAAGAACGGCCGGCGGGCCAGAGGGGGTTGAGCGCTCATACCAGGGCTCCTTCCATGTCGGGGACGCCGTCTTCACGCGGACGGCGCTCGCGCGTTTCACCGCCGGCGCCAGCTTCGCGTTCGCGCTTGCGGCTGGAATTGGATTGTTCGAAGGCGTCGACCCGCACCGTGATGAAGCGCAGCACGTCTTCGTTGATCTTGAGCTGGCGTTCGAGCTCCATGATCGCGTTGGCGGGCGCGTTCAGATTCAAGAGCACATAATGGCCCTTGCGGTTCTTCTTGATGCGGTAAGCGAGAGTACGCAGGCCCCAATATTCCTGCTTCTCGACCTTGCCGCCTTCGGTTTCGATGATGGTCTTCAAATGGGTGGCGAGTGCATCTACCGCCTGCGCGCTGATATCCTGACGCGCAATCAGCATGTGCTCGTAGAGAGCCATGTCCATTCCTTCCTTTGGGTGCGGCATGAACCAAGCGGAAGGTTCGCTGGTCATGTCGGTTCACGAAGCGCCGGACCATCCGGCATAACCTTAAAGGCCCTCGTGACCGCACCCGGTCTGAGGCGCGCCGTATAGCGGACCGGGCCCCCCGGAGCAAGCCGCCAGCTGGAACTTGCCCGAAACCATGGCGCCAGCCGCACCCAACCTCAGAAACTTGTTCAATTTTTCCCGAGCAGGGGAGCTTTTTGGTCCGTTTCATACGTTACCCCTTTGGAAGTCCGCATGAGGTCCCAAGTGCGTTGGCTCAGTTTCAGGAGAAAATCGCCGGAAAATGCACCTCTGCGGCCAAAACGGCGGCATCGGCTGCTGAAATGGACCGGCGGCATTGTTGCAGGCTTGGCGGTGGCCACCGTGCTTGCGCTCGTGTTCCTCGACTGGAACGCGATGCGCGGTCCCATTGGCACCTATCTGTCGGGCCGTCTGCATCGCCAGGTGCGGCTGGCCGGCAATTTGAACGTCAAGCTCTTCTCCTGGACGCCCACGGCCGAGGTGAACGGGCTCGTGATCGACCAGCCCGACTGGGTAGGGGCGACCGCCTCTGCTGGGTCGAACGCGTTTGCGGAGGTGCAGCGGCTCACAGTCTCGCTCGATCTGAAACAATTGCTCGGCTGGCGAATCGTGCTTCCGGTCGTGGATGTCGATGGACCGCGGCTACGGCTTCTGCGCGATGCGTCCGGCCGCGCCAACTGGAATTTCGACGACGAAAAGAAAACCGCGCCCTTCCGTCTTCCCCCCATCCGCCATTTTGCCATTCACGACGGGCAGCTCGATCTGAGCGACGCGAAAAAGAACATGGTATTCGCCGGGACGTTTTCGTCGGAGGAAAGAGAGCAGGCGACGGGTAATCAATTTTTCAGACTGACCGGGAAGGGCCGTCTCAATCGGGCGCCATTTTCTGCTGAACTCCGAGGCGACCCGCTGCTGAATGTCGAACCGGACCAGCCCTACGCCTTCGACGGGCATGTCGTCGCCGGGGCCACGCGTGTCGATGCCAAAGGTTCGCTGAACAAGCCATTCGACCTGGGCGGTTTTCAAGTGACGGCGAGCTTTGCGGGACCCGATCTTGCCGATCTCTATTATTTGACTGGCCTGGCGCTGCCGAACACGCCTCCCTATCGGCTGTCGGGCAGCCTGTCACGCGATGGCGAGATGTTTCGCTTCCGCAATTTTGGCGGCACGGTGGGCGACAGCGATCTGCATGGTGAGCTCACTGTCGATGCGTCCGGCGAGAAGCCATATCTGAAAGGCGATCTCGCATCGCAGAAGCTGAATTTCGACGATCTGGGTCCGCTTATCGGTGCGCACCCGGGCGCAGGCGCTAAGCTCCAAGCGGTGGCCGCGAAACCTACTCCAGCCGCCAATATAACCGTTGCAGGAAAAGCGGATACGGCGGAAACGCGCGGCGTGCTGCCAGACACGCCGCTCCAGGTGGAGCGCCTGCGTCAGATGAATGCGGATGTCCATTATCGCGCCGCCGCCGTGGTGTCGCGCGACTTCCCCTTGCGCGGCGCCGAGACGCAATTGTCGCTCAAGGACGGCGTGCTGAAGCTGACGCCGGTGACGTTCGTGTTTGCGCATGGCACCTTGAAGGGCGATGTGCAGATCGATGCACGCAAGGATGTTCCCGTCAGTGATGTCGATGTCCGCGTGACCGGACTGGATGCCGGGCAATTCCTGCCCAAATCCAGCGGCCCGCCTGCGCTGGAAGGGCAAGGCATTGCACGCGCCAAACTGCATGGAGTCGGCAATTCCATTCACAAAGCCGCCTCGACCGCCGACGGCACGGTCACCTTCGTCGTGCCGCATGGCGAAATCCGCAAGACCTTCGCCGAACTTCTGGGCATCAATGTCGCGAGCGCCCTGGGCCTGTTGCTGACGAACGATCAAAGCCAGATCGACGTGCATTGCGCGGTGGCGGGATTTTCCGCGAAGAATGGCATCATGACGCTCAACCAATTCGCCTTCGATACGCCGGTCGTTCTGGCCAGCGGCGAGGGCACGGTCGATCTGCGCAATGAGCGCCTTAACCTCGCCATTACCGGCCACCCGAAGAAGGTGCAGCTCATCCGCGTCCGCGCCCCGATTACGGTCAACGGCGCGCTCGATCACCCGGTGATCGGCGTCGATGCCGGCAACGCCATCGCGCAAGGCGGAATTGCGATCGGGTTGGCCGCCATACTTTCGCCGCTCGCCGCCATTCTGCCCTTTGTTGATCCTGGGCTGGCCAAGGATGCCGATTGCGGCATGCTTTTGGCGGAGGCGAAATCGCGCGGAGCCCCTGTAACGCAGCAGCAGGCCCGTCGTTGACCTAGCAGCCAGGGCTTGTTGCGGCCGGCGTAATGCCCGAAAACCCCTGCCGGGTTCGTCAGGAACCGGGGCAGAGCACGTCAGCGCATGCAGCAGCACGATCCTGTTTTCGCCAAGGCTGCGCGCCGGCTGATCCCGTTGATGATCGCGCTCTACACGGTGAGCTTCCTCGACCGCGTGAATATCAGTTTTGCCGCGCTCAGCATGAACAAGGACCTTGGGTTTACGCCGGAAATCTATGGCTGGGGCGCAGGCATCTTCTTCTTCGGCTATTTCCTGTTCGAAGTGCCAAGCAATGTCATTCTCACACGCGTCGGCGCGCGGCTTTGGATCTGCCGCATCATGGCGACTTGGGGCGTGATCTCCGCCGGCACCGCCTTCGTGCATGGGCCGATGAGTTTTTATGTGCTGCGGTTTCTGTTGGGGCTCGCCGAGGCCGGCTTCGCGCCCGGCATGATTTTCTATTTGTCGCTGTGGTTTCCCGCGAGCGTGAGGGCGCGCTACGCAGCGGCATACTTCCTCGCCATACCGCTCACCAACGTGATCGGCGCGCCGGTTTCGAGTCTGATCCTCGGCGTTGACGGAGTACTCGGACTGCATGGCTGGCAATGGCTGTTCATCCTGGAAGCCATTCCCGCACTTGTGCTTGCGGTCGTAGTTTTCCTGTTCCTTCCCGATGGACCCGCCGACGCGCGTTGGCTGTCGGCGCGTGAGCGTGAATTGATCGCGACAAAGCTTGCCGCCGAACGCCACAATGCGCAGGAAAGCATTCACGGCGTCTCTCGCGCGCTTTCTGATTTTCGTGTGATTCTGCTCTGCCTTATCTATTTCGGTATTGTCGTAGGGCTTTACGGCATCGGCTATTGGCTGCCCCAGATCGTGCAAGCCATGGGATTCTCGAATTTCGAGATCGGTCTGTTGGTGGCGCTCCCTTATGCTGCTGCCGGTGTCGCGCAATTTTTTTGGGGTCGGCACAGCGACATTACGGGCGAACGCATATGGCACGTGGCCCTGCCGTCGCTTCTGAGTGCGGCGGCGTTCGCATTATCCGCGGCATTGCAACAGCCCACGCTCGTGCTGATTGCGCTGGCCCTGGCGGCCATCGGCATTTGCTCCACGCTCGCGCCCTTCTGGGCCATGCCGCCGCAATTTCTCTCCGGCCGAGGCGCGGCAGCCGGCATCGCTGCCATCAACGCGGTCGGCAATCTTGGCGGGTTCATTGGACCCTATGCGGTCGGCTGGGCAAAACAGGTCACCGGCTTCTATGCCGGAGGAATGCTTATCCTGGCGCTGTCGCTGCTGGCGGCTGCCGCTTTGGTATTGGCCATGGGCCGCTCAACGCGGCTTGCGCTCGTCGCGCCCTAATCAACCGGCCTTTTCGACAGCCGCATCAGCCGCGTATCTTCGCGAAGTTGCTTGGAGAGAAGATGCAGCCGCTCGGCGAAATGATGGTTGAGCTCCGGGTTCTTCCGAACCGCTTCGGCAATTGTGTCGAGCTCATTGGCGAGTTCTTCGTAATAGGTCGGGGGTGGCAGGCCAGCAGCTAGGGACACGATCGGTTCTCCGATGATCTTGAGTTTTATGGTCTCAAGCATGGTCGGTGGTCACTGATCCACATCA
>DATLVC010000051.1:0-2389 GCA_035577685.1 Micropepsaceae bacterium | reverse complement strand
GTCAGACCCGACGTCACCATCCCGCTATTCACCGCGAGCACGTTGGCCACCGACCCTTGCGAAGCGCGTGTGGACACGATGAGCCCTGACGGCCCGCAAATATTCGCCGCCTCGCAGCGGCCGACGCCGGGCGGATGGCTCAAGAGTTGCGCGAGCAGGGAGCCCACCGGGAAATAGGTTCCCGTCGTGGAGCCGGTGGAAATCTGAAAGGAAATCCGTTGCGGGCTTTCGATAATTTGGGCGGGAGCATCGTCGGCAAGCATCATCGTAGAGGCGATGGCGAGGACCGCCACCGCAGCCAGACTCAGGAGGGCCGAGCGTCTCTTGGCTTGCATGAGGTAGTATAGAATACGTGCATTGCGGCTGGAATTGGACATAGATCACAATCCAAAGAAAATAGCCCGCCTGTCGCATTCATCCTTAGTCCCCCTCGCTTAATAGCGGGTTGATAGGCGCCGCCGATGGGGTGCGGAGCGCGATGATTCTCGATGAATGTTTTGCGAACGCGAACGGGCGAGGACGGAACATGCCTCGCAGCCGGGCCAAGCCTAAGGTTGGGCGGGTATTGAGCGCGCCATTATTCGACCTCGCTATTCGCCGTCGGCGCGGCTGGAGCGGGAGCGTGCCTTCGCAAATGCAATGCGGCTATTTCACATAGCCCATCACCTTGAGCGCCGCCGGGCCCAGAATGACGATGAACAAACAGGGCAGGAAGAACACGATCATCGGAACCGTGAGCTTGGATGGCAGTGCCGCCGCCTTGCGCTCGGCTTCGGACATACGCATCTCGCGGTTTTCCTGCGCGGTAACGCGCAGCGCCTGTCCCATCGGCGTGCCGTATTTTTCAGACTGGATGAGCGCCGCCGCAACCGCCTTCACACCGGAATGGCTGCAGCGCAGCGCCAGATTCTGGAAGGCCTGACGCCGGTCCGGCAGATAGGAGAGTTCCGCGGTGGTGAGAGCCAGTTCCTCGGCCAGTTCCACCGATTGGGTACCGACTTCCTGGGCGACGCGATTGAAGGCGGCCTCGATCGACATGCCCGACTCCACGCAGATCAGCATCAGATCGAGCGCGTCGGGGAACGCACGCATGATGGAATCGCGCCGCGCCTGGATGCGGTTGCTGACGAAGATATCGGGCATGTAATAGCCGACCAGCGCCGCTGCGATGGACGCGAGGAGCTTCATGTTGAACGACCATTCAACCGTCGACATGGCGAACAGGTAGATGAGCGCACCCACAAACACGATGGGCGGCATGATGAAGCGGAAGAACATGAACGTCACGAGCGGCCCCTGCCCGCGATAGCCGGCGCGGGCGAGCTTCTCTTTCATGCCCGGCGATTCCAGCAGCTTCTCGAGCTTCAGATTATCGAGTGTGTTCTTCATGAAGCCGACCGGCGTGGAGCGAAGCTGGCCGCGCTTTCCGGCCTGGCCCAGGGCTTCACGCTGCTTCAGGCGCAATTCCTCGCGCCGTTCGCCGACCGCCTTCATCCGGTCCGCGAGCGGATCGCCCTTCATATAAGGCAGGCCCAGCGTCAGGATTGTGGCGAATGTCGCTATCCCTGCAAAAGCCACCACCAGGAATTCGCGTTCAAGCAGGAGATGGAAATAGCCGAGAGACATGGGAGACCGCTCAGTATTTGAAATTGATCATGAACTTCATCACCAGCACGCCGATGGCCATCCAAACGCCGCAGCCGATCAGCATCAAATTGCCCAGCTCCACGGTCAAAAGCGGTTGGATGTAGTCGGGTGTTGTGATGTAGACGAGCGCCATCACGCCGGGGGGCAGCGAGCCGATGATCATGGCGCCGGCTTTGGCCTCGGCCGACATGGCGCGGATTTTTCCTTGCAGACGCTTGCGGTCCCGCAGGACGCCTGCGAGATTTCCGAGCGCCTCGGAGAGATTGCCGCCGGCCTTCTGTTGGATCACCATCACAATGCCGAAGAAGTTCACTTCGGCGGTGGGCATCCGCTCATACATGCGCTTCAAGCCATCTTCCATCGAGACACCGACTTTCAGCCCCTCGGTTAACATGCGGAATTCGCCGCTGACCGGCTGAGGGTTCTCGTTGGCCACGAGCTTGAGGGCTTCGTTCACCGGCAGGCCCGTTTTCACGCTGCGCACGATGGTGTCGATGGCGGGCGCGAATTCGCGCGTGAAGGCCTTTTCGCGCCGGCCTTTCAGGAAGCCGAGCACCCAGCGGGGCAGGCCGAAGGCGCACGCGAAACCGGCGAGCGGTATGGCATAAAGTGCATTCACCGACAGGAACGCGCCGACCGCACCGCCGACGCCGCAGAGCGCCGACAGCATCCAATAGGTCTTGGGTGTAATTGTGAGCCCGGCCTGCTCGATGCGCCGGCGCAATGAGGGGCGCTTCTTCTG
>DATLVC010000050.1:0-3815 GCA_035577685.1 Micropepsaceae bacterium | reverse complement strand
AAAAGCCCCGCTGGAGAACCTCCAGCGGGGCTTTATCGCGTGAACGCGCCGGGAACTTTTACCAAGCCTCGTCATTTCCTTGGCCGATACCGGAAGCTTCGCATAACGCTGTTTCGAAACGCCCAGTCTCAAGCAGCAATGAAAGAAAAAGGAATGACGCAACCGGCAAATACAGGAGCCATCAATAAGGGTCTTAAGAGCGGGGGAGAGAAGGACGACTTCGATGAAACCTCTGATCTTTGCGACTTTGGCTATGTTCTGGCTGTCTGCGCCGGTGCTGGCCCAACCCCAACCGCAACAGCAGACAAGCCAAGCGACGATCCAGCCTGACAATCCCCAAGGCAATCTTGCGGGAACGCACACGAACCAAACCGGAAGCAGCCCCGACAATCCGGCACCGCATATCTACAAGCGTGGCGAACATATTTCGCCCAGCTATGGCAGCTTCGATGTGGTCGGGGATTGGAGCCGCTTCCACCTCGCGAAACCGCCGGACGGTTCGCACTGGGTGAAATATGGCGACAACTATCTGCTCGTGAAAATCGACGACGGTCAGATCACGGATATCGTCAAGGCGTCGTGACGCGCGGTGTTCGCAGCTAACCCGAAATCGCGGTCATCGCGATGCCACTGATCTGAACGTCGAAACCGTTCGGGTCCACAATATGGAAACTGTGCTCGCCGTCCTGGAGCGGGTTGGGATAGCCCAGCCGCTTCAGCTCGGCGCGCACGCGTTCCTTGTCGAAATCCGCGATGGTGTAGGCGACGTGATTGACCAGCGCCTTGGCCTTGCGTGGTGCGGGACCGTTCTGCGCGATGGCGTCGGCGTTCTCGCTGCGGATGATCAGAGACGGCATGGACCCGCCCTTTGGTCCGAAAGGAAGCGTGACCTGTGATGCCGTCTCGCCGGTTTGCTCGAGATTGAAGATCTTCGAATACCAATCGGCCGCGCGTTTGAAATCGGTGCACGTGTAGGACAAGTGATCGACGCGCGCGGCTTTCAGCGCCGTTTCGCCGGACGCGGCTTTGCCGTCAGCAACAAGCTGCACGTCATAGTCGAAGGGATCATAGACATGCAGCCCCGGGCCGCCGGTGGGGTTGATTCCCTTTGCGGTCAGGTCGGCGCGAATCTTGGCCGCGTCTGCATTGGCAATCGCGTAGGCGATATGGTCGATGGTGGCTTTCGCATTGGTCGTGGTTCTGGCGTTGCGCGGGATCATGAAGCTGCCGCCTTTGCCGGCCGGCGGCCCGAACATCAGCCGCGTTTCGCGCCCATTGTCGCCATGGACCAGATTCTCCATGCCGAGGACGGACACGTAGAAATCGCGCGCCTTGCGATAATCGGCGCAGGCATAGGAAATATGGTTGATGCCGATGGGCCTGAACCCCTGGGCGGGGGCTGCCCCTTGCGCAGGCGCGGCATTCGCAGCGTTCTTGCCGGCGGCGTATACGGCGGCCGCGGTCAGCATCGTCTGGCAGAATTGGCGCCGGCTGAGCGTGCCCCGGTCCAGCCTATGGATCAGATCGGCGATGAAGTTTTCCATGCCGTGACTCTCCTACTGGAATCGAGTCTAAACCTTCAGGCTTGGCACCGCAAAAAAATGAGGCGCGCAGAAGCCCCGCACGCCTCATTCCGCAAGGCTTGGACGGATTAGCGCACGCGCTCGGTGCTGCCGACCGCCTTGTACCGGATGCGCACGCCCTCATCGTCGAGGACCTGCAGCGACGCCTGATATTGCGCCGGCGGCGGGGCGTTGAGGGCGGTTTCCGCTTCCGAGATGTAGAGCCGCTTGTCGGCCGACACGAGGATCTCCGACAGCAGCCGGCGCCCGGCAGGCGTTTCGACCGTGATGCGCTGGCTCTTGTGGTTGTCGAGCATGCCCGAACTGTCATACGTAACCTTGCCCTTGGCGCGGACCAGCTTGGCGGCTTCGTCGATCGCGGTATCGATCTGGTCGGGAGCCGATTTGTAGTCGATCACGGTCATGACATAATGGCCGCGCCGGTCGTCGGCCGTGTAGACATGGCCCGGAAGGCTGGCTCCCTTGGCGGTCTTGAAGGTGGTGTCCGTCTTCATCGGATCGCCCGGGAAATTAACCGTGAAATGGTCGGCGCGGTCGACGAATTCACCCCATTCCGCCTGCGCCAGGGCGGCGCCCGACAACATCAGGGCCAGGGTGGCCGTCGAAACAAAACTGGCAAAACGCATTGCTTTCCTCCGTTGCATTCGCTGGCCGGCAGATTGCCATAAACTGCGGCAACTGTCCCGGCGAGATCGGTCGTTTATTGCGCGCGCGGGGCCGCCTGGCCGGGCGCGCCCACTTGGACGCCATTCTGATAGCGGATGCGCACGCCGTTGTCGTCAAGCACCTGGATAGAGGCCTGATATTGCGCGGGCGGCGGGGCGTTTAGCGCGGTTTCGGCTTCCGAGATGTAAAGGCGCTTATCCTTCGATACCAGGATTTCCGCGAGCCGGCGGCGGCCATTCGGGGTCTCGATCGTGATGCGCTGCGATTTGTGGCCGTCGAGATTGCCCGGCGCGTCATAGGTCGGCTTGCCCTTGGCGCGGACCGCGGCGGCGGCCTCATCGATCGCCGAGGCAAGCTCGTCCGCCGATGCGGTCTGGTAATTGACCACGGTCATGAAATATTGGCCGCGGCGGTCCTCCGCGGAATAAAGATGGGCGGGAAGCGTGGTCCCCTTGGCCGTCTTGAAGACGACGTCTTCCTTCTTGGGCTCGCCCGGCATGTTGACGGTGAAATGGTCGGCCCGATCGACGAATTCGGCCCATTCGGCCTGAGCGAAAGCGGCGCTTGCAAACGACAGGGCCAAAACCGCAGGCATCAATGTCGCGAAACGCATTGTCTATCCTCCCCATGCTCGCGCGTGGAGAGATTGCCACAAAAGGCGGCGTCTGTCGCCGCCTTCCGGGAATGCCTTAGGAAAGCTGGCGCCGGCCGTTCAGCGCACGCGCTCGTCGCTGCCCGGGTTCTTGTACCGGATGGCGATGCCATTGTCGTCGAGCACCTGGAGTGAGGCCTGGAACTGCGAGGGCGGAGGCATTTTGGGCGGCGTATCGGCTTCCATGATGAACAGACGGCCATGGTCCATCAGGGCCTCGGCCAGAAGAAAGCGCCCGTTCGTCATTGCCACGCTGACCCGCTGGCTCTTCATATTGTTCTGATGCTCCAGGCCGTCATATTTGACGTCGCCCTTGGCGCGTTCGGCCTTGGCCGCTTCGGCAATCGCGGTCGGTGCCTCGTCGGCCGCCATGCTGTAATTGACCACGGTGATCTTGTACTCGCCGCCGCGCGCGTCCTTGGCGGTGTAAACCTTGGCCGGAAGCGCCGTGCCTTTTTCCGTCTTATAGCTGATCGACTCCACAACCGGGTCGCCGGGGAAATTGACCGTGAAATGCTGCTCGCGGTCGGTGTATTCGCCCCAGGACTGGGCATGGACCGGGGCAGACAGGATCATAGCGATCGCCGCCGGAATCAAACTCGCAAACCGCATTGCATTCTCCCATGTTTCGTTGGGCCGACATTGGCACAAAACCGGCGCGCTGTGCTACGGCCTCAAGTGTCTGTGAAGCAAGGCTTTACCGCCCGGGCGCTGCATCGTGCGCCGCGGCGAATTGCCCTCTCCCCCTGAAGGGAGAAGGCGTTATCGCATGGGATTGACTTACGCGCCGTCCGTCAGCGCGTTGTTGCCGAGACCGCAGATTTCGACGTCATAGCCGAACACGTCATCCATATGCAGCGCGTTGGGGCCTGTGCCGCGCACGTTCTTGACGCCCATCGCCTCCAATTCCGCCT
>DATLVC010000049.1:0-7275 GCA_035577685.1 Micropepsaceae bacterium | reverse complement strand
CATCTCGTCTTCGGACTCTGCCAGGCTGAAGGATGGTGCGCTTCCGGCAACCGGCTGGGGATAAGAAGGCTGCTCGCCACCGCCCCCGGGGCGTCCATCGCTATTGCCATTGCCGTTGCCGTTCGGCTGCTGGCCCTGGCCTTGCGGCACATAGCCGGGCTGGCCGCCCTGTTGTACCTGCGGCCCCTGCGCCATGAGGATGCGGTAATAATGTTCGGCATGCTGAAGGTAATTCTCCGCCTGGACCCGGTCGCCGGCGGAGCCCGCATCGCGCGCAAGCTGGAGATATTTCTCATAGACATGTGCGGCGGTGCCACGGATTTTCACGTCGGGCCCGGTGGAGTCGAAAGCCCGGTTATGATTTTGCTGTTGCGGCCGTCTGCCGCGTCCGCGTGAACGTTTCACGTCTACCCCTCGATTATTGTCTTCATGTGTTGTGCGCGGCTGAACAGACAGTTCAGGCCGCACATGGAAATGTCGCGCCTCATGCGAATCTGCAATGTCATACCCAAACGCGTTTATCCTTAAGCTCGCACGCGCACGCTTCAGCTCATTCGTATGCTTCGCGCGTTGTTCCGAGCTCTCACGTCACGAAGGACGGCGCTTTATCTTGCGCTTCACCCGGCTCTTCCGTTCTGCGGCGGCCGGGAACCCTCGTTTTCCCCTGACAGAGAACCTAGCCGCTTCGTATCTCCCATGCCAAGTCTTTTTTTGGCACCAGCCCTGAGGCATTTGCATCGATAACCAAGCAGCGAGGAATACTGGCGAGATCGCAAACGGTTCCTTCGACCTTCAGTCCTTCTTGCCGCAGAACTGCGCTGACGCCGTCAACTTGACCTCGGCCAATTTCAAAAAACCCGTAACCCCGCGGGTTTAGATGCCTGGCAAGCTTCGCTGCAACGCAGCGATATGCTTGGAGCCCGTCGGGGCCACCGTCGAGGGCCAGCTTTGGTTCATACCGGACGACTTCCGGTTCCAACCCGGTCAGCTCCATCGTGGCGATATAGGGTGGATTAACGAAGATTGCATCGAAAGTGCCGGAAAGATTTTCCGTCCAACTACCGTGGACGAATCGCGCGCGGCTTTCTAAACCCAGCGCCTTCGCATTGCGTGTGGCATAGGTCAGCGCATCTTCCGATATGTCGACGCCCTCCCCCGTGGCATTCGGGCGCTCCGAGAGAAAAGCGAGAAGCAAGCAGCCCGATCCCGTTCCGAGATCGGCCACGCGCAACGCGGCATCACGGACCGGAAATCGCCGCAAGGCTTCCTCCACCAGGATTTCCGATTCAGGGCGTGGGACGAGAACGCCGGGGCCCACGGCAAAATCGAGGCTCCAGAACTCGCGCGATTGCAGAATATAGGCGAGCGGCTCGCGCGCGACACGCCGGGACAGCACGCTTTCAAAGCGGGCCGAAATTTCCGGCGTCAGTGCCGGAATCTGCCCTGCCACGATGGCTTCCTGCCGGATGCCAAGCACGTGACCAAGCAGCAGCCTTGCTTCGCGCCGTGGCGATTCCACACCGGCGGCAGCCAAACGCGAAGCGGCCTGCGCCAACAATTCGCTCATACCGTTTCTTCCTCGGCGGCGAGGCGGCTCGCCTGGTCTTCGGTCAGCAGCGCATCGATGATTTCGCCGAGATCGTCGCCGGAAATGATCCGGTCGAGCTTATAGAGCGTCAGATTGATCCGGTGGTCCGATACGCGCCCTTGTGGAAAATTATAGGTGCGGATGCGTTCGGACCGGTCGCCCGATCCCACCAGACCTTTGCGTTCGGCCGCACGCGCGTTCGCCTGGCGCTCGCGTTCGGCTTCGAACATGCGGGCCTTTAGGATCTTCATCGCCTTGGCTTTGTTCTTGTGCTGCGATTTCTCTTCCTGCATCGCCACCACGATGCCGGTGGGCAAATGCGTGATCCGCACGGCGGATTCCGTTTTGTTGACGTGCTGGCCGCCCGCGCCACTCGCCCGATAGACGTCGATGCGCAAATCCTTGTCATCGATGTTCACGTCGACGTCTTCCGGCTCGGGCAAGACCGCGACCGTCGCAGCCGAGGTGTGGATACGGCCTGAGCTTTCGGTCACCGGCACGCGCTGCACGCGATGCACACCGGATTCGAATTTCAGCTTGGCGTAAGCGCCCTCGCCTTCGGCGCTGAGAACGGCTTCCTTGACGCCGCCGAGATCGGATTCGCTCAAGGACAACAACTCGGTCTTCCAACCCTGGAGTTGCGAATAGCGCGTATACATCTTCAACAAATCGCTGGCGAAAAGCGATGCTTCCTCGCCGCCCGTCCCCGCCCGGATTTCGATGATCGCGCTGGAATTGTCGGCGGAATCCTTGGGCAGCAACAGCAATTGCACCTGGCGCTCAAGCCCCGCGAAGCGCTTGCGCAAGTCGTCGGCTTCTTCCTGCGCCAGTTCTTTCAGTTCGGAATCCGATGCGGGATCGGCGAGCAAAGCCTCGCTGTCTTTCAACGCGGTGCGAGTGTCCTTATAGCTCTGGATGGCATTCACCACAGGCGAAAGCTGCGAATGCTCTTTCGAGAGTTTCGCGAAATCCTCAGAATGACCGGATGCAAGCTGGGCCTCGATCGCATGAAAGCGATCCAGCACGCGCTCCAATTTGGCGTCAGGGATCATACCTTCAAACCTATCCGGGACCCGTACCGAAACGTCGCGGTGGGTCCCGGGTCTCGCGGCTCACCGCTCGCCCGGGATGACACTGCATATGGCATCGCTACTGCGCGGGTTCGAGGGCGTTGCGGGCGGCTTCGATTTCAGCGGCCTTTTTCTCGCAGAGCTCGACCACGTGATCCACGAGGCTGGCATTGTCGAGCTTATAAACCGGCTTGCCGTTCAGATAGATCATCCCCGCGCCGGCACCGCCGCCGGTGAAGCCGATATCGGTCTCGCGGGCCTCGCCGGGCCCGTTCACGACGCAGCCGATGATGGAGAGCGACATCGGCGTGGCGATGTGCTTCAGGCGTTCTTCCAAAAGCTCCACCGTCTTGATGACGTTGAAGCCCTGACGCGCGCAGGAGGGACAGGACACCACGTTCACGCCGCGGTGCCGCAGACCCAGCGATTTCAGAATGTCGTAACCGACGCGGACTTCCTCTTCCGGCTCCGCAGACAGCGACACGCGGATGGTGTCGCCAATGCCCGACCAGAGCAGCATGCCCATGCCGATGGAGGATTTGACGGTGCCCGGAATCATGCCGCCCGCCTCGGTGATGCCGAGGTGCAACGGATAATCGCAAATCTCCGCAAGCTGCTGATAGGCGGCCACCGCAAGAAACACGTCGGATGCCTTCACGCTCACCTTGAATTCGAAGAAATCATTGTCTTCCAGCAACCGCATGTGGCGTTGGGCGCTTTCCACCATAGCTTCCGGGCAGGGCTCGCCATATTTCTCCAGCAAATCTTTTTCGAGCGATCCCGCATTCACGCCGATGCGTATGGAACAGCCATGGTCCTTGGCGGCTCGCACGACCTCGTGCACGCGCGCGGCCGACCCGATATTGCCGGGATTGATGCGCAAGCAGGCCGCGCCGGCTTCCGCCGCTTCGATGGCGCGTTTGTAGTGGAAATGGATGTCCGCCACGATGGGTATGCGCGAGGCCCTCACAATGGCCTTCAACGCCTTTGTCGACTCCTCGTCCGGGCAGGAGACGCGCACGATGTCCGCGCCGGCATCTTCCACGCGCTTGATCTGGGCAATGGTCGCGCCCGCATCCGATGTCAGCGTGTTGGTCATCGTCTGAACGGAAATCGGCGCATCGCCTCCCACTTCGACGGCGCCGACGTGGATCTTCCGGGATTTACGGCGCTGGATATCGCGATAGGGTCGAATGCTCATGCTAGCCGCGCGCCTTGCGTCCTGCGACGTCCTGCGGATTCAGTGACAGGCCTTCGGCCACGAGTCCATTCTGGCCCGCATAGCCCGCAGGAGCACCGTCGAGTATGAACTCCAGGGCTCCGCCGTCCGTAGTGGAGAGCGTCAGGCCCTCCGTATTGGGGACCAGATAGGAATCGCCCGGCTGCAGCTGCCTATCGAGCAAAAGACGCCGGCTGGGACCGAACACCGTGACCCGGGTGGGTTTGTGCGCGAGAAGCGTGATCCGGGAATTGTTTTGCACGCCGTATTTATGACCTTCCGGCAGGGGCGTGTTGGTCTGAGGTGCCGGTGCCGGCGGCACAGTAACCGTGCTGGCCTCTGGCGCCGGTGCTGCCGCGGCCGCTTGAGGGACTGGTGGAACCGGCGCATTGGCCGGTGGCAAATCCGCCTGAGCCGCGAGGCGGGGCGGCACCGGCGTCACCGGCTGCATACCCATGCGGTTGACCGCGATGAAGATGTAATAGACGCCGTAAATCAATGCGAGCGCGAGCAATATCGCAAAGATGATGCCGCCTTGGGGCAATTTGCGTTCGCGTGGGCTGGAAACCTGGACGATCGCATCCCGGATTTCGCTACGGCCGGCGATCTCCACTTTGACACGCTCGACACAGCCGGGTGCGTCTAGCCCCAGATATTGGGCATAGCTGCGCACGAAACCGATCGTGTAGGCCCGTCCGGGAATGGCGTCGAAATTGCTCTCCTCCAGGGCGTCGAGATAATCCTTCCGGATCTTCAATACCCGGGCGATTTGGGTCAGGTCTTCGCCTTTGCGCTGCCGGGCTTTGCGCAGATCCTGGCCGACGGTTTCCAGTGGCGCATCCGCATCGGCGGAAATTTCGCGCAAATGAAGGCGGCGCTTTTCGAGCCCGCCGCTACTATCCAGCGAAAGTCGCGTTACTTTTGCCATGCCGCCTGCTGCTTCGCTCCGGTTCCGCGCCGCAAATCGCGGCATTCCAGGCGCTTCTTTTGCCGCCCGGCCGTGAGTCTGTCAATTAAACCAGAAGCTTGTGACAGTCACAACCCGCGCGCGCCAATTAGCGGGAGGCGACGGCCACGTCATGGGTAGCAGCAAAATCCGAAAGTTCGCCCCGCGCGCTCTGGCACGCCAGGGCGCAGAGCTTGTCGACCACCGGCTTGAGCAGGCGAGTGTCGAGGCTGCGGATCATCATTTTGACCGGCCCTATCATGGAGGCCTGCATGGAAAGCGAGGTGATGCCGGAGCCCACCAGTGCCATGGCCTCCAAGGGTCGCCCGGCGATCTCCCCACAAATCGAGATATCCGAAAGCCGACCTGCTGCCCTTCCTTCCTCCGCGACCCAGCGGACCAGGTTCAACACGGCAGGCGAAAGCGTGTCGTAGCGCCTGGCCACCGCCGGGTTGGTACGGTCGGCCGCGAAGATGAACTGCAACAGGTCATTCGAGCCAATCGAAATGAAATCAGTGGCTTGTAGGATCTGTTTCAGGACAAACAGGAGCGATGGAACCTCTACCATGGCCCCTAAATGGAGGGTTTCGGGCAGCTTCAGCCCGACCCGTTTGGCCCGTTCGATCTCGCGGCCGATCTGCGCGCGGGCGGCCTCGAATTCGGCCACTTCGCTCACCATCGGCAAGAGCAGGCGCAAAGGACGCCCATCGGCGGCGGTGATCAGAGCGCGGGTCTGATAGCGAAGCAGCGCGGGGCGGTCGAGCGCGATACGCAGCGCCCGCCAGCCGAGGGCCGGGTTTTCCTCGCGCACGACCCGTCCATAGCTCGGGACCTTGTCGCCGCCAAGATCGAGCGTGCGGAAGACAATGGGCTTGCCGGCCGCGGCATCGAGCACCTGTTTGTAAAAGGCGATCTGATCCCTCAGCCGGGGCATATTGGACCCGATCATGAATTGCAGTTCGGTGCGGAAGAGGCCGATCCCATCCGCGCCCGATTGGGCAAGATGCGGCAGATCGAGCAGCAGCCCGGCATTCATGTTCAGGCTGATCTTGACGCCATCGCGAGTAACGGCCGGCTCGTCCCGAATAGCGGCAAACTGCGCCACGCGCTGGGCAAGCAGACCTTGCTTGGCCTGAAATGCCGCCACGACCTCCTGCAGCGGACGCAAATGGACTTGGCCACTGTCCGAATCGACCACGATGCTGTCGCCTGCGCGTGCAGCATCGGACACGCCTTCGACGCCGCCCACCAGCGGCAAGCTGAGCGAACGCGCTACAATGGCGATATGTGAGGTCTGCGACGCCTCCTCCACCACCAACGCCAAGATACGGTTGCGGCCATAATCCAGCAGTTCCGCCGGCCCCATGGTGCGCGCCACGACGATAGCCTTGTTAGGCAGAATTTCGGTCTCTCCGCCGTCCGATTTCGCCAGATGCCGCAACAGCCGCCGGGCCAGATCGTCGAAATCATGCAGGCGCTCGCGCAAATACGGATCGTTGGTCCGGTTGATGCGGGCGCGAGTTTCATCCTGCACGCGCTCGACGGCAGCCTCCGCGGTGAGGCCCGAACGCACGGCATCTGTGAGCCGCTGCCGCCAGCCTTGGTCATGGGCAAACAGGCGATAGGCCTCGATGACCTCGCGGGTTTCGCCGGCCAGATCGAGCTCTGAGGATTCGAGCATGGCATCGACCGCGACCCTGAGATCTTCGAGCGCATCCTCCAGGCGCTGCAATTCCACTTTGGGATCGTCGGCGATCATGCGATCGACTCTGACGCGCGGGTGGTGGAGAAAAACCGTCCCGATGGCCAAGCCTTCGGCCAACCCTTCACCGCGGAATACAGCGGGGCGCGTGGGCGACAGTTCCGCCTCGTCGATTTCGGCCAGATCGACCAGCGTGCCTTGTGCCACCACTTCCGCCAGCACCATGGCGATGGTGGCGAGGGCTTCCTCTTCCTCCTCGCCATAATGGCGCTGGGTGCGGTTCTGCACCGTCAGCACCCCGAACACCCGCTCGCCGCGGACAATCGGCACGGCCAGGAAGGAGTTGAACGGATCTTCGCCGGTTTCCGGTCGATAGGAGAAGCTGGGATGCTCCGGCGCATTGGAGAGGTTCAAGGGCGCGGCACTTTGCGCGACCAGGCCGACAAGGCCCTCGCCCGGCTTCAACCGCGTGCGGTGCACGGCATCGCGGTTCAGACCCTCGGTGGCAAACAGTTCAAGCGCGTCCCCTGCCCGCCGCAGATAGATCGAGCACACTTCAGCCACCATATTGGCGGCGATCACCGATACCAGTTTGTCGAGGCGTGCCTGGGCGCTTCCGCGCTCCGCCATGATCTCGCGCAGGCGGCGCAGAAGGACTCTGGGGCCGCCCGCTGCGAGTTGGGGCGCCATCAGATGGGCTTTCCTGCCATGCGTCGGATCATGTTGCTCACTTGCTGGGCACCCTTGTCC
>DATLVC010000048.1:0-5406 GCA_035577685.1 Micropepsaceae bacterium | reverse complement strand
GCGCTGCGGCGCCATGGCGGCCCAATCGCACATCATGCGCGACGTGAAGAAGAAGGCCGATTCTGGTGTTGCGGTTTTGGGCATCTGCAACGGGTTCCAGGTGCTTACCGAAGCGGGGCTTCTTCCCGGCGCGCTGATGCGCAACGCCGATCTGAAATTCGTCTGCCGTCCGGTCGAGCTGGTGGTCGAAGAATCACAATCGGCCTTCACCCGGCGCTATTCCAAAGGCGAGCATGTGCGTTTCCCGGTCGCCCATGGCGAGGGCAATTATTTTGCCGATGACGAAGCGCTCGACCGGCTCGAGGGCGAGGGCCGCGTACTCTTTCGTTATGCCCCGGGCGACAATCCGAACGGCTCGGCCCGCAACATCGCCGGCATCCTCAATGAGAAGCGTAACGTGCTCGGTCTGATGCCGCACCCGGAACGCGCGAGTGACCCGCTGTTGGGTTCCATTTCGGGCCGGCCGCTGTTCCAAAGCCTGATCGATACGCTGTCGTGAAAGAAGCCCCGTTGACCGCGATCACGCCGCAAATCGTCCGCGAGCATGGCCTATCGCCGAGCGAATATGCGCGCATCCAGGAGCTGATGGGCCGCGATCCCAATCTCGTCGAACTGGGCATTTTCAGCGTGATGTGGAGCGAGCATTGCTCCTACAAATCCACCCGCGCCCATTTGCGCAAACTGCCGACCAAGGCACGCTGGGTTTTGCAGGGGCCCGGCGAGAATGCCGGTGTCATCGACATCGGCGATGGCGATGCCTGCATCTTCAAAATGGAGAGCCACAACCACCCCTCCTTCATCGAACCCTATCAGGGCGCGGCGACCGGCGTCGGCGGCATCATGCGCGATGTCTTCACCATGGGCGCGCGGCCCGTGGCCATGATGAATGCGCTGCGCTTCGGCGAGCCGTCCCATCCCAAGACGCGGCATCTGATCTCCGGCGTGGTGGCGGGCATTGGCGGCTATGGCAATTGCATGGGTGTGCCGACCGTGGGCGGTGAAGTAAATTTCCACCGCTCCTATAATGGCAACATATTGGTCAATGCGATGTGCGTCGGCCTCGCGCGCCAGGACAAGATTTTCCTCTCCGCCGCGAAGGGCGCGGGTAATCCCGTCGTCTATGTCGGCTCCAAGACCGGACGCGACGGCATCCATGGCGCCACCATGGCCTCGGCCGAGTTCAACGAGGATTCCGAAGAAAAACGCCCGACCGTGCAGGTGGGCGACCCGTTTACGGAGAAATTGCTGCTGGAGGCGTGTCTCGAATTGATGGCGACGGACGCCATCATCGCCATTCAGGACATGGGCGCGGCGGGGCTCACCTCGTCTTCCGCCGAGATGGGCGACAAAGGCGGTAGCGGCATCGAGCTCGATCTCGACAAGGTGCCGCAGCGCGAAGCCAATATGACCGCCTACGACATGATGTTGTCGGAAAGCCAGGAACGGATGCTTGCTGTGCTGAAGCCGGGGCGCGAAGCCGAGGCCGAGCGCATTTTCAAGAAATGGGAATTGGATTTCGCGGTGATCGGCATCACCACCGACACCAAGCGGCTGGTCGTCAAGCACAAGGGCGCCGTCGTTGCCGACATGCCGATCACCGCGCTGTCCGACGAAGCGCCGGTTTATCAACGTCCCTTCACGCGCGGCGCGGCGCCCGCAATCGCGCAACCGCGTTTCGAACCCGCGCGCCCCGTTTTTGATTCGCTTTTGACGTTGATGGGTTCGCCCGATCTCTGCTCGCGCCGCTGGGTCTGGGAGCAATATGATTATTCGGTGATGGCCGACACGGTACAGCCGCCGGGCGGCGACGCCGCGATCGTGCGCGTGCATGGGACGAAAAAAGCGCTCGCCATCTCTACCGACGTGACGCCGCGCTATTGCAGGGCCGACCCGTTCGAGGGCGCCAAGCAGGCGGTGGCGGAATGCTGGCGCAATCTGTCCGCCGTCGGTGCGCTGCCGCTCGCCGTTACCGACAATCTCAATTTCGGCAATCCGGAGCGGGCCGAAACCATGGGTGAGATCGTGGGCGCTATCGACGGCATCGGCGAAGCCTGCCGCGCGCTCGACTTCCCCGTCATCTCCGGCAATTGCTCGCTTTACAATGAGACCAATGGCGAACCCATTTTGCCCACCCCGGCCATCGGCGGTGTCGGCCTCATCAAGGACGTAACGCGCACGGCCAGCATCGCGCTGAAGCGCGAAAGGGACGCGCTGATCTTGATCGGCGAGACGCAGGGCCATCTCGGTCAATCGCTTTATTTGCGGGAGATCGAGGGGCGTGAAGAAGGTGCCGCCCCGCCGGTCGATCTGGCAATGGAAAAGAAGAATGGCGATTTTGTCCGTGCACTGATCGAACAGGGCCGCGTCGACACCGTGCATGATCTGTCCGATGGCGGGCTTCTGGTTGCGGTCGCCGAAATGGCGATGGCGGGCGACATCGGCGCACAGCTTTCGCTCATAGATGCGTCCGTGCCCTTTCTATTCGGCGAAGATCAGGGGCGCTATCTCCTCGCTGTTCCGGGTCCCGACGCTGCCCAGGTCCTCCAACAAGCCCAGACGGCCGGCATAGCGGCATCTTCCCTTGGGCTTAGCGGCGGCGATAAGATCGCCATCGTGGGCGTGGGCCAAATCTCGCTGTCGAAGCTTCGCGCGGCCCATGAGAGTGGTTTTCCGAATTTGATGTCGGGCGACGAGTTGCCGCCGACGAATTGAGAGGTTTTTGCGATGGCCATGTCGGCCAGGGATATCGAGGCTGCCATCCGCGCCGCGTTGCCGGATGCGGACGTCACCATCACCGATCTGGCCGGCGACGGCGATCATTACGCGGCCATGGTGGTGTCTAGCGCTTTCAAGGGCAAGACCCGCGTGCAGCAGCATAAGATGGTTTACGACGCGCTGTCGGGCCGCATGGGCGGGCAATTGCACGCGCTCTCGCTGCAAACCTCGGTCAAGGACTGAGCGGGGCCCCGCCTTGACGGAAGCGGCCGCCGCTCTTAACTGAAGTTTCGAAAGGACCCCAATCCATGAGCCAGACCACCAGCGTTCACGACAAAATCGCCAAGGACATCGCCGAAAACGATGTGCTGCTCTACATGAAGGGCACGCCCGTTTTTCCGCAATGCGGATTTTCGGCAGCTACCGTTCATGTGCTTTCGGAGCTTGGCGTCAAATTCAAAGCCGTGGACGTGCTGAAAGACCCGGAAGTCCGCCAGGGGATCAAGGAATTCTCCAATTGGCCGACCATCCCGCAGCTTTATGTGAAGGGCGAATTCGTCGGCGGCTGCGACATCATCAAAGAGATGTTCGAGCAGGGCGAGCTTGAAGGCTTCTTCAAGGAAAAGGGCATCGCCACCCAGAGCGCATAACAAAAAGGCCGCGAAACTCGCGGCCTTTTTTGATTCCCGTCGCTCGGGCGTTCAGCGCGAGTAAAATTCCACCACCAGGCTGGGCTGCATCTGCACCGCATAGGGCACATCGCCGAGCTTGGGCGTACGCAAGAACTTCGCGGACATCTTGGTGTGATCGGCCTCGATGTAATCGGGCACTTCGCGCTCTGCGCTTTTCACGGCTTCCAGCACCAAGGCCATGTCTTTCGCCTTCGAGCGCAGCTCGATGAGGTCGCCTTCCTTGACGAGATAGGACGCGATAGTGACGCGCTTGCCGTTCACCGAGACGTGGCCGTGGCTCACCAGCTGGCGCGCCGCATAAGGCGTCGGCACGAATTTCGCGCGATAAACCACCGCATCGAGCCGCCGCTCCAGCAGCCCGATCATCATCTCGCCGGTGTCGCCGGTCTTGCGCGAGGCTTCTTCGTAATAGCCGCGGAACTGGCGTTCGGTGATATTGGCGTAATAACCCTTCAGCTTCTGTTTGGCGTGAAGCTGCGTGCCATAGTCGGACAGCTTGCGCGACTTCCTCTGACCGTGCTGGCCCGGACCGTAGTTCCGCTTGTTGATGGGGCTCTTATTGCGGCCCCAGATGTTCTCGCCCATGCGGCGGTCGAGCTTGTATTTGCTGGTCGTGCGCTTCGTCATGCGTGTTCTTGGCTCGCGTTTAAGGAGTTCGGCGATGGGGTGGTGCGCCGAAGGCCGCGCACTATAGCCATGGGCTTTTAACTGTCAAACGCCTTCCGGCGGCCCCCGGCGCTTGCCCCGGGTGAGCGCCACGATGACACCCCGAAGCGTCCGCACCTCCTGATCGGTCAATTGGGCCCGGTGCAGGATGCTTCGGAGATTGCGGATCATCCCAGGACGGTTGCCGGGCGGGAACAGGAAGCCGCTTTTTTCCAGCTCCTCCTCCAGATGCTCGAACAGGCGAAAAAGCTCCTCCCGGGGCGCGGGAGTGGCCGCCCCGTGGTCGATCTGCTCGGGGGGCGTCACATCCCCTGAGCGGAACCACTCAAAGGCCACCAGAAGCACTGCCTGTCCGAGATTAATTGAGGAAAAGCCGGGATCGGTCGGGATGGTGATGACGCAATCGGCCAACGCCACGTCGTCATTGGTCAGCCCGGCTCGCTCGTTCCCGAACAACACGCCGCTCGCGACGCCGGATGCGGCGGCCGCGCGCAGACGCTGGGCGGCTTCGGCCGGGGTTAGCACCGGTTTGGCCATGGAGCGGTCGCGCGCGGTCGTGGCGTAGACCAGCTGCAATTCGCCGATGGCCGCGGGCACGCTGTCATAAACCCGGGCCGCCGCGATCAGCCCGGCGGCCCCCACGGCCATGGCTTCGGCCTTCTCGTTGGGCCAACCGTCGCGCGGCTTCACCAGGCGCAAATCGTAAAGACCGAAATTTGCCATGGCCCGCGCGCAGGCGCCGATATTCTCGCCCAATTGGGGCTCGGAAAGGATGATGGCGGGTGGCAGTGCAGGCATGGGTCCGTTCACTAATCCCTGGCGTCACGCTTGTCGAAGGTGAGGCAATTCGCTGCGACGCAATAGTTCCTTTGACGCGATAGGGTTCACTGGTTAAGACGACCCGCGCTCCCCACCTCGAAGGACCAATCCATGGCGAAAATCAAGGTCGCGAACCCCGTTGTCGAACTCGACGGCGACGAGATGACCCGCATCATCTGGGACCTCATCAAGAAGAAGCTGATTCTGCCTTATCTCGACCTCACGCTGGAATATTACGATCTGGGCGTCGAACACCGGGACGCCACCGACGATCAGGTCACCATCGATGCGGCCGAGGCGATCAAGCGCCATGGCGTGGGCGTGAAATGCGCCACCATCACGCCCGACGAAGCGCGCGTGAAAGAGTTCAACCTGAAGCAGATGTGGAAATCGCCCAACGGCACCATCCGCAACATTCTCGGCGGCACGATTTTCCGCGAACCCATCATCTGCAAGAACGTGCCCCGGCTGGTCCCGGGCTGGACCCAGCCCATCGTCATCGGCCGTCACGCCT
>DATLVC010000047.1:0-23153 GCA_035577685.1 Micropepsaceae bacterium | reverse complement strand
GTCCGAACGGTTGGCGATGTCGGCGAAGCTGGCACCCGTTCCCAGGACGGGCAGCACCGTCTGGCCGGGTGAGACGACATGACACGCCACGCAACTCGTCACGGCAATATTCTTGCCGGCCCGGATGGCGGCGGCATCGCTTTGCTCCTGTGCGAGCGCCGCTGGGGCAATTCCCAGGCCCGCAGCAAAAAATGCAGCAAATCCCAGCCTTTTCATGTCGATACCACCGTGCCCCTCAGTGCCCAGGCCCATTGTATAGTTTAACGCCGAAAGGCGGATATGGTTGAAGGGCGACGAAACCGGCTAGAATTTCTCCCAGGGAAACGAACCGAACGGGGCACACCGTGAAAACCTGGCTTAAGATGGCGGTCGCAGCTGCCGCGCTGGCAATGGCAATGGGGACGCCCGCCGCGCTGGCACAAGGACAGGCCCCCGACACGATCTTGACCAACGGCAAGATCATCACCGTCTACAACCGCTTCTCGATTGCGCAGGCAGTGGCCGTGACGGGTGACCGAATCATGGCCGTCGGCACCAATGCCGAAATCAACCGCCTCGCCGGTCCCAACACGCGCCGCATCGATCTCGGCGGAAAATCCGTCGTGCCCGGCATGATCGATGACCACGCCCACATCATGGAAGAGGGCCGCATCTGGCTCCAGGAATTGCGCCTTGACGGCATCACCACCCGCAAGGCCGCGCTGGAGATGATCCGCGCCAAGGCCGCCACGTTGAAACCGGGCGAATGGGTCTATGTGCTGGGCGGCTTCACGGTGGATCAGTTCACCGACAACAAAAAGGATTTCACCCGCGAAGAACTCGATGCAGTGGCGCCCAACAATCCGGTGCAGCTGCAATTCACCCGCTGCTGCACCTATGTGAACAGCAGAACCATCGCGGCGATGGGGCTGGACACGAAGACCGATCCGTGGATTCAGCGCGATGCGTCGGGCCGGCCCACTGGCATCATCAGCGTCGAAGGTGCAGGCGCGATTTCGCGCGCGCGTCCCGAGGCGCCGGACTCAATTTATGAATCGGGCGCCATGGCGCTAATGAAGGACATGAACAAAGCGGGCCTTACCACCGTCGGTGGACCGTGCCCGAATGAAGATATCGACGCCTATCGCAAATGGGCGAGCGAGGGGCGCTCGTCGGTGCGCTTCTATTGCAATGTCTCGATTCCGGCGCGCAATCCGATGCAGGCCGACGCGACCATCGCGAAAATCCCGGCGTTGAAGAAAGAGATGTATCAGGGCAATTCGTTTTTCGACTTCTACACCTATGGCGAACATCTCTATCAGCCGGTCGGCGACAACATGGTGGCGGTGAAGGCCACGGCGAAACCGGAAGATTTCGCGGTCTGGGGCCGCATCGCGCGCGAGCTTGCCAAGAACGGTCTCTCGATCAATCAGCATGCGACGTTGGAAGGGTCTATCGACGGGTTCCTGGATCAGATCGAGCAGATCAACAAGGATTACCCGGTCAAGAATCTGCGCTGGACGCTCATCCATCTCGACCAGCTGACACCGGCGCAGATCGAGCGCATGAAGAAGCTCGGCATGTATGCGGGCGTGCAGCCGCGCTCCACGATCATGGGCGGCATCTTCCATCGCGTGCATGGGACGAGCGCGGATCACACGCCGCCCTTCAAGACGATTCAAGACAGCGGCATCATGTGGGGTCTCGGCACGGATGCGTTCGAGGTGAACCAATACCGGCCCTTCACGACGCTGGGCTTTGCCGTCACCGGCAAGATGGTGGGTGGCACGGTGGTGAACAACCAAACCGTCAGCCGCGAGGATGCGCTGATCGCGCACACGCGCAGCAACGCCTATTTCCTCTTCCAGGAGGACAATCTGGGTTCGATTCAGCCGGGCAAGCTTGCCGATCTCGTCGTGCTCGACCGCGACTACCTCACCGTGCCGGCCGATCAGATCAAGGACATCCAGCCGGTGCTGACCATGGTGGGCGGGAAGATCGGCTGGGACGCTTCGGCGCAGACGGCGGCGCGCTGAACATCCGATCGTGATATTCGCCTGAGCGCAATGACGCGGCGCCCCAATGGGGTAAACTGAACGCCCGCGAACAGGGAGGGTTTCATGGCTGACTCGCGACGCACCACATCACCCGACGTGCCACAAGTCGCTGGCGGCGGATTGCTCGACCGCCGCGCACTGCTCGGTCAGGGCGTCATCTTCGCGGGCGCTGCTGCGGCCAGCGTCACCGGCGTCGCCTCGGCGGGAGCCGAGCCGCTCGCGGTCGATCCCTGGAGCCTCACCATCGGCGCGCCGATCCCGCCCTATTCGACGCCATCGCGTTTCGAATCCAAGGTCGCGCATCTCACCGCGCCCAACAATGGCATCGGCACCGGCCAGGCGCGCACGCCGCATCATCTGCTCGACGGCATCATCACGCCCAACGGCGTGCATTTTGTTGTCGCGCGCGCGGGCGCTCCCGACATCGATCCCGATAAGCATCGGCTCTTGATCCACGGCATGGTGAAACAGCCGCTGATCTTTTCGCTCAACGATCTGATGCGCTATCCGATGGAATCGCATATCCGCTTCGTGGAATGCGGCGGCAATTCCGCGCCGATGTGGTCGAAGGAGCCGGTGCAGGCCTCGGTGCAGGGATTGCACGGGCTGCTGTCCTGCTCGGAATGGACGGGCATCCGCGTTTCGACGCTGCTGCAGGAAGCCGGTGTCGATCCCAACGCCACCTGGGCCATTGCCGAAGGCGCCGACGGCTCGACCATGAACCGCTCCATCCCGGTCGCCAAGCTGATGGACGATGCGATGATCGTCTTCTACCAGAACGGCGAACGCATCATTCCGTGGAGCGGCTATCCGATTCGGCTTCTGGTGCCCGGCTACGAAGGCAACATGAACGTCAAATGGCTGCGGCGCTTGAAACTCACCGATGCGCCGGTGATGGCGATCAACGAATCGCGGCAATACACGCTGCTGCTGGAATCCGGCAAGGCGTGGCGATTCTATTACCCGATGGAGGTGAAGAGCTTCATCACGCGGCCATCGCCCACCATGCAGATGCCGTCGCCCGGCTATTACGAAATCTCAGGTCTGGCATGGTCCGGACACGGACGAATCGCCAAGGTGGAAGTCTCCGCCGATGGCGGCAAGTCCTGGGCGCTCGCTGCGCTTCAGGCGCCTGTCCTGCCCAAGGCGCTCACCCGCTTCCGCATGCCATGGAATTGGAGCGGTCAGCCCGCCGTGGTCATGAGCCGCGCTACCGATGAAGGCGGGAATGTCCAGCCGACGCGCGACAAGCTCATCGCCGAACGCGGCGCGCCACGCAACACGCCGAATGTGAATGCCTTCCCGATGAACCATGTGAATTCCATTTCGAGCTGGGGCATCGATGCCAAGGGAGCGGTCAGCCATGTCTACGTCTAGGACGCTTGCAGTCCTCTTCGCCGCCCTTCTCCCAGCCAGCATTGCGACGGCCGCCGAGGCGCCGAAATTCGGACACCCCATCACCGAACAGGACGCCGCCGCCTGGGACATCTCGATTGCCCCGGACGGGAAAGGCCTGCCGGCCGGTTCCGGAACGCCTGCGCAAGGCAAGGCCATCTACGCCGCCAAATGCGCCTCATGCCATGGCGCGAATGCGGAGGGTGGCGCCGGCCCGCGCCTGTTCGGCGGCATCGGCACGCTTAAGGCACCGCAACAGCCGGTCCAGACGGTCGGCTCCTATTGGCCTTACGCCACCATGGTGTTCGATTTCGTGCGCCGGACCATGCCCTGGGACAAGCCCAAATCGCTCAGCAATGACGAGGTCTACGCCTCCGTCGCTTATATTTTGAGCCTCAACGGCCTCATGAAGGAGGGCGATGTGCTGGACAAGAACAGCATCATGAAGGTGCAGATGCCCAATCGGGACGGCTTCATCGACCTCTATCCGGGCAAGTACTAGTCCTGATGTCGCAGTGCAAAAAAAGTTATTTCCCTGTTTACCAACCGGGCGTACGCTTCTTCGCATGTCTCGCGTTGGCATCCTGCTGATACCGATACTGTGCGCTTTCATAGCGCCCGCATCCGCCGAGCTGCGCGACTCCTACACGCCCATCCCGATCGTCGCCCTTGGTGAAATCGCCGAGCCGGACGAGTATCTGGTTCTTTCCAGCACGCCGCAGGATGATCCGCACGCGATTTCGCTGGACCAGTCGCGGCAGCAATCCTTCACCGATGCGATGGCTGCCCAGGACCTGCATCTGGGCGGGGAGCTGCAGGCAGCCCTGGCCGAGGCGCTGCTGGGCAAAAAACTCAAAGTCGTGCCGGCGGACGGACAAAAAGCCCATTACCGCCTCGATGTCGCCATTCCGGTGAATACGGTCGGCTACAGCGATGCGCCGCAGGATTCCCAATTGATGCCCGGCTTCGTGGCCCTGGTGATGGTGCGTGACATGCGCACCGGCGAGGTTCTGCTGCGCGACCGCATCGTCTATGGGCGCACCGAATTCGAAAGCAATCATGTGCTCGATTGCGATACGCGCTTCCGCTTTGCGTCCGAGGATGCACTGCTCTCCGATCCCAAAGCCGCGGCCGACGGCTTGCGCGCCGGGGT
The DNA here is from genome assembly GCA_035577685.1 of Micropepsaceae bacterium. Lineage (GTDB taxonomy): Bacteria > Pseudomonadota > Alphaproteobacteria > Micropepsales > Micropepsaceae > CAIYRG01. The sequence continues at coordinate 18,569 of DATLVC010000047.1, read as the reverse complement.
TGCCGCGGTGGCGGGCGAAATCGCCGCCATCATGGCGCGGTAGTTACGCCCTCGCCCCTTGAGGGAGCGAGCGGCGCGCCGGCCGAGGGGTGAGTCGTTCTTCGGTTACTTCTTCTTGGGCGGGAAATTCATCCCAAGATAATCCGCGATCAGCGTGACCTGGTCGGGTTTGATGTCCGCCCCCATGGCGATCATGCTTTTGACGGCGGCTTCCCAATCGTCCCTGGTGCCGCCGCCACCCTCGGTAATGGGCGACAAATCATGGCAGCCGGAGCAGATCATCTGCACCGTTTCTTTGCCCTTGCCGTTGGGAAGATCCTGCGCCAACGCGGGATAGATGACGGCCGCTGCCGCGGCACCACAAACGGCCGCTGTCGCGGCGATTCGGAGAAACGCTTTACTGATCATAGGCTTCCTCAAGCTCCAGTCGTCAAAAAAGTGCAGAATACATTAGCTCTCGTCGGTTTCCTCACCGGCCGGCGCAAGTCCCGCCGTTGTCTCCTCGACCGACTTCATCCCCTCGGCGGATTTTTTCGCAATGCGCGGCTTTCTGTGCGCCGCGCGACCGACGATGAAATCGAGCTCGATCTGGGTCGAGAGGCCGAGCGTCACGGGGTCCACCGCCTTGATATTCTGCGAATTCCAATGGCCGCGGTCGCGGATTTTCGCGATGGTCGCCTTGGTGGTGCCGATCAGCTTCATGATGTCGGCGTCGGTCAGCTCCGGATGATTGCGCAGCAGCCAATAGATCGCGTCGGGCTTGTCCTGGCGCTTGGACACTGGCGTATAGCGCGGCGTTTTCTTCTGTTTGATGTGCGGCATCTTGTATTTCGCCGGGGCCATCTTCAGCCGCATTTCAGGATCTTTCTCGGCCTGCTCGATCGCCTCATGGGTCAGTTGACCGGCCGCGACGGGATCGATGCCCTTGATCCCCTTGGCGACGTCCTCATCGGCGATGCCCTTCACTTCGAGGGGGTGCATGCCACAGAATTCGGCGATCTGCTCGAAGGTGAGCGAGGTGTTGTCGACCAGCCATACGGCGGTCGCCTTCGGCATTAAGGGTTTGTCGGACATAGACTTTTCCTTTTTCGTGCGGGGCTGTTCAGAACCCCACGCCGCTCTCAAGGTGCAATCCTATCGAGGAAGGCTCTTTCTTAGCCCCGAACGGCTTTGCGGAAAAGAGGTTTCAAGGGGCGAGCAGGATTTTCCCGATATGGCTACTGTCCCGCATAAGCTGGTGGGCGGCGCCCGCTTCGGCGAGGGGCAGGACTTTGTGGGTCACCGGTTTCAGCCGGCCCGCCTCGAACAGCGGCCAGACCTCGCGGGCGAGTGCATCGCGGATGAGCGCTTTTTCCGAATCAGGGCGGCCCCGCAACCCGGTCGCGCCCAGAGTCAGCATCCGGGCCTGAACCAGCCGGAAATCGACCTCGACCTTGGCGCCTTTCTGATAGGCAATGTTGACCAGCCGGCCGCCGCGCGCCAGCGTGTTGAGGTTGCGCATGACATAATCGCCGCCGACCATGTCCAGGATCACATCGACGCCCCGGCCATTGGTGTCGGCTTTCACGATGGCAACGAAATCCTCGCTTCTGTAGTCGACCGCGCGTGTGGCGCCGAGCTTGACGCAGGCCGCACATTTTTCGGGGCTGCCCGCCGTGGTGAACACGCGGTGCCCGCGCGCATGCATGAGCTGGATGGCCGCCGTGCCGATGCCGCTCGAGCCGCCATGGACCAGGAAATCCTCGCCATGCTTCAGCCGCGCGGTGTCGAAGACATTGCTCCAGACGGTGAAATAGACCTCCGGCAGCCCGCCGGCATCCTTAAGCGTGATGCCCCGGGGCACCGGCAGCGTGCAGAGCGCCGATACCACCGCATATTCCGCATAGCCTCCGCCGGGCAGGAGCGCGCAAATTTCGTCGCCTTCGCGAATGCCGGTGACCGCCTGATCGACCGCCACCACGGTGCCCGAGGCTTCCAGGCCCGGAGTCTCCGGGGCGCCCGCCGGCGGCGGATGGTGTCCCTCGACCTGCAAGAGATCGGCGCGGTTAACCCCTGCGGTCGCCACCTTGATCAGGATCTGACCGGGACCGGGATGGGGAACGAGAATCTCTTTGGGCACCAGCCTTGGACCGGTGGGCGTGCGCTCCGCCGCGATGGCGAGCATTGTCTTAGGCAGTGCCATGGTTCGACTTTCTTGCTCCGCATGATGGTTATGCCAAAATTAGCATAAAGCGCAAAACGCCCAAGCAAAGGGAAAAGCCATGGCCATCGACCTCGACGAACTGATGCCCAAAAAACCAAAGGTTGAACCCGTTACCGGCGAGGATCTGTCAGCGAAATCCGTGCACGAATTGGAAGCGCGCATCGCAACGCTCGAAGCGGAAATCGCGCGCACCAAAGAGGCGCTCAATGCACGCGTGGCGACGAAGAACGCCGCGGATGCAATTTTCAAACGTTGAAATTAATCGCGTTTCATTAACCAACGCCGGCAATCTTTGCCGTGCGCCGTAACCATGTCGGCAGTTTTGCCGAGTTTTCCTGAAAGCGCGCTATGCCTCGCGGCGGCAGCTTGCTAGCTTCGGCGCTCATAAGGAATGGGACATGAGAACGTCACGATGAGCATAGAGCTCTTGGAGGATGAATCCTTCGGTAACATATCGCTGAACAGTTTCCGGTCGTCGGCACTGTTCGAGCGTACTTTCGATGAAGGCATGTCCCTTGTCGAGGAATGCGCGCGTTATCTCGATGGCCGCGGCCGTGCGGAATCGCGCGAGCTGTCGCGCAAATCGGCGCTGGTCTACGCCGGCGAAAGCATGCGCGTCACGACGCGCTTGATGCAGGCCGCAAGCTGGCTTCTCATTCAGCGCGCCGTGCAGGAAGGCGACATGTCGCCGGAAGATGCGGCCTCGGAACGCTATCGCCTCGGGGCCCGCGAAATCTGCATGGGCAAACGCGAAGACGGGGTGGATGCGCTTCCGGGCAAGCTGGTCGAGTTGCTGGAACGGAGCGAGAGCCTGTACCGGCGCATTGCGCGGCTTGACGATGTCTTCTTTCAGCCGGGGCAAATGGCTTCGCCGGTTCAGTCGCAATTCGCGCGGCTCAGCGCTGCCTTCGGCCAGGAGACCGGCGAGTAGAACCGTTTCGCCCGGCGCTTCGCGCTCCTATATTGGGGTCATGAGCGAACGTCATCCCGCCAATGCGCCGGGAAATTGGTATATCGACACACGCTGCAGCGATTGTTCGGCCGCGCGTACGGTGGCGCCAGGCTTGATCGTCGAAAAGGACGGCCAATCGGTCTTCGCGCGCCAGCCGCAGACACCCGAAGAAATTCGCAATGCCTGGCGGGCGCGTCTTCTCTGTCCCACCGCATCGGTGCGGACCGAAACTCCCGCCGAGATGCCGGACGGCGTGTTTCCGGAATTCATGACCGATGACGTTTATCGCCTCGGCTACAATGCGGCGTCGTCTTATGGCGCACATTCCTTCCTCATCCGGCGCGATTCTGGCAATGCCATGGTCGATGCGCCGCGCTGGACGCGCGCCGTTGTGGCGCAGCTTGAGGCCTGGGGCGGTCTTGCCGAGATTCTGCTGACTCACCGCGACGATGTCGCCGACGCGAAAGCCTATGCGAAACATTTCGGCGCGCGCGTCTCCATCCACAAAGCCGACCGCGATGCGGCGCCGTTCGCGGACAATATCCTTGAGGGCAAAGCGCCCACCACCATCGGTCCCGATCTGATTGCAATTCCCGTTCCCGGCCACACCAAGGGCAGCGTCGTCTATCTCTACCGCGAGCGCTGTCTCTTCACCGGGGATTCGCTCGCCTGGAACTTCGAGCAGGACGACCTCGCCGCCTGGCGGGATTTTTGCTGGTATTCCTGGGCCGAGCAGACGAAATCACTGACGCGCCTGCTCGATTTTCGCTTTGCTTGGGTGTTTGCCGGCCATGGCGGCAGCAAAGGGCTGACGCCAGCCGCGATGCATAAGCGTCTCGCGGCTCTGATTGAGAGAATGAAAAAAGAATAGGCGACTTTTCCCTCTCCCCTTCAGCCCCTTGAGGGAGAGGGCGGGGCGCCGCGCGCGTCCGCGCGCAATTGGCGCACCGGGTGAGGGGAGCGTTTAGCTCTTTACGAAATCGCCGAAGCGCTTGTTGAAGCGCGTGAGCCGCCCGCCGCGGTCGAGCAGATTCTGCTGGCCGCCGGTCCAGGCCGGATGGGTGGTGGGATCGATATCCAGGGTCAGCTTGCCGTCGGCCTCGCCCCAGGTCGTGCGCGTGCGATAGGAGGTGCCGTCGTTCAAATGGACGGTCACGAAATGATAGTCCGGATGAATGCCCTTTTTCATCGCAAGCGTCCTTGTGCGTTCCGCAGGTGAGGCGGCGGCTTATAGAAGATGCCGGGCGGAGTGGCAAGCCGACCGGGGTTCCGGCCTTAACCGGCTGAAACGGCGCGGTATTTGGGTGCGCAGCCGGCAGCGCCCGCTGCCTTCGGACGGCATTTTGTGAACGCGGCCAGGCGCGTTCCTATGGACCCGGCGCCCCTGCCTCATTAGCATCGAATCACAGATGGTGGTCGTTGTGGGGGATGCGGGGCCGCCACCTTTCACGCACAACAGAGTCATTTCGCATGAGTCGCAGGACAAGGTTCGGCACCGTTGCGGTCGCGCTGGTTCTGTGCGGCTGCGCCGGGGGCGGCGGGGGAAGTCCGGCGACGAATACCGTAACCCCGAACACGTCGACCTCCACTCCGGTGCCGCCGGTCGCCGGCGCCGACGCTTTCCGCACCGCGGAATATCTGCAGATGGGGGGGCTCGATCAGATCCGGGCCGCGGATGCCTATGCGCTGGGATATACCGGGCGCGGCGTGATCATCGGTATTGTCGATTTCAATTTCGATTTCAACAACAGCGAGGTGAGTTTCGATCCTGCGAGCATTGGCCCCAATCCCCAGGCGGTGACGCTCTATCAGGCGCAGACAGGTACGACCGTCAATAGCGATCAGCACGGTTTTGCCGTGGCCGCGACGGCCGCCGCCCGCAAGAACAATGTCGGCGGGCAGGGTGTCGCCTTCGACGCCACGGTGCTGGCGGTCGATTATTTCTCGGACGTCAACGAAACGCAGACCGTGCAGAGCGGCGTGCGCTACCACGTGTCCGATCCATGGACCTATATGACCTCGCGCGGCGTGCGCATCATCAATACGTCGTTCGGCTATGAATCCGGCGACGTGCTCGCGAACCCGCCGCAGGTCAGCGAGGCCTATGTGCTCGCTTCGCCGGCGACGGCGGTCGTCAATGGCGCGCTGCTGGTTTCCTCTGCGGGCAATGCCGGCGGCGTCAACCCATCGCTTTCCAATTTCGACATTCTCAGCGATATGCAGTCTTTCGGCGTGCTCACCAGCGGCCCCGGCGCTTTCATCATCGTGGGCGCGGTCGATGCCAACAATCAGATCGCATCGTTCAGCGACCGCGCGGGAACGTTGAAAGACCATTACATGGTCGCACCGGGCACGAATTTGCTTCTGCCATGGAATGGCGGCATGGCTTTCGTATCCGGCACATCGTTTGCCGCGCCGATGGTTTCCGGCGGGGCGGCCTTGATTTTCCAGCGCTGGCCAAACCTGACGGCCCTCCAAGTGGCGAATATTCTTTTTTCGACGGCGACCGATCTGGGCGCGCCTGGCGTCGACGCGATCTACGGCCATGGTCTGCTCAATCTTGCCGCCGCGCTCCAGCCGGTCGGCGTTACGACATTTGCCGTCGCGGGCACCAATGTCGCACCGACCGTGAATGCGAGCGGGATTGTTCTGGCTTCGGCCTTCGGCGATGCGCCAGCCATTCACCGCGCACTTTCCTCCATCATGATCCTCGATAGTTTCGGCCGCGATTTCCAAATGAATCTGTCGGCGAGCGCCGGATCGCGTCCCAATCTTCCCGATCTGTTCAGCGTGCTGGAACAGAGACTCGGCTGGCACAGCACCGATTTCCTGGTCGGTCAGGCGACGGGGTTTTCCTTCGATGTGCGCCGCAGACCCGAAGACGGCATCGTGCCGTTCCAGCCCCTTGCCGGGCCGCAAGATTATTCGACGCATGAGACGGTGATGCGCCTTTCCGGCGTCGCGGATGGAATCGGCTGGACGGCCGGGACGGGCTTGTCCCTGCACGACAGCATGAGCCCGGCCGGCGACAATGTTTTCGCGTACTCGCTGACCAACGCATTTTCCCCGATGGTCGGCGCGGCGCCCGGTGCGGTCGCGAGCGTCAGCGTACCGGTCGCGCAAGATACCGACCTTTCCTTCGGCACGTCGCTTGCCGAGAATCAGGGCCTTACCGATCATCTCCGCACGCCCTATCGCAACAGCGCCGAAACCGCCTCCTTGCGGCTCGACCATTCCGAAGGCAACGCGCATTTCAGTCTGGAAATCGGCGATACGCTGGAAACCGGCGGTCTCATGGGCTCGCTCGCTGCGGGCGGCCTGAAGATGGCAGAGCGGGCTTCCACCACCTGGACCACCGCAAGCGCGCAGGCTGAGATCGCCGCGCATTGGTCGCTGAAGGGGGCTTTTACGTTTGCCGCAAGCAGCAGCGCGCATCCGCAAGCCAGCCTGATCACCGCAATCGGCCCGGTCTATGCGACGAGCTTTGCGCTCGGCCTCGCGGGCGAAGACATCTTCCGCAAAGACGACACGCTCAGTTTCACGCTTGGCCAGCCGTTGCGCGCCGAACGCGGCTCGCTGATGCTCATGTCCGGGGTGGGGCGCGATTGGTCCACCGGTGGTGTGATCATGGGAGAAACCGACGCATCGCTGGTGCCGTCGGGACGCGAATTCGATTTCGAAACTGGCTACCTGTTTGCGCTCGCGGGTTGGGGCGTCGGGGCCAATGTCGCCTATGCGCTCGATTCCAACCACGTGCAGGACAAGAACGCGGTGCTGGCGCTGTTCACCCTGCAACGGACGTTTTAACCCGCCGCGGGATTATAGTCCGCGCCGCCCAGCACGATGTTGATCACCTTTTCTTCGGTGTAGCTCAACAGCTCGCTGATGCCTTCCTCGCGGCCGATGCCGGAATTCTTGAATCCGCCATAGGGCACGCCGCGATAATGCTGGCCGACGCCGTTCACCCAGACATAGCCGGCCTGCACGGCTTGGGCCACGCGCAGCGCGCGGTTGATGTCGTTGGTCCATACCGCTGCGGTCAGTCCCAGCTCGATGGCGTTCGCCATCTGGACCGCCTCTGTCTCGCTGCCGAATTTGAAGATCGACATCACGGGCCCGAACACTTCTTCCTTGGCGAGCCGCATCGCCATGTTCATATCGCCGAAGACGGTGGGCTCCACCCAGAAGCCGCGCTTGAACGCATCGCCTTTGGGAATGCCGCCGCCATGCAGCAGCTTGCCACCCTCCCTGTGGCCGAGATCGATATAAGACAGCACCTTGTTGTACTGCGCCTTGTTGTTGATCGGTCCCATATTGGTGGCGGGATCGAGCGGGTGCCCGACCTTGATCTTGCGCACCCGCTCAAGGATTTTTTCCACCACGCGGTCATGAATCGATTCATGCAACAATATGCGGCTCATCGAACCGCAGGATTGGCCCTGCCAGCCGAAATTCATGCCGCCGACGGCGCACGCGGCCACCTTGTCGAGATCGGCATCCTCGAACGCGATCAAGGGATTCTTGCCGCCCAACTCCAGCGTGACAAGCTTCACCGCCGTCTCGGCCGCCGCTTTCTGGATCGCCATGCCCGATGCCGGTTGCCCGATGAAGGCGATGCGCTTCACCCGCGGATGCCGCACCAGCGCCTCGCCGGTTTCGCGCCCGCCCGTCACGATGTTGACGACGCCCGGCGGCAATATCGCCTTGCAGATCTCGCCCAGAATGGAAGCGGAGAGAGGGCTCTGTTCCGACGGCTTCACCACCATGGTGTTGCCCGAAATGATCGCCGGCGCGATGCGTGAGGCAGCAAAGCCGATGGGGTGGTTGAACGGAATGATGCGGCCGATCACGCCGTAAGGCTGGCGGATCGTCATATGGATATTCCCCGCTGTCGCGGGAATGGTTTCGCCCTTGATCTCGTAGGCGAGTCCCGCCGCGAAGCGCATGCGCTCCACAGCGGTGCGCACGTCCCGCTTCATGGGGCCGAGCGTGTTTCCCGTGTCGAGCGATTCGATGCGGGCGATTTCGTCGCCGCGATCAAGAATGGCATCGCCGAGTTTGTGGATGTATTCGGCGCGCTGCGCCATCGTGAGCGCCGCCCAAGCCGGTTGCGCCTTTTCGGCGGCTTCCACGGCCGCATTCATGTCCGCAACCGAGCCTATGGGCACCCGCCCCAACAGGGTCTCATCGGCGGGATTGATGCTTTCGAGCCAGCCGCCGTCTTTGCTTTCCACGAGTTCGCCGCCAATCAGCATGCGGCCCGTCATCGTGGCAGGCGAATCGTTCGATCCCTGCATGGGGTTTCTCCCGGCATTGGTTTGATTGCTTAAAACCAGTCTAGGTTTCGGGTCCGGCCGTTGCAAGAAAACGAAATTGGCACAGCCGCGGGACGCGGAGGTGCTATAAGAATTCGCTGGACATCATCGCGGGGGGCGGCGGTTCTTGCTGTGAATACTTTGGTAGCCTGACGCGCGCGGCGGCGGGTTTTTGCGGCTGTCCTAGTTGATCGTTATCTTCTTGCTCGCGCCATTGTCTTCCAGCGTGATCTTGCCGCTGATTTCGATTGGCTGGTGCGCCGGTTTTGACGCGCCGAACGGACCGCCCACGTTCAGGAACGCAGCCACGCGGTCGGCGCCACCCACCAGGATCAAGCCCGTGATGACGGTGTCCAACCATGCCGGGACATCGGGAAAACCGGACACGGAAAATATTCTGAGCTTGCCGTAGCCGCTCAGAAGCACGATGCCGAGCAGGCCCGACAACCCGAAATACGCCAGCTTCTGCTTGCGCTCCGCGGCTGCCTTCGCCTCGGTCTCCAGCGTAGCGGGATCGGGGAAATAGCGGACCCAGGGTTTGAAAAAGCCCAGGATGAACAACAGGCCCGTCACGATGCGATCGATCGCGAACGACGCGATCAGGATAATGGCTATGGCGCTGATACCGTCGATCTTCATCGCCCTCTCCTCTTAAAAGCTGAACGCATACACATCCTGCTCTTCTTTTTCTTCGTATAGCCGTCCGGAGAAATGCCGGATCTCGTTGTTCTTGAGACGCACCGTGACTTGCCAGGAAACGGGCCGCGCCGGACGGCTGGCGGACGCGAAATAGAGCACGCTGATGCGATAGGGGCCGGTCAGGGGGTTCTCCATGATGATGTGCTCGGGCCCGTCATTCGTGGTGTTGTCGACATCCAATTTCGCCCCGGCCCGGGTCGTCTTGTTGTCGAAAAAGCAATGCTCGCCATTGGGCAGATAAAGATGCAGGTCGATGTCGCCGGGACCATCCCATGTCAGCTCGGTCCATACCGCGGCGGGGGTGATCTCTGCCGGCACCCGCACGATGTTCGAGCCCCCGCTGAAATTCGCGACGATGCCTCCCGCGGTCGCCTGGATGGTGTTCTCCCCGGGAATCAAGGGAACGGACGCCGCAAATTTTCCACCCGCGACGGGCACGGTCCGTGCGGCGCCATTCACGTTCAGCGTAATCGTGTCGATGCGCGGATTTTCCACCTCGCCCGCGAGGGCGACGACGGAGGCATTCGTTGCCACGCCATCGGCCGGCTGGGTGATCCTGATCTCGCCGGGGTTTTCCACGCCGTAGATCGCAGCCGCAGTGACCACCGAAACGACAGCGGCCTGTTTGAGGTGTCGGATTTTCCGCCGGCGCTGAAAATCCGCGTCGGATGAGGCGTTCAGCCAAAAGGAAAGCTGCGCCATAGGCACCCCTGCCTCGACGCCTGGACCTTAGCATTTTCCTTCGCGTATGCGGAAGCGGCCCGTTCTACCCCGCGCCGGCGGCGTCGAGTGTCGCGATCTCGGCAGGCAAAAGCTTCAAACCCGCCGCGGCGGAGAAATCCTGCAATTGTTCGACGCTGGTGGCGCTCGCAATTGGCGCGGTGATGGAAGGCCGCGCGATCAGCCAGGCAAGCGCGACGGCGGCCGGTTTCACATTGTGCGCGGCGGCCACCGCATCGAGCGCGGCTAGAATCTTTCGGCCTTTCGCATTCAGATAATCGACCATCCGGCCGCCGCGCGGACTTTTGCCGAAATCGGCGGCGCTCCGGTATTTGCCCGTGAGAAAGCCGCTGGCGAGCCCGTAATAGGGAATGACGCCGACATGCTCGGCCAGGCAAAGGTGTTCCAGAGGGCCCTCATAATCTTTGCGGTCGTAAAGATTGTAGCCCGGCTGCAAACATTCATAGCGGGGGAGGCCGTGCGTCCGGCTGACGTCGAGGGCCTCGCGCAACCGTTGCGCGGTGAAATTGGAGGCGCCGATGGCGCGCACCTTTCCTTCCTTGATCAGCTCGGCATAGGTTTCCAGTGTCTCCAGCATGGGCGTGGACGGGTCGTCGCGGTGCGACTGGTAGAGATCGATGGTGTCGATCTTCAACCGCCGGAGACTGTCTTCGATTTCGGCCTTCATATAACGGCGCGAAAGCCCCTTCTTGTCCGGCCCCATTTCGGCGCCGAGCTTGGTCAAGATCAGAACGCGCTCGCGCCGGCCGCCGCCCTGCGCAAGCCACTTGCCGATGATGGTTTCGGACTCGCCGCCTTTGTGCCCCGGCACCCAGCGGGAATAGGTGTCCGCCGTATCGATGGCGTTGAAGCCTGCGTCGATGAAGGCGTCCAGGATGCGGAAGGCGTTCGCCTGATCCACCGTCCAGCCGAGCACATTGCCGCCGAACACGATGGGCGCGATTTCGAGCCCGGACCTGCCTAACTGGCGCTTCATCATATCGGCCTCTCCGCAAGATTCTTCCTATCATGTCATGGCCCGCAAAAGCGGGCCATCCAGGCGAACACACGACTCATTCGCCGTGCAGACTCGCGGCGGCTGGATGGCCCGATCAAGCCGGGCCATGACAATTGAGCTTGGCCCTTGCCATGCGGGCCGGAGTATGATTGTTCGTCATAAACATCATACCAGGCGGGGCCCCCAATGCAGCGCGTGACCATCACGCTTGACGAGGAATTCGTGGAGGAGCTCGACCGCGTGATCCAGACACGCGGCTATCAGAATCGTTCGGAAGCGATCCGCGACCTTGCCCGCGCCGGCATCCGGCAAGTGGCCGAAGAGGCCGGCGACGCGGGAAACTGCGTGGCCGCCCTCGTCTATGTCTATGACCATGAATCGCGCGAATTGTCGAAGCGGCTGACCCATCTGTTCCACGATCATCACGACCTGTCGCTTTCGGCGATGCATGTGCATCTCGATCACGGAAGCTGCATGGAGGTGGCGGTGCTGAAAGGCGAGGCGGGCGAGGTGCGCCATCTGGCCGATCATGTGATTGCCGAGCGCGGCGTGCAGCATGGACGGCTCGTGATGGTGCCCGTCGATGAGGAAACCGAAAAGCACACCCATGCCGGCGAGCCGGGGCACAAGCATGTTCATCTGCATGTGCGGAAGGCGGGGTGAATACGCGCATGCCCTTCGCCCGCCATTTTTCGCCCAAGCTCGCCGCCATTTTCGCTAGCCTCATTGCCGCCAATCTTGCCGCCTGGGCCTGGGCGATTGCCGCGTTCCATCATTACCCGGTACTGCTCGGCACGGCATTGCTCGCCTATAGTTTCGGCCTTCGCCACGCGATCGACGCGGACCACATCGCGGCTATCGACAATGTCACCCGCAAATTGATGCAGAGCGGCAAACCGTCCACCGGCGTGGGGCTTTTCTTCTCGCTCGGCCATTCGACCGTGGTGATTCTCGCCTCGCTGCTGATTGCACTCGGCGCGGGCGCACTGAATGCGCGCTGGGCGGGTTTCCGCCAGGCCGGCGGCGTGATCGGCACCTCGGTGTCGGCGGTATTTCTGTTCGCGATCGCCATTGCCAATCTCTTCATCCTCGCTGGGGTTGCCCGCACCTTCCAGCGCGTCAAGCGCGGCGGCCAGCTCATCGAAGCCGATCTCGACATGTTGCTGGGCGCTTCCGGTGTTCTGGCGCGGATTTTTCGGCCGCTATTCGGTTTCATCCGCGCGAGCTGGCAGATGTATCCGCTCGGCGTCCTCTTCGGGCTCGGCTTCGATACAGCCACCGAGATCGGCGTGCTTGGCATTTCCGCCGCCGAGGCCGCCAAGGGCCTTTCGGTCCTGCCGCTCCTCATCTTTCCGGCGCTGTTCACGGCGGGGATGGCGCTGGTCGACACCGCCGATTCCGTGTTGATGACCCGCGCCTATGGCTGGGCCTTCGTGAAGCCGATCCGCAAGCTCTATTACAATCTCACCATCACGGCGGTGTCGGTGTTTGTGGCGCTTCTTGTGGGTTCGGTGGAAGCGCTGGGGCTGGTGGCCGACAAATTCGCGCTTCACGGCGGGGTCTGGGATTGGGTGACCGCGCTCAACAGCCAATTCGGCGTGCTGGGCTATCTCATCATCGCGGTGTTCGTCTTAAGCTGGATCGTCTCGGTCGCGATCTACCGGCTGAAAGGCTACGACCAACTCGAACCGGCTCCCGAAATTTCCTGAATGTTTGTCCAACGTGCCTGAACTAGGAAACTAGGACTAATAAGAACCTATGCCGAATGTGATCAAGATCGATTTCGACAAAGGCTTGCCGCGGCGAATCGATATAGAGCTATTCATCAAACACCCCACTATGACTCCCGCCGATATCACCGCGGCGCTTGGACTTGACGCTCAATTTGCGCATCGCGCTGGTGACCAACGAAAGACACCTACGAGAGCACTTCTCGAAGGCCTATACAGCGACACGAGGTGGAGACATAGCATTCGATATGAGTTGAAAAATCAGTGGTTCGCCGAAAACATTACAGTGCTGGTAGACCGCCTCATGAATCACAAAGAATTTTTCAGCCGACTGCGGACGACCGGTGGGGAGGCAATGATTATTGTGCAATTTCTTGGCGACGGATATTTCGGCGACAATGTGCCAATGGATACATAACGAAAAATGACTGATCTCAATCTGGATTTTGGCATTGAGTGTTTTGTTACCCCACAATCATAATGTTGCGTTTACAATGAGGTCGTCTTTCGCCGTCTACTGCAATTGCTTGAGCGTCTTGGGATCGGGCGGCTTCGGCAGCGTGGTCAGATAGGCATAGATGTCCGCAACGCCGGTATCGGGAATCTGCACCGCCGTATAGGCCGGCATTTCGTAGCGCGGCGTGCGCAATTGCGTCAGCACCGCTTGATATCCGATCGCCGCCGCATTGATGCGCGGTCCGTCGCGCAGCGTTCCCTGCCCCACAATGCCGTGGCAGGTGTAGCAGCCATATCTTTGGAAATTGGCCAGCCCCGTTTTGGGATCGCCTTTCGGCGTGTCCTGGGCCGCGGCCGCTCCCGCCGCCAGAACAGCCATGCCAACGCCCAGCACCAACGCCTTCATCGCCATCGCCATTAGCGCCCGTCCGACACGACGTCGATCAGCGCCGGTTCGCCCTTCTTCACCACGTCCATCGCGCGGCGGATGGCGCCCGCCAGATCCTTCGGATCGGCCACCGGGCTTTCCGCGAACAGCCCATAGCCCTGCGCAATCTTGGCGTAGTCGGGCGCCGGGTTGTCGATCAGCGTGCCGACATAGACGTTCTTGCTCTGCACGCGCTGACGGCGCGCAGCCATGCGCAGGATCATCATCACTTCCTGATGATAGGCGCGGTTGTTGTGCACGATGTAGAGGATCGGAATCTTGTGGTGCGCGGCCGTCCACAAAACGCCCGGCGCCATGTTGAAATCGCCGTCGCCGACGATGGCGACGGTCAGCCGCCCTTTGTCCTTGTTGGCGAGCGCGGCACCGAGCGCTGCCGGCGAATTGTAGCCGATGCCCTGCGCGCCCGAACCGCCGATCGTCTGATAGGGCTTGTTGATGTCCCACAGCCGGTACGGCCAATCCACCAGGAATTGGGTTTCGGAGGGCATCATCCAGTCTTCGTTTTTGATCTGGTCCCACAGCTCCATGACAAGCCGTCCGGACGAAATCGGCTTGGTGTCCCATGAATAGGCAACTTCCGCGCGCGCCTGTTCCAACAACTTGGCGCTCGCCTCCTTCACTTTGCCGCAGCGCCCGTCGCAACGGCCCTTGTCGGCGACCGACATCTGCGTCTTCAAGGCTTCGATCAGCGAAGGCACGGTGGCCTCGGCATCGCCCGCGATGGAAATATCGGCGGCGGCAAAGCGCTGGAAGTCCTGGAAATTGGACTTCGCCATCATGCCTTCCGTGCCGATATGGATGATCTTGAGATTGGCCTGGCGGCGGCGCGCATCGTTCGGCCGCGTCACCAGATCCGGCACGTAATTGTTGAGGCCGAACAGATCGATGGGTTCGAGCGCCAGGATCACATCGGCATTCTGAAGGACCGCTTCGCGCCGGAAGGAATGGTTCAGCGGATGGCGGTTCGGCATGTTCATGCGGTTATGCGCATCCACCACCGGAGCGCCGATAAGTTCGGCCAGTTGGATCAGCAGCGCGGGCGCGTTTTCGGTGCGGCCGTAGCGGTTGGTGTAGATGACGGGATTGTCCGCGGCGATCAGCATTTTCGCGGCTTCCCGGACGGCGGCGATTTCGCCCGCGGGCTGCGAACGCAGCTTCAGTTTCGGAATGCGAAGCTTCTTCTCCACCTCGGCCGGAATGGGGTCTTCCTGCAGATCGCCGTCGGCGACGATCAGCACGGGCGCCATCGGCGCCGTCGTCATCATGTCGTAGCCGCGCACCATAGATTCGGCAAAGCCCTGCAGCGAGGTCGGCTGGTCGTCCCATTTGGTGATGTCGCGGACCATCGCGCCCTGGTCCTGCGCGGCGTGGTCCCATTCGATATAGGCCTGGCGGGTTTCCTGCTTGCCGATATTGCCGGTCAGCACAAACATCGGCACGCGGTCGGCAAAGGCGTTGTAGATCGCCATCGAGGCGTGCTGCAGCCCGACTGTGCCATGCACCATGCAGGCCATCGGCTTCTTCGCCACCTTGTAATAGCCGTGGCACATCGCGGCCGCGGTATCTTCATGCAGGGTGGTGATGAATTCGGGCTTCGTGTTCTCGCCATAATTGATAATGGATTCATGCAAGCCCCGGAAGGTGGAGCCCGGGCAGGAGGCGATGTAGTCGATGTCGAGCGACTTCAAGACATCGACCATGAAGTCCGAGCCGGTCTTGCCGATGGTCTGGGGCGGCATGTCGTTGGTCGGCCGGTCCGTCATCGGCACGGCGGGCACGCTCGAAGCGGCAGCGACCTGAGTCTGCGCGACCGCTTTGGTGGCGCTGGCGGCCAGGCCAACCGCAGGGGCGGCAGCCATTCCGGCAAGGAACTGACGGCGCTTGATTGTCTTCGACATGGAGGAGCCCTTCCCTTAAGGCGCACGCAAGCAGAGCGCGAAGCCCGAATTTGCTCCGAGTTTGCCATCCGGGGCCGCTAATTCCAAGCCGTTCACGTGGAATTGGCACAGGCTGGGCGTGTCGCGGGCCGATTGGGCCGGTCGCCCTCAAATCGGCAGGCGGATGACGGCCCGCAGACCCCCAAGCGGGCTTTTTTCCAGCCGGACATCGCCGCCATGGCTGCGGGCAATATCCCGCGTGATGGCCAGCCCCAGCCCCACGCCGCCCACTTGCAGATTGCGGCCCTCGTCCAGCCGGTGGAAGGGGCGGAATGCTTCCTCACGCTGCTCGTCGGGAATGCCGGGGCCGTCATCGTCCACGGCAAGCTCGACCCGGCGTCCGGCGCGGCGCACGTCCACGTGCACGCGTCCGCCATATTTCAGCGCATTGTCGATGAGATTGACCAGACACCGTTTCAGCGCGTTGCGCTTGACCGCGACCGTCAGCGGCTCGGCTACGCTGAGCGTGATGCGCGAGGCCGCATCATGGGCGCGGCCGGCATCGGCCACGGCTTCCGCCGCAAGCACGCCAAGATCGGCCGGCTCGGCGACGCCGCCGCCCTCGCCGCGGGCGAATTCCAGATATTCGTTCAGCATGCGCTCCATTTCGGCGATGTCGCCTTCCATGGCGATGGTGTCTTCATCGCGCGGCATTAAAGCGAGCTGGAGCCGCAGCCGGGTCAGCGGCGTCTTCAGATCGTGGCTGATGCCCGCCAGCATATCGGTGCGCTGCTGCACGAAGCGTTCGATGCGCTCGCGCATCTGGATGAAGGCGGTGGCGGCGCGGCGCACTTCGGCGGCACCATAGGCTTTGAACTCCGAAGGGTTCCGCCCCTTGCCAAAACTTTCCGCTGCATAGGCGAGCCGTTCGATGGGCTTTACCTGGTTGCGCAGGAACAGCACCGCGATGCCGATCAGCACCAGCGAGGAGCCGATCATCCAAAGGATGAAAATATCGGCATTCGAAGCCGTCACCCGCGCGCGCGGCACCAGCACCTGCAACACGCCATCCTTCAGTTGCACGCGCAAATCCACGTAATCGGTGAAGCGGCGCGTATCGAAGCTGACCGCTTCGGGCATCTGGCTGGAGAAGATATAGGCCAGCTGCCGGTCGAGCACCGTGTCGGGCGAGGACACCGTGCGCGTGAGTTTCTGGCCGGGCGTGAACTCGGCGGGATAGCCGAACAATCGGGCCGCCGTCTGCCGCTCGCGGTCGCGCTCCGGGCCAGGCGGCAGCTTGTTCTCCAGCATCACCATATAGCCGACATCATTGGCCACGCCGCGCGTCATGGTGGCGGTGACGATGCGGTAATGGCGGTCGAAGAAGACGGCGGTGACGACTGCCTGCAAAATAAGCATCGGCGCCAGGATAATGATGAGCGAGCGCCCGAAAAGGCCGCGCGGCATCAGCCGCTTGAGTGCGCGGAACGGATGCAGCGGCGAACGCAGTAGCGTCCGCCGGGTGTTATCCAACGCGGTCTGGGACCAGGACATAACCGACACCACGCACGGTTTGGAGATAAAGCGGAAGCTTGGGGTCCTCCTCAATCTTGCGGCGCAGCCGCGTCACCTGCACATCGACCGAACGCTCCAGCTGGATGTTCAGACGCGTGCACAAAGCGCTGCGGCTGAAGGACCGGCCGGCATTGGCCGCGAAGAGCTTCAGCATCTGCGCTTCGGAACTCGTCAGCTTGACGCGCTTGCCGGCGCGCGTGAGTTCGCCCCGCTCCGCATCGAACACGCATTCGCCCATGCGCACCTCGCGATGCGGCGGCGGGCGGATGCTGCGGGCCCGGCGGATCAGCGAGGTCACGCGCAGGGCCAGCTCGCGCGGCTCGAAGGGCTTTCCCAGATAGTCGTCAACGCCACGCTCGAGCCCGGCGATGCGGTCCTGCGGCTCGCCCAGCGCGGTCAGCATCAAAATCGGCAAATCCGATTGGCCGCGCAAATCCGCAGCCAAGTCGAGGCCGCTTTCGCCGGGCATCATCACGTCCAGGATCATGCCGTCGAATGCGATGCTCTTGATCAGATTGCGCGCTTCGGCGGCATCGGCGGCGGCTGTCACGCGAAAACCGTTGGCCGACAGATAACGCTGCAACAGGCTGCGGAGCCGCTGATCGTCGTCGACGACCAGAAGATGCGGGTTGTCGGACGCGTTCATCGGCGCATGGTAAACAACGGGTTTGGTCCAAAGCCGAAGGGGGCCATTATCTTGACATCATTAGGCTGGCCCCCTAGGCGTAGCAAGCGCGATACCCTAACTTTAAGAGGGCGGGGCGGGCGCGAAAATAGCGTTTCGAGGACATCATGGCTGGCATTATTCCCTTCGACGATCGCGACGGCTCGCTTTGGTATGACGGCAAGCTTGTGCCCTGGCGCGAGGCCAAAACCCATGTCCTGACCCATGGGCTGCACTATGCCTCCTGCGTGTTCGAGGGCGAGCGCATCTATTCGGGCCACATCTTCCACCATGACGAGCATGTCAAGCGGCTGTTCGAATCCGCGCGCATCCTAGGCATGAAAATTCCTTACACGGAGGAAGAGATTTTCGACGCCTGCTATGCCGCAGCCGAAGTCCAAGGCATCCGCGACGGCTATGTTCGTCCCGTGGTTTTCCGCGGCAGCGAGATGATGGCGGTCGCGGCCCAGCAGACGCGTATCCATGTGGCCATCGCGGTGTGGCAGTGGCCCTCCTATTTCGACCCCAAGGAGAAGCTCAAGGGCATCCGGCTCGATTTCGCGCAATGGAAGCGCCCGGCGCCCGACACCGCGCCTACCAAAGCGAAAGCCGCGGGCCTTTATATGATCTGCACGATGTCGAAACATGCGGCCGAAGCCAAAGGCTATGCTGACGCGCTGATGCTCGATTATCGCGGGCTGGTGGCAGAGGCGACGGGCGCGAACATCTTCTTCGCGAAGGATGGCCGGCTGCACACGCCGACACCCGATTGCTTCCTCGACGGCATCACGCGCCGCGCGGTGATGGCGCTTGCCAAGCAGCGTCAGATTGCAGTGCATGAGCGCGCGATTGCGCCCGAAGAACTGGCCGGGTTCGAGGAATGCTTCATCACGGGAACTGCCGCCGAAGTGA
>DATLVC010000046.1:0-5719 GCA_035577685.1 Micropepsaceae bacterium | reverse complement strand
ACGAAGAACCAGCCGCCCGACATCGACATCATCATGTTCCAAATGAGGGCCGGCATGCCGAAAGGGACTTCCAGCTGCCAAAAACGCATCCACGGCGACAGTCGAAACGATTCCGCCGCTTCCATGAGTTCAGTCGGTATCGTGCGCAGCGACTGATAGAAGCTGAACGCCATGTTCCATGCTTGACTGGTGAATATGGCGAAGATGGCGGCAAATTCCGCGCCGAGGACCCTGCCGGGCGCCAAGGACATGAAGAACACGACCGTCACGGAAATGAAACCCAGGATCGGGACCGACTGCAGAATATCCAGAATGGGCACCAGCAGCTTGCCGGCCCGCTCGCTCTTGGCCGCCCAGGTCGCATATGTCAGAGTGAACACCAGTGAGAGGAATAGCCCCGCCAGCATGCGAAACGTGGTGCGCGCCGCGTATTCGGGCAGATGACTCGGATCAAGCGACAGCGGTGTTACATCGAGCTGCGACAGCGGTGCGAACAGGCCGCGCGATGTCTCGCCCAGAAAGGCGATCAACCCGATCACGACGATGAATGCCAGCACGTCCCAGCGCGAGGCAAGGTCGCGAAGGAAGACGTAGGGAGCGAAGCGATTCATCGGCGCATTCTCGCAGGACAGACAATGAACTAGCTAGTAGGGTACGTGTTTATGGAAGAGACTTTCATCGCAACTTCATCGCCGGCCGAACCGGCGGCCGCGACGCGCTTCAATGTCCTGGGGGCCATCAGCTTCTCGCATTATCTGAACGACATGATGCAGTCGCTGATCGTCGCGATCTATCCGCTGTTGAAGGGCGAATTCCACTTGAGTTTCGCGCAAATCGGCGTGATCACCCTCACCTATCAGATCTGCGCTTCGATCTTGCAGCCCATCATCGGCGTGTATACGGACAAGAATCCAAAGCCCTACTCGTTGAGCGTCGGCATGGGTTTCACTTTGATCGGCATGCTGACCCTGGCGTTTGCGCCGAGCTACGGCTTGGTGCTCGCGGCCGCCGCAATGATCGGCGCGGGTTCATCGATCTTTCATCCGGAATCCTCGCGCATTGCCCGTCTCGCCTCGGGAGGCCGTCACGGCCTGGCGCAGTCCATTTTCCAAGTGGGCGGAAATGCCGGCAGCGCGACCGGTCCGCTGCTCGCCGCCTGGATCATCATCCCGCACGGCCAAAGCAGCTTGGCATGGTTTGCGCTGGCGGCGTTGCTCGCCATCGCCGTGCTGACCCGCGTCGGGGCGTGGTACAAGCGCCGGCATCTGGATCGCCCCGCCGGCTCGAAGAGCCGGGCGGCGCCCGCCAGTCCGGTTGCGCCGCGTACCGTGGCATGGTCGATCGGCATCCTGGTGGTGCTGATCTTCTCGAAATACTTCTACGTGGCGAGCATCGGCAGCTACTACAGTTTCTACCTGATCGAGAAATTCCATCTCTCGGTGCAGTCGGCACAGCTCTATCTGTTCGTATTTCTGTTGGCGATGGCGCTCGGCACCTTGTTCGGAGGGCCCATCGGCGACCGCATCGGCCGCAAGCGCGTCATTTGGTTCTCCATTTTGGGGGTGGCGCCGTTCACGCTCGCCCTGCCCTTCGTCAACCTGCCATGGACCTGTGCCCTGAGCTTCGTCATTGGATTGATTCTGTCCTCGGCTTTCTCGGCCATCGTGGTGTTCGCGCAAGAGTTGATGCCCGGCAAGATCGGCGCGGTCTCCGGACTATTCTTCGGATTCGCCTTCGGCATCGGCGGCATCGGCGCGGCCGTGCTCGGGAGTCTTGCGGACCACTACGGCATCGAGTTCGTGTACCGGATCTGCGCGTATCTACCGCTGCTCGGCGTGGTGGCCGCATTTCTGCCTGATATCGAACACCGCGCGGGCCGACAATCTTGACTCTCGAAGTTGTATTCAGCCTCAGTCAGTACGGATTGATGATCGTGGTCGTCAACGTGCTTCTCAACCAAATCGGCCTTCCCGTGCCGGTGGTGCCGACCCTCATTGTCGCCGGCGCCGTCGGCGCGCACGGACAAGTATCGCTGCCGGCGCTGTTCATCGGATCGGTGATGGCGTGTCTGGCCGCCGACTGTGGCTGGTATCTGGTGGGCGAGAGGTACGGCATTCGGGTCTTGAAAACCCTGTGCAAGGTCTCCCTGGAACCCGATTCCTGCGTCAGCCAGACGCAGACCCGGTTCGAGCGCTGGGGCGTGAATTCGCTGGTGATCGCAAAATTCATTCCCGGCCTGGCGATCATTGCGCCGCCGATGGCAGGCGCCCTGCGCATCGGTTGGCTGCGCTTCGTCTTGCTGAGTACCGCCGCCGCCGTGCTCTGGGTGGGCGCGTATCTTGGCGCCGGCGCCGTGTTCAATTCGCAGATCGAGTGGCTGCTCGGCGAACTGAGCCAATTCGGCAGCATTGCGGGTGTGGGCCTGGTGCTCTTGCTGGGCTGCTATATCGCCTACAAATGGTGGGAGCGGAGGCGTTTTTACCGGATGCTGCGCATGGCGCGGATCAGCGTGGTGGATCTCTATGCGCTCGTCCAGTCCGGCGCCGCGCCCATCATCGTCGATGTGCGATCGACCACGGCACGCGAACTCGAACCGCGCTGGATCCCCGGCGCGCTGCATGTGCCATTGCCGGATGTGGCGCGGCTTCTGAAGGAATTGCCGCGCGACCGCGAAGTCATTCTGTACTGCACTTGCCCGAGCGAGGCCTCGGCCGCCCGGGTCGCCAAGATATTGATGAATCACGGCTTCAAACATGTGCGGCCCCTGCATGGCGGACTCGATGCCTGGGTCGCGGCGGGCTATGGGGTGGCCACGAATTGACGCATCACGTGGTCATCGTCGGCGCGGGCTTCGGCGGTTTGGGGGCAGCTCATGGATTGGCCGGAGCAGACGTCAAGATCACCATCGTCGATCAGCGCAATCACCATTTGTTTCAGCCGCTGCTGTATCAAGTCGGCACCGCGTCGCTGGCGACCTCGGAAATTGCCTGGCCCATTCGCCACTTGATGCGCAAGCGCAAGGAGGTCACCACCTTGCTCGGCGCTGTGAGCGCCGTCGATACCGAACGGCGGCGGGTGTCGCTCGATGACGGCGGCTCGCTGGAGTACGACACACTGGTGCTGGCCACGGGTGCGCGGCATGCCTATTTCGGGCACGACGAATGGGAACCGTATGCGCCGGGCCTCAAGACTCTGGAAGACGCCACCGCGATCCGGCGTCGGATATTGCTGTCGTTGGAGCGCGCCGAACGCGAATCCGATCCGGAGCGGCGCGCCGCATTGATGACCTTCGTGATCGTCGGCGGCGGCCCCACCGGCGTGGAATTGGCCGGCGCCATTGCCGAACTCACGAATCAAAACCTGCCGCCGGAATTTCGGCATATCGACACGCGCAAGGCGAGAGTCGTTCTGATTGAGGCGGGAGCGCGCGTCTTGCCGGCGTTCACCGAGGACCTCTCGGCCTACGCGAAACGATCGCTCGAGCGTCTGGGAATCGAAGTTCACCTGGGGCGGCCCGTGCGCGAATGCAGCGCCGAGGGCGTCGTCTACGGCGACCAGCGGCTGGCGGCCAAGGTCATACTCTGGGCAGCCGGCGTCCGTGCATCGGCCGCCGCAGCCTGGGCGGGTCTGCCCGCCGACCAGGCCGGCCGGGCCAAAGTGGAGGCCGACCTCACGGCGCCGGGGCATCCGGAAATCTTCGTCATCGGCGACACCGCGACCATCAATGCCTGGCAGGGCAAGCCCGTGCCCGGCATCGCTCCGGCCGCGAAACAGCAAGGCACGCATGTCGCACGCACCATCCGCGCCCGCCTCGACGGCGATTTCGCACCGCGAATTTTCCGTTACGTGCATTCTGGAAATCTGGCCACCATCGGCAAAAGTGCCGCCGTCATCGATTTCGGATGGATCAAAATGCGGGGCGGGCTGGCCTGGTGGATTTGGGGCCTGGCGCACATCTACTTCCTGATCGGAGTGCGCAATCGGCTGGCGGTGGCTTTGAACTGGCTGTGGATCCATACCACCGGCAGCCGCAACGCCTGCCTCATCACTCAGGGGAATGTCGGCGATCGGCATACTGATTCGTCCTAGTACCAACAGGAATGCCCATCTTGCTGTACGCCGTTCTGTGCTATCACTCGGAAGACGTCGTGATGTCGTGGCCGGCACCGCGTGAGGCGGCCGTCATGGACAGGCTTGCAGCCGTCGAAGAGAAGTTGTCCAAAGCCGGCCGCCTCGGCCCGGTGGCGAAGCTCATGCCCACCACCGCGGCCGTCACTCTGCGAAAAGACCAGGACCCGCCGCTCATCATCGATGGGCCGTTTGCGGAGACCAAGGAGCAACTGCTGGGATTTTTCATCATCGAGTGCGCAGGTCTGCCTGAAGCGATCACAGCCGCGTCCGAACTCGCACGCGCGAATCCGGGAGGGGCCTACGAAATCAGGCCCGTCGCGGTGTTGCGGACCAACAAGGTCTTCCAATGAACGATCCAGCCTGGCTCAATGCCGCGCTGACCTCCGCCCGTCCCCAGGCGATCGCCGCGCTGCTGCGTTACTTCCGCGACATGGATACGGCCGAAGAGGCCTATCAGGAAGCCTGCCTGCGAGCCTTGAAGAACTGGACCAAGCACGGCCCGCCGCGCGATCCGGCGGCGTGGCTCATCTTGGTCGGACGTAATGCCGCGCTCGACGCATCGCGCCGTCATCGCAAGCTGCAGCCGCTGCCCACCGATGAGGTGTTGTCCGATCTCGACGATGCGGAAAATCCCCTGGTCGAACGCTTGGACAGCGCGGACTATCGCGACGATCTGCTGCGGCTGTTGTTTGTGTGTTGTCATCCGGAACTGCCGGCGACCCAACAAATCGCATTGGCGCTGCGCATTGTGTCCGGGCTCAGCGTCGCGCAAATCGCCCGCGCCTTCTTGGTGAGCGAGAGCGCCATGGAGCAACGCATCACTCGTGCCAAAGCGTGCATCGCCCATGCCAATCTGCAGTTCGAGACGCCGGGCGCGGCGGAACGCAGCCTGCGCCTGGAGACGGTCGCCACCATGATTTACCTGCTGTTCAACGAGGGCTACTCGGCGACCGGCGACACGGCCGGCATGCGATTTGCGCTCTGCGACGAGGCGATCCGTCTCGCACGCCTGCTGCTGCGGTTGTTTGCAGGTGAGGCGGAGATCATCGGTTTGACGGCGCTGTTGTTGCTGCAGCATTCGCGCAGCGCCGCCCGCCTGGACGGCAATGGACAAATCGTCCTCATGGAGGACCAAGATCGCAGCCTGTGGAATCGGACCATGATCAACGAGGGTCTTGCCCTCATCGACAAGGCCCTGCGCCACGCACATACCGGCCCCTACCAGGTTCAAGCCGCCATCGCCGCCCTGCATGCGCGCGCCCCTTCGTTCAGCGCAACTGACTGGCCGCAAATCGAACTGCTGTACGCGACCTTGGAAAAACTCCAGCCCTCGCCCGTCGTCACGCTCAATCGCGCAGTCGCCCTCGCCAAGGTCCAGGGTGCCGCGGCGGCTCTTGATCTGATCGAACCGCTCGCCGGCAGACTTGCGGGTTATTTCTATTTCCATGGGGTCAAAGGTGCGCTGCTGCGGGACCTGGGGCGCTCCGAGCAGGCGCGCGAGACCTACAATCGGGCCATTGCACTGGCCAACACGGCCGCCGAGGCGGCGCATATCCGCTCGCAATTGGACCGATTGATGTCGGATCCC
>DATLVC010000045.1:0-3925 GCA_035577685.1 Micropepsaceae bacterium | reverse complement strand
CCCGCTCTTGGTGTCGATGCGGGTGACCTGATCGTTCATCATATTGTCGGTCCACACCCAGCCGGCCTTGTCGAGCTGTGCGTCATAGGGTGAGCCGTATTTGCCGGGCACGTTCCACTCCATGAACTCGCCGTTCTTGGTGTCGAACATCGCCACCTTGTCGGCGCGCCATTCGGCGAACCACAGCCGGTCCTGATCGTCCATGCGTCCGCGGCGCGGCCGCGAATAATCGGTCGGCGTCTTATAGGCCGTCGTCGCGCCCGTCTTGGCGTCGACCTTCCAGATGTACTGGCTCGGGAAGTCGAGCAGATAGGCGTTGTTCTTGGAATCCGTGTAGACGCCATAGGCCGAATGCGCTTCGCCCTTCGGACGATCCTTGAACGGTTCGATCCAAGGATCGAACTTTCCGGTCTTCACGTCGAAGCGGCCGATGATCGGTTCTTCCGCGGCATTGACCCAGGCCTTGCCGTCCACCTTCCAATTGATGGGCGATACCATGGCCTGTTGGGTCTTCAGGTTCCGCATCCCTTCGGGCACGGTGTAGAATTTGAACGTCTCGGTCTTGCGGTCGAACATCGCTGCACCCGTCTGGTCCATCATGCCGAGCCAGACATTGCCGTCGCGGTCGAATTCGACATCGAGATTGCCGCTGGAGAAGCCCGGCCGCGTCGGGGCATAGGTGTATTCCTTCACCTGGCCGGTTTTGGGATCGAGACGCTGCAGCGAGTTCTCGCCGAAATCGCTCACCCACACGAAGCCATCCGGCCCTTTGACCGAATCATGCGGCTGCATGGATTTGCGCGGCAGATCGTAGGAGGTGATGATGACATGCGTATCCCTGCCGTGCGGCCGGTCGGCGCCTTTGAGCGGGAATTTGAAATCGGGCGCCGCCGAGAGATTGATCGAGGCAATATAGTTCGTCAGCCGGTCGATGCCGCCAAAGGTGCGCGCCTGATCGCGTGCTTCGGCGCGCTTTTGCGGCATCACCGGAAAGGCTTGGCTCGCCATGGCCGCCATGCGCGGGAAGACATCGTCCTTGAGCTGGTCCTTGGTGTAGGCGGAGGTCAGCGGCCGCGACAGCGTGTGGCAGGTGGCGCAGGCCACGAGATCGCGCTTCTCTTGTTCCGTACCCGGAGCACTGTTCAGCCAGTCGGCATTGGTAAGTTGCGGCGCCAAGCTCACCGCCGTGTTCAGCTTTACATCGGCCGTGGCGCCGCTGGCGCTCACGTCGACGGCGCGCGGGCCATCCAGGACATAGCCGAGCGCGCGGATCTTGATGTTGTAATGGCCGGGAACCAGCCGGTCGGACGGGAAGGCATAATGGCCCTTCTCGTCGCTGACCACGGTGACGGACATATTGGAGCCGTCCTTCTTGGCGGTGACCAGCACGCCTTCCATGTTCCCTTCCTTGGCGGAGGACACCTGGCCCTGCAGCGCGGCCGTTGCGGCAAAGGCAGACGGCGCGCCGGCGGCAACGACCATGGCCGCGCTCAAGAGCAGCGACATTTTCAAATGATGCATCGGTTTCCTCCTGGATTGACCCGAATGACAGCAAAAAGCGTCCGCGCCGAAGGCGCGGAAATCCGGCGCGAATAGTTCGCCAATTGGCCCCGCTAGTCAACGGGAGGGGTACCTTGTCCGGGACCCATTAGGCTTAATTTCCCCTCCCCGAACGCGGGGAGGGGTTAGGGGTGGGGGCGTTTCAGCAACCTAACGGACCGCCGTGAAGAATCGGGAAAACCGCATTCCTTCCGACCGCAGCTCGCCGCCGATGTCTGCTAGCGAATCTTCGGCTTCAAATCCGCGTAAAGCTCTTCGACCAATTGATCGGGGCGTATCGGACCGTTCGCCCAATGCGCATCGAAATCGTCGGTGGGTTTCGCGGCGACGCATTCTTCGACCGTTTTGCCGTCCTTGATGAGCGCGGTCATGCGCGTGCGCAGCGCAATCATCACTTGGAGATATTCCTCAAGGTCCTTCTTGGTCCCGACGCGTCCACGACCGGGCACCACTTTGACGGAATCATCCAGCGTAGGCAGTAGCTTCTGATAGGCCGCGATCATGCCGTCCAGACTGCCGCCGCGGCTGTCGATGCGCGTGTAATCGCCATTGTTGAACAGGTCGGCTGCGAACAGCACATCGGCCTTGCGAAATTTCACGATCACATCGCCGTCGGTATGCGCATTCGGCACATGGACGACATCGACATCGTCGCCATTGAAATGAAGATGGAGCGCGTCCTCGAAGGTGAGCTGCGGCCAGAACACAGGAGCAAATGCCTTCTGCTTGCCGCCACCGACCGGATTGATCTGCTCCGTCATCAGCCGCTCGCGTGTGTTCGTGCTGGCGATGATGACCGCGCCCTCCTTGGCAAAGACCGCATTGCCGCCCACATGATCGAAATGCCAATGGGAGTTGATCACCATCCGGACACGTCTATCGGAAAGTTTGGCGATTTCGGCCTTGAGCCGCGGCACGGCGGCTTCTTCCTGGTCGTCGATGAGGAGGATGCCGTCCTCTCCCACCGACACACCGACATTCAGCCCCATCGTTCCCCAATTCACGCTGGTGAGGCCGGGGCCGAGCGTCTCGTTCGCTTCGGGGCCTGTGCCGGGCGGAACGCGCTGAGCGAAAGCCGGTGTTGCCGCAAGCGCAGACAAGATCATGCAGGCAAGAAATCGTTTCATGGCGTTTTCCGATTGTGCCGTGGAAGGTTTATCGCTCCCGCAACGATAGCTCCAGCAACCGGGCGAGGACCGGGCCCACCCCATCCTATTTTCGCGAAAAAACAAATAAGGGTGTATCGGCTGATTCAAACCACAAGAATTGGTATGTTCGATCGGGCCAAACCGGACGTTCGGAACCAAACGGCCCCGGTTACGCTTCCTTGGTAAATGATGTGTCAATATTGCATATGAGGCACATCAAAGCGGGCGGGCTTCACCCGGCTATTCTGCGCCACCAAAGAGGAGGGCGACCATGAATGCTTCCCTGAGCTGGCGGGCACGCCATATCACCAAGCCCATCCTGTCCTGGTACCGCAAAGTTTTGCCGCCGATTTCCCCCACGGAGCGCGACGCGATTGCCGCCGGTACCGTGTGGTGGGACGCGGAGCTGTTCTCCGGCAAACCGCAATGGGCGAAGCTAAGGAGCTTCCCCAAGCCCCAACTTTCCGCCGAAGAGCAACTATTCCTCGAAGGCCCCGTCGAGAAGCTCTGCGGGATGCTCGACGATTGGGAAATCCGCCGCAATGGCGATCTCCCTGCCCATGTCTGGGCCTTCATTCGCGACAATGGCTTCATGGGGATGATCATTCCCAAGGAGCGCGGCGGGCTGGGCTTCTCGGCCCTGATGCATTCCTGCGTGGTGATGAAAGTTGCGAGCCGGAGTCCGGCCGCTGCCGTTACGGTCATGGTGCCCAATTCGCTCGGCCCCGCCGAACTTCTGATGCGCTACGGCACCGATGCGCAGCGCGATTATTATCTGCCGCGATTGGCGCGCGGCCAGGAGATCCCTTGCTTCGCATTGACTGCGCCGGAAGCGGGATCGGACGCGGCCTCCATCCCCGACCGGGGCGTGGTGTGTTACGGCGAGCACAAGGGCCAGCGCGTGCTCGGCATGCGCGTCACCTGGAACAAACGCTACATTACGCTGGCGCCGGTCGCCACGATCCTCGGCCTCGCCTTCCGGCTTTACGACCCCGATCATCTCATCGGCGATCAGGACGACATCGGCATCACGCTCGCGCTCGTGCCCACCAATATGCCGGGTGTGCAGATCGGCCGGCGTCACTTCCCCGCCGACCAATCGTTCCAGAACGGTCCCACCAAAGGACAGGACGTGTTCATTCCGATGGATACGATCATCGGTGGACAGCAGCGCGTCGGCCAGGGCTGGCGCATGCTGATGGATTGCCTGGCGGCAG
>DATLVC010000044.1:0-4826 GCA_035577685.1 Micropepsaceae bacterium | reverse complement strand
CGCCTTCAAGGCGCGCCGGGCCTTCTGAGCCGCCCGTTCGGGCGCGACTTTTATGACATGCGCCATGACGCTGCGCGATTGGTTAAGACTTGCTTAACACCATGAGCAGTCAGGCGAATTTTATGTGATCGACCGCCCTGGCGTTCGAAAGTATGATTCGCGCCATCGCTTGGCGTTATGGGGGACGTATGCGCTGAGGCCGCAGCTTCGCGAATTTTTCTGAGAGGTCTGGTCATGTCGATTTGGGACTGGCTCTTCAATCCATCCGGTCTGACTGCGCACGGCTTTTGTTTGAGTTGGGCCCCCGGCCTCATCGCCGTGCACGTCTTGTCCGACAGTGTGATTGGGCTCGCCTATTTTTCCATTCCTTTGGCGCTGGCTTCCTTCGCGGCCCAGCGAAAGGATCTGGAATATGGCTGGGTCGCCTATCTGTTCGTAGCGTTCATCCTGGCGTGCGGGCTGACGCATCTGATGTCGATCCTGACGCTGTGGTCTCCGGCCTATGGCATCGAGGGAATCATCAAGCTGGTGACGGCGGTGCTCTCCATCGCCACGGCGATGATCCTGTGGCCCTTGATACCGAAGCTCCTGGCGCTGCCCTCTTCGGCGCAGTTGAAAGAACTCAATGTACAACTCGCTACGACGATCGAGGAGCAGGCGCGGACAGCCCGTCTGCTTCGCGAGAGCGAGGCACAGGTGCGGCTATCGAACTTGGAATTGGAACGGCGGGTTGCCGAACGGACAGCTCAACTCGTGGTCGCCAATGCACAGCTGACCGAGACCCTCGCCGCTTTGGCCAAAAGCGAAGAGGAATTCCGCGTCACTTTCGAAGCCGCGGCCGTCGGCAAAACGCAGGCCGATCCCGAAACCGGCTGCCTCATTCGTGCCAACCACGCCTTCGCTCGTATGCTGGGTTACGAACCCGAAGAACTGGTCGGCCGAGCGGGATGGGAGTTCACTTGGCCTGAGGATCGCGAAGCCGAACGAATCGATTATGCTCACTTCCTGGCGAGCGGGGGCGATATCTACATCCGAGAGAAGCGCTATATCCGCAAGGATGGCACGCCGATCTGGGGTCGCGTGTCCTCCACCATTGTCCGCTTTCCCGAGAGCGGTAAACCCAACATCCGCGTTGCGGTGATCGAAGATATCGACGAACGCTACAAGGCCCAGGCGGCGTTGGTAGTGGCCAAGCGGGACCTGGAAGGCGTGGTCAAGGAGCGGACGGAAGCGCTGCAGCAGCGCGATCTCTTGCTGCGGGAAGTCTACCACCGGGTGAAGAACAATCTGCAGATCATCGACAGCATCCTGATGATGCAGGCGCGGCAGCTTACGGACCCCGAGGCAAAGGTCGCTCTGCAAAGCCTGCGCAGCCGGGTCTACGCCCTGGGCCTGGTCCATCACCAGCTCATGGGATCGGAAAATCTTCAGACCTTCGATGTCGCGCCGTTCCTGCAAGAGCTATCCAACAATATCATCGAAGGCAGTGCTGGGCGGGATATCACGCTGTCCGTACGGGCCATCCCCTTGGATGTCGGCCTGGATTTTGCGATCCCCCTGGGGCTGCTGGTGACCGAATTGGTGACCAACTCGCTCAAGCACGCCTTCCCGAATGGGAAGGGAAAAATCGAAGTCGTATTGGATCGCGCACAAGACGGAACGGTCGCCCTGATTGTATCGGACGACGGCAGAGGCTATGGAATCAATGACACCGTATCCGGGGGGAGGAAGGTGGGGTTGGGGGCAAGCATCATCAACGGCGTGGTCGCCCAACTGAAGGCGACGTTGACCGTGCAGAACCAGCACGGAACCCGCAGCGAAATTTGCATCGCGGTACCAGCATCGGCATGAGCGGTCTGAACAACTGCGTCCTGGTAGTCGACGATGAGTTCCTGATTGCCATGGGCTTTCGCACGCAAGTGGAAGATATGGGGCTGACCGTCTGCGGTACCGCAGCCACGGCCGATGACGCTATTGCGCTGTCCCAGAAGCATCGCCCTGCCGTCGTCCTGATGGACATGCGCTTGGGCGGCGACAAGGACGGGGTCGACGCCGCCATGGTCATCCACGATACAGTCGGCTCCAAGGTTATCTTCATAACAGGCTCGAGGGATCCGGCGACCATCGAGCGGATCAATGGCGATCATCCCTTCGCATTGCTGTTCAAGCCGGTGTCGAACCGGCAATTGCGGGCCACCATTGCCGATGCCATGCGCCAATAGGGCGGGGACTCAGGAGAGCGGGGGTCTGCTTTCAGCCACCTCTTCACCCCGCCCATCCGCCCGAACCACAAAGGTTTCGTTGCGCCGCCGCGGTAGCGCATTGGGGTATTCCCTCTGCAGGAATGCGATCAGTTTTTCGCGCACCTCGCAGCGAAGCTCCCAAGCGTTATCGGCATTCGCCGCGCTGACCAGCGCGCGCATTTCCACGGTGTTCTCCGTCGCATCGGTCACTTGCAGAACCGCCACTTGCCCGTCCCAGAATTTTGACGCTTTTACGACCTCCATGAATTTGTCGCGCATGCGCTGAGCCGAGGTGGCGTAATCCACGTGGAGGAAGACCGTGCCCAGTATCTGCGTCGAGTCGCGCGTCCAATTCTGAAAAGGTTTTTCTATGAAATAGGTGAGAGGCACGATCAGCCGGCGCAAATCCCACAGCCGCACGACGACATAGGTCGAAGTCAGTTCCTCGACCAGGCCCCATTCGTTTTCCACCACGATCGCATCATCGATACGGATGGGCTGGGTCAATGCGAGTTGCAGCCCGGCGAAGAGGTTGGCAAGAATCGAACGCGAAGCCAGGCCCGCGAACAGTCCCGCCAACCCCGCCGAAGCAAAGAGGCTGATCCCGAATTGCCGGACGGAGTCGAAGCTCATCAAGGCAAAGGCAATCGCGAGCGTAACGATCAGGCCGTCGCCGATCACTTTCAGCATCTTGACCTGCGTCACCGCTTTGCGCGCCACAAGATTGTGCACGGCATCCGTGTGGAGGCGGGAGACATATCTGTCGGCTGCGATGTTGAACGCGAGGAGCGCGACCCATCCCATCAGGAGCATGAGCCCGGCGATCATCAGCTTGTGGACTTCGTCGGCCGTGGCCTGCCCAACCGGCGCCATCGGAAGGATGAACGCCAGAACCAGCAAGACGAAGCCAAAGCGCACAACGCCGCGCGTCTGTTCGAGCAGCGACCTGATCCCCGTGCGGTGGAGCCCGATCAATCTGCCCACTGCACCGGCTACAATCGCATGAATGATCAGGGCTACTAGGACACCGCCCGCGAGCACAAGCACCACGACAAGCCAATTCGGCAGCGAGGCCAGCCCATTCTCAAGGTCCAAAAACGCAGCCGTGCCAAGACGAGGCATGATCTTCTCCATTGCGGATGGTGACAGGATCAAAGCGCGTAATGGAGTCGCCAGTTCCATCTTCATGGAACCTCGATCGCAATCAAGGCTCTGCCAGTGACAACTTTAAGCCGCAGCCGGCCTGATCAGCCGAGGAGTGTGCGGAAATAGTCGTTCAGAAGCCGGTCTTCGGGGTCGTATTGCCGCCGGGTCTCGGCGAATGTTTTCAGCCGGTCGCCGAATGCCTTCTGAACGATGTCCGCCGTGAGTCCGAAGGTTTGGTTGAGCAACGGCTTTCCGCCCCGATCGAGACAGAACTGATTGTAAGCTTCGAGGAAGGGCTTCCAGCCCGGATTGCCGGTCGACACTGGATCGATCGTTATGACGGGACCGTCATACGAATAGGACAGCAGGGATTGCTTGTCCTCGGCGATACGGTAGCCGACATACAACAAATTCGACCGGTAGCCGTGCTGATCGTAATAATCGCGCGCGAATTTGAAAAACTCTGACAGCGTTTGGGGAAATTGCGCCTCGGGAAAGGCGAACAGGCTGAAGGTGTAGCGGCTGTCGTCCGACACCGGCGGATAGTCGATGATCTGATCGGGCGGAATGGTGTAGTCCGCGCGGATCAGGTTTTCCAGCTTGAAGCGCAGGATGGCGTTGAAGCCGTCGATCACCTCATAGCGCACAGACGGAATCGTGATGTTCGCTTCAATGTCGTGACCGAAGCGTGGCCCGGCCGTGCCCCACAAATAATTCCGCAATACCCAGGCCGACCGGTTGGGTGTGCCGCTTGCGCCCGGATTGTATTTGCGGAATTCGATGGTGATCCTGTCGACGAACGGGAAATGATAAAACATCATCGACTCGCCGCGCGCCTTGAGTTCGTCCAGCTTGGCGATGAATTCCGCGAGCGTGAAGGTCTCGTGGTAGACCGCCATCGGCAGCAGCGGGCGAATCCGATAGGTGACTTCGTAGACGATGCCGAACGTGCCGTAGCTGGAGCGTACCTTCTGTATCAGCTCCGGCTCGGCCTCAGTGACCTCCAAGAGATCGCCGCTCGGCAGCACCAATTTGACGCCGATCACATAGGACCCGACCTGGCCGTATTCGCCGGGAAAGGAGGCGTCCTTGGTGCCTGCGCAGGCGGCGCTGCCGGCCGTTAGGCTGCCGATCTCGGTGTTCACATAGAATTGGAGATTGTGCTTCACCAACTCGCGCGCCATATCGATATGCCGGGCGCCGGCCTCGACAGTGATCGAATCGCCGTCGATACGAAGGATGCGGTTCATTTTCATCCGGATCAGCGTGCCGCCCTCGGCGACGCCGCAGGGCGCGGTCGAATGATTGGAGCCGACGGCGCGCACGGGCGAAGGGTACTTTGTCTTGTCCTTCAGGATTGCGGCGATCTCTTCCTTCGAGTTCGCGTCGACAATGACCTTGGGATGCGAGACAAGATCGCCGAACCAGTTGGTGACT
>DATLVC010000043.1:0-2420 GCA_035577685.1 Micropepsaceae bacterium | reverse complement strand
TCAAACACAGCCCAGCGGAGGAGTTCATGAAAAAATCTGTCATCATCGCAGCAGTGCTCGTGGCAAGCGGCATGGCTGCCGTATCGGCGTGGTCGCAAGGCGCGGCGCCGCAGATGCAGAACAAGCGTTATTTCACCATGCCGCTGGAGAAAGACCCCACGCGCGAGGTCGGCCTGCAATCCGTCACCATGCCGCCGGGCTCCGGCAATGAATTTCACCGCCATCCCGGCGAGCAATGGACCGCCGTCCAGGAAGGTGAAGTCACCTTCACCATCAAGGGCCAGCCGCCGCAGGTGCTCAAGGCCGGCGACTATAATTACGTTCCGCGCGGCACCATCCACCGCCAACAGAACCTCAGCGGCAAACCAGCGCGTTACGTCGAGATGCGGATTTTCGACAAGGGCAAGCCGGCGGCCGAGCAGGTAAAAGACTAACGCTTACCGTTCAGGCCCCGCTCCCGCCAAGGCAGCGTATTAAGGAAAAGTAAGGCCGGGTGCGACGGAAAAGCTTTTGCACATCATCGACTTTGCACAGGGGCGTCGTGTAAATTCCGTGTTTGAAAAGGCTTCGAGGAAATCCCGATGGTCAAGCAGAACTCGTCGATCAGCGCATGGACCTGCGCGGCCGCGCTGGTGCTCGGCGCTTCCTCCGGCCTGGCAGCATCGGCCGCGGAAAAAACCTCCGCCGGCATTCCCGCTCTTACGGGACCGTGGCAGAACGCAAATAATTTCAAACTCATTCCCGTGCCAGGCAGTCCGAAACCGGTCGACGATCTGGAAGGCTATATCCATCACGAGCGCGGCGTTGACGCGAACGGAAACGATGTCAGCACCAATGCCTATATCGGCGACTATAAGAGTCCGCTGCTGACGGCCTGGGGTTCGGCGACGCTGAAGAAACTCGCCGAAGATGCGATCCAGGGAAAGGATCCGTTCTGGCCGGCGACCTTCTGTTATCCTTTCGGTCCCACCGCGCTGTTGCAGCCCGAGCCTGTGCTGCTCCTGCAGGAGCCCGACAAGGTCACCATATTTTATCAGCGCGATCATCAGGTGCGGCATGTCTATCTGAACGTGCCGCATTCGAAGAATCCGAAACCGTCCTGGTACGGAGAATCGGTCGGCCATTACGACGGCGATACGCTCGTCGTGGATACGATCGGGTTCAACGACAAGACTTACATCGACCGCTACGGCGTGCCCTTCAGCGACCAACTGCACCTCATCGAGCGCTATCAGGCCGCGTCCGACGGTAAGAGCATGCAGGTCGAAATCACCTATGACGATCCGAAGACCTTCACCAAGCAATGGAAGGCGCTAAGCAAATATCGTCTGGGCCGCCTCTTGCCGGAGGAAACAGCTTGTGCCGAATCGCCTATCGATCCGGTGACCGGCGAGGCCAATCCGATCCCCGTCGCGCAGAAGGCGGACTTCTGATCCGGCACGCGCGAACCCGTCTTTCATGACCGGCATAAGAAGCCGGCTCCTTGCTACGTCATCGCGAATGCAGGCCGTATTCTTATAAGGAACGGCTTTCGAAAAAATAGCGTTGAAATCGACCGCCCGCGTCTTTCCAGCGAATGAGCGCATTCCGGGCAAAGGTTCCCCAGTCGAAAGCTGTAAGAGCGCTGATGCGCGATAATTCAGCCCTGGCGTTCCGTGCAAAGGCGTAGATTTAACTCGCTTTGGTCGCGAAAAGGGCTAAGCCCTGCAATCGTCGGCTAAATGCCGGACACCAAGGCTGCCGGTTTGCAGGCGGCCAGGAGATCTCAATGGATCGAATACCCACCCAGTCTGAACTAACGAGCGGAGAGATTGTGTCACTCAAAGAAATCGCCAAAGGATTTCGCAGCCGCGCGTTTCGCGGGGCAGGCGTGGCCCACCTCGTGCAACTTGGTTTGATTCAAGAAATCATGGGCGGACTGATGGTGACCCCTGCCGGCAAAATGGTGGCCGGCAAATAGGGCGGCATCGGCTTAGCCAATTGCGACTTCTGCGCCGCCAACGCCGCGCCATCTAATTCCTCGCATCCTAATTCTTGACGTATTTCGTCACGCCTTTGAGATTGGCTTCGGCCGTGAACACATTGCCGGCCGCATCGACGGCGATCCCCTCCCCCATGGCGCCGTCCGCCGTGTCCGCTTTATGCGGAGGCACGAACATCGTCACTTTGCCATCCTTCAAGCTGCCGATGCGAATGCCCCTGAGCCAACCCGGGTGCACTTTTGCTGTCGATTCGGAATCGGCCACATAGATCGTATCGTTGGCATCGATCGCCAACCCGCTGGGGCGGCCGAAATCGGGAAATTCGGCGACATATTTCCCGTCCTTCGTCAGCACCTGGATGCGATGATTGTGCCGGTCGGCGACTATCAGCCGCCCCTGCGAATCGAACTCCACGGCGTGGGCGGTTCGGAATTCGCC
>DATLVC010000042.1:0-2140 GCA_035577685.1 Micropepsaceae bacterium | reverse complement strand
CCTCCGTCACTTGGGTCAGGACCTCGCGTTCCTGGGTCGCGTAGCCCTTCACCGTGTTGACCAGATTGGGGATCAAATCCGCCCGGCGCTGATATTGATTCTGCACCTCGCTCCAGGCGCTCTTGGCCTGTTCTTGCTCGGTGGGGATGGTGTTGATCCCGCAGCCCGAAATCAGCAGCCCGGCGGCAACGAGCAAGGCCGCGGCATTCAGCTTCTTGGCCGAAAACTTCATTGCTGGTTTCCTTCGACAATCACAGGGCTGTCTGCCCCCAACGCAATGCAAAAATGGTGTCTGTTTTGCGTCCGACAATCCATGAACGGCATTTAATATAGCTTGGCCTTGGGCGGCTGCTTTGATCCGCCTCAAAGAAGCCGTTCTAGGGCTTGTCCTTCTTCAGGACAATTCCGTCATATTCCCGGCTGTCCACTACCGCCTCGACAATCGCCGGGCCGTCCGCCCCAAATGCCCATTCCAGGGCCGCGCGAAGCTCCGAATCGCTCCGCACGGTACGAACTGGCACGCCAAAGACGCTGGCTCCGATGGTCCCCGCCTGCCGCACCGGCGTGCCATAGATCGGATTGCCCTTTTTCTCCTGCTTGATGCGGATCAGCGCCAGATCATTGTCCGTGAGCAGCAGGATAACGAGCTTGAGGCCGCAGCGGATGGCGGTGGCGAGTTCGCCGGCCGTCATCAGGAAGCCCCCGTCGCCCACCACGGCACAGACGGATTTTTCGGGGCGCATCAGTTTGGCGGCGATGGCCGCGGGAATCCCGAAGCCCATGGTCGACCAGCCATTGGTCATGATCTGAAGCCCCGGCGCGGGCGTGCGCCAAAGCTGACCGATCAGATGGGTGTGGGCGCCGACATCGCAGGTCATGATGCCGTCCTCGGGCAGCACGTCACGCAAGCCCGCCAGTACCGCCTTGGGCCCGAATACGCCGCCCGACGGCGCCAGCTTCGCGAACATCGCTTTCTTGCGTGCCGCGAGTGCGCCAAGGTCCCAATCCTTTGCCGATGGCGGCAGCGCCAGCAACGCCTCCAGCGAATGCGCAATGTTGCCCACTGCGTCCACTGCCAATTTATATGCCGCGGTGTCGAGGTCAGCCGGCACGATGTCGAAGCTGATCAACGGCACCTGTTTCGGCAGCCAGGATTCATAGTTGAATTCGACGGGGTCATAGCCGATGCCGATCACCAGATCGGCTTGCGCATGCGTCTCGCCCACCATGTTGCTGAGCGCGTGAAATACCACGCCGGCATAACAGGGGTGATCCTCGGCCAGCATGCCCTTGGCCATCGGTGTCAGCACCACCGGGATTTTGTGCTTTTCCGCCAGAGTGCGGATTTGCTGTTGCACCTGCGCCCGCACCGCGCCGAGCCCGACGGCAAGCACGGGTTTGCGCGATGCCGCGAATCGCCGCGCCGCTTTCTCGAGCAGAGCCGCATCGGCGGGCGCCGGCCCCGGTGGCAGCGTGAACGCGATATTTTCCGGCAGCGCCATCTCGGCCGACATGCCGGCCGGAAGTCCGACGTGAACCGGACCGGGGCGCCCCTCCAACGCCACGCGCGCCGCATCGAACAGGATCGAGCGTACGCGATCGGCGCGCAGCCGCGTCGTCTTTTTCGTCAAGGGCGTGAACAGCGCCTGATGGTCGATACCCATTTGCGTGGTACGGCCGCGCATCGCTTCGGGCATTTCATCCGTGAATGCGATCACCGGCGAGCGGTCGAGCAGCGCTTCGCCGACGCCGGTGGCCAGATTGGTCGCACCGGGCCCGAAGGTGCCGAAGCAGGCGCCGGGTGCCGTGCCCAGCCGGCCGCAGACATCGGCCATCATGCCCGCGCCGCCCTCATGCGTGGTCAGCACGAAGTCGATGCCGTCGGTCTCGCGCAAGGCTTCCATGTAATCGACCCAGCCGCCGCTGGGCACGCCGAACACATAGCGGACACCGAGCTCGCGCAACGTACGAACGACCTCCGCAGCGACAGTCTTATCTTTCGGCGAGGCTTCAGTTGGCATGAAAGGCGGTTCCACTCATCAATAGCCGTTTATCATGATCGTGCGCGAACTTGCCGAGAATTAGGGGTTTTCCAAATTGATGCAAACAAATGATGTCATGCCCGCGAAGGCGGGCATCC
>DATLVC010000041.1:0-3060 GCA_035577685.1 Micropepsaceae bacterium | reverse complement strand
AGAGATCACCGGGCGCCTCCCCCCCTGTGCCGGGTAAGCCTTTCGCCTTCAGCCGCAATACGCGTCCAGTATTGGAATGGGGCGGGACAGTCAAAGTCACAGGGCCGGTTAGTGTCGGCACCGATACCTTGGCCCCCATCACCGCCTCCTTAAGTGTGATGGGAAGATCAAGCCGCAAGTCACGGCCGTCGCGCTCGAAATAGGGATGGGGCGCGATGGCGATGGTGATGAGCGCATCTCCCGGCGGGCCGCCGCGGTCCCCCGGCGCCCCCTGGCCACGAAGACGAATCTGCTGCCCGTCCTTGACCCCAGTCGGAATGCGCACCTCCAGCTGCCGTCCATCGGCCAGGACGACGCGCCGCGTGCCGCCGAGCGCCGCCTCCTGAAGCGAAACCGTCGTTTGGAGTTGAACATCCGCTCCCTTCCGGGGCTGAGCGCGGCGCCTGCCACCCCCGCCGCCAAGACCGCCAAGAATGTCCGCGAAGATGTCCTCCGCCTGAAAACCTTCGGCGTTATTGCCGTTCCACTCGAATTCGAAACTCTGCGGCCCAGCGCCGCCGCCGGGCCGGGCGCGGAAGCCGCCAAAGCCTTGCTCGAACCCACCCCCACCCGGGTGCGATCCTGGGTTGAAGCCTTTGGGCTGGCCGGCGGCGTCGATCTCACCGCGGTCGTATTGCGCACGCTTTTCCTTATCGCCGATGATTTCGTAGGCGCCGCTGATCTCCTGAAATTTCTTCACGGCCTTGGGGTCGCTGGCGTGCTTGTCGGGATGGTGCTTCTTGGCAAGCGTACGGAAGGCCTTTTTGATCTCGGCCTCACTGGCTTTCTTGGAGACGCCCAAAACCTCGTATGGATCGCGCATCTATTCTCCCTTTGACGCCCCTATATAGGAAGAGTCTCCCCCTGAGGGTAAGACCTGTTGCGCTCCGATCTATCCGTTATGATCGATAAATCCCGGGGGACATATGAAGGTACGGGTCTGGTTTGCCAATGAGTAACATGGTCCAAGAGAACGGCCTTAAGGCCGCCGCCGAGCCGTTCGAGCTGTTCCGCGAATGGTTCGCCGAGAGTCAGGCCCGGGAGCCCAACGATCCTGAGGCCATGGCGCTCGCAACGGTGGATGCGGCGGGCCTGCCCGATGTGCGCATGGTGCT
The DNA here is from genome assembly GCA_035577685.1 of Micropepsaceae bacterium. Taxonomy (GTDB): domain Bacteria; phylum Pseudomonadota; class Alphaproteobacteria; order Micropepsales; family Micropepsaceae; genus CAIYRG01. The sequence goes on along the minus strand of DATLVC010000041.1, from coordinate 1,906 downwards.
GCTCAAGCACGTCGATCACGAGGGCTTCGTGTTCTACACCAATCTTGAAAGCGCCAAGGGCAAGGAACTCGCAGGCAATCCAAAAGCCGCTTTGTGTTTCCACTGGAAATCGCTACGCCGCCAGGTGCGCGTGCGAGGGGTAGTGACGCGGGTCAGCGATGCCGAAGCGGATGCCTATTTTGCCACCCGGCCCAAGGACAGCCAGATTGGGGCTTGGGCCTCGCGCCAGTCGCGGCCCCTGGAGGCGCGATTTGCGCTCGAGAAGGAGGTCGCCGTCTACGCCGCGAAATATGCGCTTTCGACAGTCCCGCGTCCGCCCCATTGGTCGGGCTTTCGCATCCGTCCGGTGCAGATCGAATTCTGGCGCGACCGGCCGTTCAGGCTCCACGAACGCATCTGCTACACCCGCGCGACTCCCGATGGCCCGTGGTCGACGGAGCACTTGTTTCCCTAACGTCGCTCTCCCCGTGTGGAGGGCGCGCCGCCACGGCGTACGCGCGATTCCCGCGCTGGGTGCGGAATGCGTTTTTCTTCTTGTTCGGGCCGCTTGGCCTTGGTTATTCCCAACTGCTCGCGCCACACCTTGCCCGGGATTTCATCGACCGCGGCCTCGGGCAGGTGGCCAAGATGGAATGGCCCGAAGCTGACGCGGATCAGGCGCGACACTTTGAGGCCCAAATGCTCCATCAGACGTTTGACCTCGCGGTTCTTGCCTTCCTTCAAGCTTATTTCCAACCAGGCATTGGAGCCTTTGACGCGCTCGAGCTGTGCGGTTGCGGGTTCATAACGGACACCGTCGATGGTGACGCCTTTCGCCAAAGTGTCGAGCGCGGCCTGCGTCACCTGCCCGAACACGCGCACGCGATAGCGCCGCACCCAGCCCTGCGAAGGAAGCTCGAGCTGTCGCGCAAGGCCGCCATCATTGGTGAGCAGCAGCAACCCTTCCGAATTGATGTCCAGGCGCCCGATAGAAATCGCGCGCGGCATGGAGCGCGGCAATTTCTCAAACACGGTCGGCCGCCCCTCCGGATCGCGATGGGAGGTCACCAGCCCCGCCGGTTTGTGGTAGCGCCACAGTTTAGCAGGAGCAGCTCCAGGGATAGGCTTGCCGTCCACCGTGATCAGCGCATCGGCCGCGACGTTCAGCGCCGGCGAAACGATTCGGTCGCCGTTCAATGCCACGCGGCCTTCCGCGATCAATTTTTCTGCGTCACGGCGCGAACAAACCCCGGCGCGCGCAATCACCTTGGCGATGCGTTCGCCCCGTTCGGGTTCAGGCGGTTCGGGTGTTTTCGTCATGGTGCGGCTTTCGGGTATCCTGAGGAACATGAAAGAGCAAGACTTGGACTATCTGCGCCTTGCGCTGGCCGAGGCCAAAGCGGCCGGGGAACGCGGCGAAGTGCCTATCGGCGCAGTATTGGTGTCGGCCGAGGGCGATCTCCTCGCGCAGGCCGGCAATCGGATCATCGAAATGCGCGATCCCACCGCTCACGCGGAGATGCTGGCATTGCAGGAAGGCGGGCGGCGGCTCGGCAATGAGCGGCTTATCGGCACGACGCTTTACGTGACGCTTGAACCTTGTGCGATGTGTGCCGGGGCTATCAGCCTGGCGCGCGTGAATCGACTCGTCTATGCCGCCCCCGATCCCAAGGGCGGCGCGGTGGAGCATGGCCCCCGTTTTTTCACGCAGTCGACCTGCCACCACCGGCCCATCATCGAGCGTGGCGGCGATGCCGAAGCGTCGGGGCGTTTGTTGCGGGATTTCTTCCGGGCGCGGCGTTAGAACCAGTTCGGCGCCAGTTGCGGGAAACCAATTAGAAATGTTTCGCGCGCGACCAGAACACCTATGCCGGCGCCGATGAACACATCGGAGAAAAAATGTGCCGTCAGCATCGCGCGCGTAATG
>DATLVC010000040.1:0-3463 GCA_035577685.1 Micropepsaceae bacterium | reverse complement strand
TAGAACGTCCATGTTTGGCCATTGCCGCCCGATGCGGGGAAGGAGATTCTGCGCCAGACATTAGGCCGTTCAGCAAGCGGGGGGACGCTAAGTTGACGGATGCTAAAGAAACGCCGCAGGAGCGGCGTGAACGCTTCTTGCGCCTCGCTGCCGAGGCGGAGGCAACAGCTTTGCGCCAAACCGATTCGCCAACGAAAATCGCTTGGCTTGATTTGGCCAAGTCTTGGGCAGCCATGGCGCAGGAAATTCCGTCAGGCGAACGCTAAAGCTGCCGCAGACACCGGATATTCTCTGATCGATCCGCCGGTCTCTATGGCGATAAAACTTTTCAGCGGGCAGCGGGAGGCATGACTCCTTCGGCTGCGAGTTTTCCGCGGCCCGCCGAACCCGTCAGCAGCGCGACGAAATCTTTGGCCGCCGCAGAGATGGCGTTGCGATGCCAAAGCGAAAAATCCGTGGCCAGGGCAAATTCCTTGGGAAACGGTCCCGCCATGGCGTCAGGGCTGGCTTGCACGATCTCGCTCGATTGCGAGACACCGAGATCGACTTTCTTGTCCAGGACGAACTGCATGGTCTCGATGCCGTCTTTGGCGAACGTGATTTTCGGCAAGACCTGGTCCTTCACGCCCAACGCTTCGATAACTTTCATGAAGTGAGTTCCGACTGTTGCCCCGCGCGCCGGATCCGAGACCGCGATGCGCTTGGCTGCGAGAAGAGCCGCCTTCAATTTTTCCGGACTGGAGACATCGGGTTTCACGGATCCCGGTGGCACTGCCACGCCGGCGACGGTGCTGCCAATGGCGATGCTGGTTCCATCGCGGAGCGCGCCTGTGCTTTCCGCATTCCGGATCAGCGGTGCGGTGGTGATCAGCAAGGCTGCGTCGGGGTCGGCCCGGAACCTCTGTTCCGTGGCGCCGGCGGTATCGAAAACGAGAACGACCTTGTTGCCAGTCGTTTTCTCGTAGTCGGCAGCAAGGGCGGTGAGTGGCGTCTTCGCGACCGCCGCCGCATAGATTTTCACAGTTTCTCCTTTCGCCGGTTGCGCGGACGTAATGCCCGCCGCCAGCGCTGAGACGAGCAAAGAGACAACGAATATTCCCGTCTTCATAGACGATCCCCAAGTGGAAATTCAGATTGCACACTACCACGCATGGTCGACTGCCAAACAGTGGGGGCAATCGTTTCGGGCGAGGTTTTTCGGCGCTGTTCGACGGCCCCCATGATTTCGTGGTGGAAGCAGATGCGGTCAAACGGCGATAAAGCTCTTCAGCGGGCTGAATTCGGAAGGCCGGCACATGTAAAGCTTTCGTTCCGGGTCTTCCTGCCCCTCAATCGGCGCAAAGCCAAGCCGCGGGAAGAAATCCGCCACCATGGCGTTGCGCGCGGTCGGGACATATTCGCCGATGATGCGCTGTACCCCCGCCTCTCTTGCGTGCTCCACAAGCCGGTTCATGAGCGTTTCCTCGACGCCGCGCGCCAGCACACGGCAGGACTGAAGCCAGGTGTCGATGTGCCATTCCCGGGGGCCCATGTGCACAATGACGACTGCGATCATGCCGTGCGCGCCGAAAGCGTCGCTCAGCCGCGCCTGCCAGCAAAGAACCCCCTCACGATTCTCTTCGCGGCGTTGGATGTCTTCCTCACTATATCGGCGTGTTGTGAGATTGAACTGATTGGACTTGTTGATGAGCTGCGCAATGCGCGCGCGGTTGACCTTGTCGAAACGGCCGAGCTCCATCGTCATGCCGAGCGACTGCAAATATTCGTCGTAATTGCCGACCTTGGCCTGCAGCTCGACACGCTGGGCGTTGCCTTCGTAGCTCGCAGCCCGGCCAAGATCATCGGCATTGAGCACCAGATGCTCGAAAACGCCGGCGCTGCAGATCAGCGAGGGGAAATAGGCGGGATCGCTTCCGACTTCCGGCACCGCCACCAGCGGCAGTTCCCGGCGCACGATCTCGCGTTCGGCCGGATTGTCGTCGACGAAGACGAGCGATTCCAATCCGAGATTCAACGATGCGGCGATGGCCGCAATATTGGACGCCTTGTCCTCCCAATTCGCCTGAAAGACCGCAATATGATTTTCGCGCAGCAGCATCTCGGGATGGGAGCGGAACGGTTCGCGGGCGATTTCGTCGGTGTTCTTGGAACAGACCGCGACCACGACTCCCCGCTCGCGCAAATCGAGGACGAAGCGCTGGAACGCCACATAGGCTTCGCCTTCCGCGGAGTTCTGGCCCAGCCTGAGACCGGCAATTCCGTCATCGCCGATCACCCCGCCCCACAGCGTGTTGTCGAGATCGAGAACCAGCGCGCGGCATGATTTTCCCGTCAGTGCGGCGATGATGCGGCTGAGATGATCGGCGACCAGTGGGCACAGCTCGATCCGGAACGGCGTCTTCGCCTCGTGGAAACGCAGCGGATCGAACCAATTGCCATAGCCGAGCTGCGCTGCAAGCCCGGCGAGATCCCAGGTGATCCAATCGCCGCGCTCAGCGCCGAATGCAATTTCCATATTCACGCGTATGAGAAAACGCGAGAGAGTGCCGGCGGTGGCGACATCGGCGGAACCGACCGTCGGCGCCGTCGGCGGAATCGTCGCCACAATTGGGAGTGCCGACGTAAGATTGCGCGCAGCGGCGGCGATTTGTGTCAGGAATTGCGCTGCCCCTGCGACTGCGTCGTCTTCGCTCGCACGATTGCTCAATCGGGACGGGCGCTGGAACGCCCCTTCGTCGAGAACCACCGCCACCGCATCGATTTTCTCGCCGCCGAAGACATTGGCGCCGCCAAGAGCAAAGCTTGCCGCGGAGTCATAAGGTGCTTCCACTGCGTCGATCAGCAGACCGCGCGCGAGACCGGCTGCCCGCAACGGGTTGATGAGGAAGCTCAAGGTACGGTTGCCGATGAGCCCGACACGAAACTGGCGCAGCGGCTTCAGCCACGCGGCATGAGGCATCAGCCGGCGCGCCAGCCCCTCAAGTTTGAGCTGTTCGCTCGGACCCAGCCTTTCATTGGCCAGGCGCCGGGCCGCGATGCAAATCTCATCCGCCGTTTCCGGTGCGATGTGGCCGGGCGTGAGCTTCCTCACGCGGCCGTCCAGGACGCTCCATCGCTCGGTCCAATCCACCGACAATGGCACCCGCCAGGGAAAAAGAGATTGTCTCCCCAGCGTGGCGTCCTTCTCGCCCCCGATCATCGGCTTTCTTGCGATTTGCGATCAATCTCATCGGCGAGGTCCCCTAGATCATGGAACCTGCCGATCTCGCCCGCGCTGAAGCGCACGCCAAAGCTCTGCTCGACCAGAACCATCAGCTGCACATGCCCCAGACTGTCCCACTGCGGAACGTCGGTAGCCTTGAGGCTGCGCGTCACTGGCCCCTGATATTCGTCGAAAAGATCGCGGATAAGCCCCTCTAATTTGATCAAACGATCCGTCATCAATTGCCCCCTCAGACATCAA
>DATLVC010000039.1:0-26435 GCA_035577685.1 Micropepsaceae bacterium | reverse complement strand
CTGCCGCCGAAGTGACGCCGGTGTCCGAAATCGCGCAATACCGATTCACCCCGGGACGGATCTGCGAAACGCTGATGCATGATTTCACGGCTGAGGTGAACCGCGCCGGCGCAGCCGACACGTCGCGCCCGAAAGTCAGCGCCAGCGCTTGACGCTTTCATCGTCCTGGGCACGCGTTTCGACCCAGGTCTCGCCGCTTTCGCGTTCTTCACGTTTCCAGAACGGCGCGCTGGTCTTCAGGTAATCCATCAGGAACTCGGCCGCGTGAAACGCCGCCTGCCGGTGCGCCGACGCAACGCCGACGAAGACGATCCGTTCGCCCGGGGTCAGCCGCCCGACGCGATGCACGATGCGCAAACCCGCGATGGGCCAGCGCGATTTGGCTTCGGCGACGTGGGCCGCGATCTCGCGTTCGCACATGCCGGGATAATGATCGAGCGTCATGGCGATAAGCCCGCCATCGCCGCGCACCAGACCGACGAAGCTCGCGATGGCACCGATGGAGCCGGACAAATCGTTGAGCGCGGCGATTTCCGCGCCAGGATCGAAATCGCTGGTCTGGATGCGGATCTCGCTCATCCGCCCGTCACCGGGGGAAAGAAGGCGATCTCGTCATTCGGACCGATGGCGGCATCGAAGGCGGAATGCTGCTGATTCACCGCGACACGCAGCGCCTTTACGTCGCGGAACGCCGCCTCGTAGCCCACGCCGCGCGCTTTCAGAAAATCGATCAGCTTGGAAACGCTGGTGACGGAATCGGGCGGCGACACATCTTCTTCCGAGACGCCGATCTTCTGCCGCACCCAGGCAAAATAGAGAAGCTTCACGGGACCCTCACGCGGGTCGCTGTTCAGGCCGCTTCGCGCTGCCCACGCTTCTGGGGCGAACGCCGGACGCGCGGCGTGCATGATCGAGTCCCGCCTGCAGATAGGCGTAGCCGGTGTAGAAGGTCAGCCCCGCGGCGGCCCACAGCCCGAGCAGCGCTGCGGCGGTGACACCCGGCAGCATGCGCTCGCTGGCGGAGCTTGCGATCAGCGCGGCAATCGCGACCACCTGCATCACGGTCTTCAATTTGGCGATGCGCGTCACCGGCAGGCTGACATTGGCTTCGGCCAGGAATTCGCGCAGGCCCGAAACCAGGATCTCCCGGCATAGGATCACCAGGGCCGGGACCAGGAACGTCCAGCCCTGCAGCATCTGATCGGAGGCCAGCATCAGCAGCGCGGCCGAAACGATCAGCTTGTCGGCGATGGGATCGAGCATGCGACCGAGCGAGGACTCGGCGTTCCATTTGCGCGCGATCATGCCATCGAACGCGTCCGTGATGCCCGCGATGCAGAAGAGGAAGAACACGAGCCAGCGCCCGCCGTCTCCGGGCAGGAAGAAGGCCGCCACAAAGAGAGGCACGAGCGCGATGCGCGCAAGGGTCAGGGCGTTGGGCAGAGACGACATGGAACCAGTCTACAGGAATGAGATACGGAAAGTCAGGCGGGCTTGCGCCGGACAGTCCTTAATCCGTGTGGAAGAAGTCATAAATCTTTCGCGCCAACGCCGAACTGACCCCGTCCACGGTCTCAAGGTCCGCGAGACTCGCCTGGGTCACGCCCCGGGCCGAGCCGAAATGGGCCAGCAGCGCCTTTTTCCGCCGGGCGCCGACGCCGGCAATCTCCTCCAAGGGGCTCGCGCCGATGGCTTTGGAGCGCTTCTTCCGGTGGCTGCCTATGGCGAAGCGATGGGCCTCATCGCGCAGGCGTTGCAGGTAATAGAGGACCGGGCTCTTGGCATCGAGCCGGAACGGCGCTTGGCCTTGGCGGTAGAAATGCTCGCGCCCCGCCTCGCGCTCGATGCTTTTGGCGACGCCGACAATGACGACATCGTCGGCGCCCACTTCAGCGAGCGCGGCATGGGCGGCCTCCAATTGCGCCGGGCCGCCGTCGATCAGCACGAGGTCCGGCCATTTGGTCCATTTGTCGTCGGGCGCGCCTTCGCTGCTCTCGCGCACCAGCCGTCCGAAACGCCGCGTCAGGACCTCGCGCATCATGCCGATATCGTCCCCCGGCGTGAGGTCTTCCGATTTGATATTGAATTTTCGGTACTCGGCTTTCTGGAATCCCTCCGGCCCGGCCACGATCATCGCGCCCACCGCATTGGCCCCCTGGATGTGGGAATTGTCATAGACCTCGATGCGTTTGGCCGGTGCTTCCAGCCCGAAGGTTTCGGCGATGCCTTCGAGCAGCGCGCGCTGACTGGCGTTTTCGGCCTGGTTGCGGGCGAGCTGGGCCCGCGCGTTCTGCAGGGCTGCCTCCACGATCTCGCGTTTTTCACCGCGCTGCGGCACCGCGATCTCGACCCGGTGCCCGGCGCGAACCGAGAGCGCCTCGGCGATGAGCGCGCATTCGGGCACGTCTTCGCTCAAGAGAATGAGAGAGGGTGCAATCCGCGTGTCATAGAATTGGCTGAGGAACGAGGCCAGCACCTCGCCGTTCGTCAGATCGGCCCCATGACGCGGAAAGAAGGGCCGGTTGCCCCAATTCTGGCCGGCGCGGAAGAAGAACACTTGCATGCAGGATTGCGTGCCCTCGCGATACAGCGCGAACACATCGGCTTCGGTGAAGCTGGTGGGGTTGATGCCTTGGCGCGAGTGGATGTGGCTCATGGCGCGGATGCGGTCGCGCAATTGCGCCGCGCGCTCGAAATCCATGCGCTCGGCGGCCTCGTGCATTTCGCGTGCGAGTTGTTCCTGCACCATGCGGCTTTTTCCGGTGAGGAACGTCTTCGCCTGGTCGACCAGCGCGGCATAGCCTTCGGCATCGATGCGTCCCGTGCAGGGCGCGCTGCAACGCTTGATCTGGTAGAGCAGACAGGGCCGCGTGCGCCCCTGGAACACCGCATCCGAGCAGGAGCGTAAGAGAAACGCCCGCTGCAGTGTGTTCAGCGTCATGTTCACCGCGCCCGCCGACGCGAAGGGACCGAAATAAATCCCGTCGCGCGATTTGGCGCCGCGATGCTTCAGCACCTGTGGAAAAGGATGATCGGTCCGGAGCAGGATGTTGGGAAAGCTCTTGTCGTCGCGGTAGCTGACATTGTAGCGGGGCTTCAGCCGCTTGATCAGATTGGATTCCAGAAGCAACGCCTCGACGTCCGACTGAGTGGAGACGAAGATCATCTCGGCGGTTTCCGAGATCATATGGGCGATGCGGTTGGAATGGCTTCCGCCCTTGGCATAGGACGCGACGCGCTTCTTCAGGCTGCTCGCTTTGCCGACATAGAGCACTTCGCCCTTGGCGTTCAGCATCCGGTAGACACCCGGCCCATCGGGAAGCGTCTTGAGATAGGCCGCGATGCGCTCCGGCCCTTTCAACGGCTCTTCGGAAGAGGAGCCCTGCGGCATATCGCCGGGCGCGGGGGTTAACGGTTTGTCGTCCATGGCGATAAATATAGTACAGTGATCGTCGCCGTCATCTTGAGGCCCAAAGGGGGGGACGAACGGTTCATGGCACTGATATTCCGGCAATTGTTCGATCCGCAATCCTCCACCTACACCTATCTTCTGGCCTCGAGCAAAAGCGGCGAAGCCATCCTGATCGATCCGGTGTTCGAGCAGGTGCGCCGCGACAGCGCGCTGATCCAGGAACTCGGGCTCAAGCTGACGCATACGCTCGAAACCCATGTCCATGCCGATCATGTCACGGGGGCCTATCTCCTCAAGCAGCGCTGGGGCAGCCGGATCGCGCTCGGCGCGGAGACCGGCGTTGCCTGCGCCGACATTCTCTTGAAGCAGGGCGATAAGGTCCGCTTCGGCGAGCATTATGTGGAGACCCGCGCCACGCCCGGCCACACCCATGGCTGCGTCAGCTATGTGCTCGACGACGAAAGCATGGCCTTCACCGGCGATGCGCTTCTCATTCGCGGCAGCGGACGCACCGATTTCCAGGAAGGCGATGCGCACAGCCTCTACCGTTCGGTGCGGCTGCAGCTGTTCACGCTGCCCGATACCTGCCTGCTTTATCCGGGCCATGATTATCGCGGCCTCACCGTCACCAGCGTGGCGGAGGAGAAGCGCTTCAATCCGCGGCTCGGCGGCGCGCTTTCGGAAAGCGATTTCGTCGGCTACATGCAGAATTTGCGTCTGGCCCATCCCAAGAAGCTCGCCATCGCCGTGCCCGCCAATCTCCAATGCGGCCGGCCCGAAGAGGACCAACCCATGAACGATCCTGACTGGGCGCCGCTCACCTGCAATTTCGCCGGCATCTGGGAGGTGCAGCCCTCGTGGCTGGAGGACCATGTGGAGATGGTTCAGGTGCTGGATGTCCGCGAGCCGGACGAATTTACCGGCCCCCTGGGACACATTCGGGGCGCGAAGCTGATCCCGCTGGGTGAACTCTCCGGCCGGACGGCTGAGATTTCCAAGGACAAGCCCGTGGTGGCCGTGTGCCGCGCCGGCGGACGTTCCGCGCAGGCGACGCTCATCCTGCAGCAGGCGGGGTTCGACAGGGTCGCCAATCTGCCCGGCGGCATGCTGCGCTGGCGCGCCGAAGGCGCACCCGTCGAAGGCGGAAAATCTTAGTTTCCTATCCTCCCCTTGAGGGAGCGTCGTTTTCGAGCGCAGCGAGATAGTCGTGAACGCGGTGAGCCCGACCTGACGTCAGCTATTGAGCGCATTGCAGACGTTCGTCACGGCAGCGAAAGCGTCCGTTGATCGCGCCCACAACGGTCATGGTAGCTGCGGTTGATAGGCGATATCGGCCTCTCTAACGTCCGCATTCATGTTGAAGAAGCGCGCCGAGCTGTCAAAGCGAATTTCGAGAATGTTCGGCAGTTGCCATTTCAGAGCTTGCGATGCCCACCCCAAGCGTCGGAGATGAATGCGTTACCCGGTTCATCCGCAAGTTCGCGATCAATGGGAATGATTGAAACCTGTGATGAACCCTGTTGTTGCGTCGCAATCCCTCACGCACAAGATGGCTTTGAATTTCCTTCAAACCCCAACGTCGTAAATAAGATGGCCTAGTAGGGATAACCTTGAAGCCTTGGCGTCCCGGGCTTCCACTCAGGCAGCCGGGCGTAGTCATCGCCAATCGGCATCTTGACCTTCGGCAGACTCTGCTTGTCGAGGACTTCGTCCTCTGGGATCACCTTGTTCAGGAAGAGCAGGTAGGCCGTCAGCGCATAGGCCTCATCGGCGGTGAGAGTCCCCTCATTCCCGAGAGGCATAGCGCGATGGATGTAATCCCACACCGTCGTCGCAAACGGCGCGCTCAGTGGCAGTATGCGCTCCCGTTCCCAGATGGGGACATCTTGGCCTTTTTTCGATTGCAGCGCCGGCGCCGGCCCGCCCCCTATGCCCGCTTTGCCATGGCAGCCTACACAACCCTTTCGCTGAAAGAGCTGTGCGCCCTCCTTGGCGGTGCCGCGGCCCGGAGGGAGTTCCTCTCCCGTGGGACCGATCGAGATATCCAAGCGACGGAGTTCTTCTGGGGTTGTAGCGCGTCCCACGCCATAGGTCTGCGCGAAGGCGGGGCCCGCGAGGAGCAGCGCAATCGTGACAAGCCTAAGCGAGCCCATTGGTCACACTCCCGTCTTTGGCGATCCTCCAGGGCATGACGCTGTTGTCCAGCCCGGGCACTCTGTAATCTCTCTCGAAAGGCACGTTCCAGTACTGGGCGACCTGCTCTCGCGTCGGCTGCACCTGCCCGATCTCGTCGGTGCAGCGCGAAAGAATCTCGGTTTCGTTTCCATCCCAATTCCACATATAGCCGAACCTTGTGTGTGCCATGCGTTGTGGAGTTGCTTTGATCTCGGCACGGTTCCACTTCCGCCCGCCATCTGTGGATACCTCCACGGTACGAATGGCGCCCCCGCCGGACCAGGCCAGCCCGCTGATCTCGTAGAATCCGCGGCCGGGCAGATGTTGGCCGCCGGACGGGCGCGTGATGACCGATTTGGGTCCGATTTGGAAGCTGAGCGCAGCTTCTTCCGGTTTCCGATCGAGATGTCCGAAGTCGTTGTAGTTCATGTAATACCGGTCGACGATCTTGATGCGCCGCAGATATTTGGTGTTGAAGATGCCCTCGAAGCCGGGGACACACAGGCGCAGCGGAAAACCGTTCTGGGGCCGTATAGCCTCGCCATTCATGCCATAGGCGATGACACAGTCGTCCATCGCTTTGGCGATGGGCATGCTCGAAGCGCCCTTCACTTCCTCGGCGCCTTCAGCGACGAACCACGTCGCGTTGCCTTTCAGGCCGCACTCCTTGAGCAGCGTTGAAAGAAGAACACCAGTCCATTCGGCGCAGCTTGTCATCCCGTGCGATTCCTGCACGGTCTTTTGCCGGCCATTGTGCCGGTTTCCCGCACACTCGATGAATTGTAGCCGGGTGACGGAAGGAAGGCGCCTCAGATCGTCCATGGTGAAGGTCAGGGCCTGATCCACGAGGCCGTGAACCGTCAGCGTGTGCTGCGCAGGATCGATGTCCGGCATGTAGGAGCCGCGAGTCGTCGCCACATAGTGGAGCGACGACGGCGTGACCACGCCAACAGAATCCTGCAGCGGCGAAGCCACGTGGAACACCTTCCCGAACGCGTCGGGTGAAGCTCTACCGCCCATCGGGTGCGCCATGCGCACCGAGGTGACGTAATGGGAGCGCTGGCCGTATTCGATCAACTCCTTGCTGCCCGGGACCATCGGATATTCGTTTTGGGTGCCGCCCATGGCCATCCCATGGTCGTGTGTTTGGCCGAGCGCCGGTGCTATCGCTCCCGACGTCAACGTCAACCCACCCGCCAATGCGGCGCCGCCCTTCAGGAGCTCTCTGCGGCTGGTCCGTTTCGAATCCATCAGTCTTTCCTTCGAAAAAATGACATGACGACGAAATCACGCCTTGCGCGGACGAAAGTATAGGTGGCCTTGCCAAATCTGGCTAGCAGTGCGGTTCCCATAAGTGAAATGCCCACTTTGGGTCAAACCCAGTCATTCCTCACGCGGGACCGGAACGCCTGCTTTTCTCCAAAGCGGACATTCGGCGAGGGGCGGCGGAAGGTCCGTAATTCGCTAAGCGCTCATTGCATGTACGCGTCGATGTGAATTCTTCCGATGGCCACGTTCACGGTCCCCACGGCCCAGATCGGCCGCGCGTTCACCCACGTATAGTCTGCAGCCGCCGTCGGCCTGCAGGTTCAGGCCGTAATCCGTCACGCCCACGATATCAAGATCGATCTCGTAGATCTTCTCGCCCCTCATCGAAGTCATTGCATGTCCCCCATCACTGATTTGCTCTCGTGGTAACGATAACGAAGTTCACCATTGGGGGCCACGGCTCAGCGTGTGGCTATCCTGTCCCCGCTCGACCATTCGCTTGAGCAAAGACGTCGGAAACTGAAAACCGCTGTCGCTATATCCTCCGCGCTCAAGGGGAGCGCGAAATCACTTCGGCGCGTCGCGTTCGATTTCGACGCCGGCCGCCGCCGCGCCCGGCAGCGCGTGCAGCTTTTCCACCCGCACGCGCGCATGGCTGACGCGCGTGTCCTCGAAGCAGGTCGCCGCGATGCGCTCGGCCATGGTCTCGGCGAGATTGATATGGCCCGCCGCGATCAGCCCGCGGATCTTTTCCACCACGGTTTCGTAATCGATCGCGTTCGCCAGATGGTCGCCGCTGGAATCGATATCGCCGGTGAGCCAGACATTGATGCGCACGGGCTGGGGCTTGCCCTTCTCATGGCCGTGCACCCCGATATGCGCGAGCAATTCGAGATCGCGGATCAGCACGAGCACGCGCTGCTGGCTCATTCGCCGGTGCCCGTGACGTCGGCCGTGCGCCAGGCAAGGTGCTGGCCGCCATCCACCGCGATCATCTGGCCGGTCACCGCGCGGGCTTCCATCAGGTAATGGGCTGCCGCGGCAACATCTTCCGGCGTCGCGCCGCGGCCCAGGATGGTTGAGGCCTGCTGCTTCTTGAAATGGGTTTCGCTTTGGCGCGCATTCTTCAGCGTGGGGCCGGGCGCCACCGCATTGACGCGGATACGGGGTGCAAGCGCCTGGGCGAGCGTTACCGTCAGCCAATGCAGGCCGGCCTTGCTCACGCCATAGGAAAGAAATTGCGGGGTCGGCTTCAACAGTCTTTGATCGAGCAGGTTGACGATGGAGCCTTCCGCCCCATCCGGCAATTGCTCGGCAAAATTCTGCGCCAGCACGATGGGCGCCCTTAAGTTCGTCTCGATATGCTTGTCCCAGGATTCGCGCGTCATGGTGGCGAGCGTGTCGCTCTCGAAGACCGAAGCGTTGTTGACCAGCGCCGTCAGCGGGCCGACTGCCTTGTTGGCGTCCCCGATCAACCGTTGCGCGTGCTCTTCCAGCGAGAGATCGGCGTTCAGCGCGGCGGCATGCACGCCCTTTTCGTGCAGTGCAGCAACGGTTTCTTCGGCATCGCCCTGCGAGGCGTTGTAATGCACGGCGACCGACCATCCCGCCGCCCCCAGATGCAAGGCGATAGCGCGGCCCAGGCGCTTGGCGCCGCCGGTGATCAGAACGGTCCGAATTGCGGGTGTCATGGCTTCTCTCTACATCGGGGCAGTGGACTTGTCGAAGTCTAACGGGTCAGTCTTGCACTGCCGGGGCGCGTGGAGAAGCCTGCGTTTCGAAAGAAGGAACCGGATGGGGTTTGGCGGGTTCACCCGCACCAGGGACCCTGCGGTTCCATCATTCGCCTTGTGTTTGCGCAGTCGTCATTCTATGGCAAGGCAAGTTCGGTGACCCCAAAATGGCCGTTGATTCGTTATCGCCTGCGGTGATGGACCGCGCGCAACCGCTCGACGGCGATGCGTTGCGCCGTGATCTGACCGCGCTTGCCCGTGCCTCTCTCGGCGACAAGGCGGCGCTGCGCAAAGCCGCGCTGGCATCCATCCGCACCGCGTTCCAGGCCGCACGCGAGCGCGTCAAGAGCGGTATGGAATCCGGCGTCAGCCCTGGGCTCGCGGTAGCGCGCGCCCTTTCTGCGCTCCAGGACACGACCATCCAGGTCATCTATGATTTCGCCGTCCGGCATTTCTACCAGGCGCCCAATCCCACCACCTCGGAGCGCCTCGCGATTGTCGCCACCGGTGGCTATGGCCGCGGGATGTTGGCGCCGGCCTCGGATATCGACCTTCTTTTCATCCGCCCGTTCAAGGAAACGGCCTGGGATGAAAGCGTCATCGAATTCATCCTGCATATGCTGTGGGACATCGGGCTGAAGGTCGGCCACGCGACGCGCTCGATTGCCGAATGCGTCCGTCTCGCGAAGCAGGACATCACCATCCGCACCTCGCTTCTGGAAGCGCGCTATCTGTGGGGCGACCACGAGCTTTACGACGAGCTGCGCAAGAAATTCTGGACCGACATCGCCACCGGCAGCGGCCAGGATTTCGTCGAAGCCAAGCTCGCTGAGCGCGACGCCCGCCATTTGCGGCAGGGCGAAAGCCGCTATCTGGTCGAGCCCAATATCAAGGACGGCAAGGGCGGCCTGCGCGATCTTCAGACCTTGTATTGGATCGGCAAATATCTCTTCCGCGTCGAAGACCCGAGCGATCTCGTCCATCACGGCGTATTCACCAAGGAAGAATACAAGACCTTCCACACCTCCGAAGCGTTTCTTTGGACCGTGCGCTGCCATCTGCATTACCTCACCGGCCGCGCCGAGGAACGCCTCTCTTTCGATGTGCAGCCCGAGCTCGCCAGACGGCTGGGCTACACCGACCCCAGCCTGCACCGCGCCGTCGAACGCTTCATGCGGAGCTACTTCCTGGTGGCCAAGGATGTCGGCGACCTCACCCGGATATTCTGCGCGGCGCTCGAAGAACAGAACCGCAAAACCCATCCGTCATTGACCCGCCTGATGCCGGGCTTTCTCAAACTGCGTTCCTCCACCGATGATTTCTTCGTCGAGAACGGACGGCTCGCCGCACGTTCCGGGCTGTTTCGCGAAAACCCGGTCAATCTGATCCGCCTGTTTCACGTCGCCGATGTCAAAGGGATCGACATCCATCCCAACACGCTTAGGCGCGTGACCCGGCAGCTCGATCTGATCGATGACAATGTGCGCAGCGATCCCGAAGCGAACCGGCTGTTTCTCGACATTCTCTGCTCGCGGCGCGATCCCGAACGCGCGCTCCGGCGCATGAACGAAGCCGGCGTGATGGGGCGTTTCATGCCGGAATTCGGCCGCGTCGTCGCGCTGATGCAGTTCAACATGTACCACCACTACACGGTGGACGAGCATCTTCTGGTGGCGATTGGGAATATCGCGCGCATCGAGCGCGGTGAATTCCGCCAGGAGCTTCCGCTGGTGAGCGATCTGATCAAGCGCGTGAAATCGCGCGAGGCGCTCTATGTCGCGACATTGATGCACGATATGGCCAAGGGCCTTCCCGGCGACCATTCCGAGGTGGGCGCAGCGATGGCCGAAGCGGTCTGCCCGCGCTTTGGTTTATCGCCCGCCGACACCGCGACGGTGTCCTGGCTCGTGCGCAATCATCTGGTGATGAGCGATGCGGCGCAAAAGCGCGATGTCTCGGACCCCAAGACGGTGCAGGACTTCGTCCGGGTTGTTCAGACGCCTGAACGCTTGCGGCTTTTGCTGATCCTCACCGCCGCCGATATCCGCGCCGTCGGCCCCGGGGTCTGGAATGGCTGGAAGGCGCAATTGCTGCGCGAGCTTTATTTCGAATCGGACACGCTGATGTCCGGCGGCGATTCCTCGCCGGCGCGGAATACGCGAATCGAAGACGCCAAGCGCGCCCTCGAAGCGAAGCTCAAGGATTTCAGCGACGAGGCGCGTCATCGCGCGCTCAGCCGCCATTACGACAGCTATTGGCTGGCCTTCGATGCGGCCGAACTCGAATTCCAGGCGCGGCTGATGCAATCCGCCGACGAAAAGGACGAGAAGCTGGTCGTCGGCTCGCGCGGCGAGATTTCAGGCGCGGTGACGGAAATTGTCATCTATACGGCGGACCATCCAGGCCTGTTCTCGCGCCTTTCCGGCGCCATTTCGATGTCCAACGGCTCCATCCTGGGCGCCAAGATCTTCACCACGTCGGACGGTTATGCGCTCGATGTGTTTCTGGTGCAGGACGTGTCAGGCGGGCCGTTCGGCGATGGCGGCCGCATCGACCGTTTGCGCCAGACCATCCTTAAGACATTGGCCGGCGAGATCAGGCCGCGCGAGGTGCTGGCCAAGCGCATTCCCGGCCGCCGCGCCGCGGCCTTCAAGACGCAACCCCGGGTCAATTTCGATAATGAGGCCTCGACGCTTTCCACGGTGGTGGAAGTGGAAAGTCTTGACCGGGTCGGCTTGCTTTACGAGATCACGCGCGGCCTGTTCGAGGCGGGGATGACCATCACGTCGGCCATCATTGCCACCTATGGCGAGCTGGCGGTGGACACCTTCTATGTCCGCGACGTGTTCGGCCACAAAGTGACCCATCCGCAGCGGCTGGCCGCTATCGAAGCGCGGCTGAAGAAAGCCCTCGAGGGCTAGGACACTATGTCATGCCGCGAAGGCGGGCATCCAGGACATATCGAAAATCTCTTGATTCCCGCTTTCGCGGGAATGACATTTGCAGCGCACATGATTCAATGTGAAGCAATAACCGGCCTTACGGGCTCAGCTCGTCCGGATCCATTGGCTCCGCGTCCATGCGCGGCATTGGGCGCATGGTCTCGGCCGGCAATTTCCGGGGCGCCTTGGTCAGGGCCGCGATCAACGTCGCGTCGCGGCCATAGCGATCGGTGCGAAATCCCACGGTCCCATCCGCTGCCGTGACGGCCGTCCAATAGAGAAAATACACCGGCAACGGGTCTTCCAATACCAGGCGCTGCGTTTGGCGGGTTTTGATCACCTGGTTGAGTTTGCCTACGCCCTTGCCCGAATCGTCGGTCATGGCGAGCGATGCCAGCGGCAAGATCTGTTGCACGCGCACGCAGCCATTGCTGATTTCGCGCTCATCCGAGGCGAAGCGTTTCTTGTTCGGCGTATCGTGCAGATAGACGTCGAAATCGTTGGGCGAATCGAGCATCAGCGCGCCGAGCGCGGTGTCCGGCCCCGGAAGCTGCCGAATGGCGTAGGGGAAATCCGCCGGCATGATGTTCGCCCATTTGATCGTGCGCCCATAGGGATCGCCGGGCGGGCCATCCGTCACCACCATGTGCTTCGTGGCGAGGTAGTTGGGACTCTTGCGCAGATGCGGCAGCAGGTCTCGCGCCGCGATGTCGCCCGGAATGTTCCAGGGTGGGTTGGCGACGATCGCGACAATTGTCGAACGCGTGATCGGGGTCGGGCTCGATTTGCGTCCGACGATGACCCGCGAATGCAGGATGGCGCTTCCGTCGCGGACGAAATCGAGGCTCTGGTCCGGAACATTGACGGCAATATAGCGGTGCTCGAACGCGGCCGGCATCCAGCGCCAGCGTTCCATGTTGGCGGCGATCTGCGCGACGCGGAACGACGCGGGGATACCGAGCGCGGCCAGCGTTTCGCCGCCGACGCGGCCGTCCTCCTCAAGGCCGTTGCGGGCCTGGAAGCGCTTGACGGCTTCGTGCAGCTGCGCGGCGGAGGGATTAGCGATCGCGGCCAGAATCGAGTCTTCGAACCCCAGCCTTTTGACGAGTGCGCTCAGGCGCGGATCATTGCCCTCGAGCTTGATTTCGCTCTGCCCTGGCAGAGCAGGCCAGCCGCCGGCATCGGCGATCTTGCGATATTGCGCGAGCGCCGCAACAAGCTGGCGATATTGCGGATGCGCCGGCGGAAGCCCGTCCAGCAGCTTTGCGACCGCGTGGTTCGCCAGCGCCTGGTTCAGTTCCTTGGCGGGATCGAAAGCGGCAACGGGAAGGATGATATCGTCATAGACGTCATCGGGGCGAACGCGCCCCGTCCTCACCTCGCGCGCGTAGCGCAGCACCGCCCTGGTGATCGCGAGGTCATATTCGGCGGCCTCTTTGCCCGGCGCGCGCCGCGAATCGGGTTGTGACATTTTATAGTCTTCATCGCTCAAGCCCTGCTCGTGCGCGCGGGCAAGAACCGCGCGGACATCGCCGGCCATCGCGTCCGCTTCGGCGGTTCCGTCCCAGGCCGGCAGGAAATTTCGCGCTTGATAGAATCGCAGCACCGGATCGGAAGGCAATGACGATGCGGGTTTGGCCCCCGCCGTCGCGGGCAAAAGCGTATTGCGCAACGCCGATTGTGTAAGCACCGCCGGATCCTGCGGCACAATAATGCTGGTATTTGGCGCTTTATTTGCATTCATGCCCGCGCAGGATGCTGCGGCCAGTGCGGCAACAGCCACGGCGGAAGCGCGAAGGAACGCCTTCGCAAACATCGGGTCGCGCGATCGCTGCATCATATCCTCTTTAAGCGGAACATTTTTCGGACGAGACAATTTTTGGTCACGCACGGGCTCATGCCCGTCTTGCGGCGTCACGGAAGAATCGGAAAATTTTCGCAAGCACGCCTGTGTAATTGTTGTGACGTCGCTTTGTTGCCGCAATTCTTGACCTCTGCCGGTGCTACTGTCGTTTGGGTTTGGAGGGAACCTTGGCTTGCCCGCCTATGATGGAAAAAAGGAGAGGACTATGCATTGGGTGTTGAATAAAGCCTTCTTGCCGCTGGTGATCGGAGCGACGTTCCTCGCTGCCGGCTGTGCAACGAATAAAGACGTCCAGACGGCGCAGGCCAGCGCCGATGCTGCGAGGATGCAGGCCGAGCAAGCCAGGGCTGCTGCCGATATGGCAATCGCCACGGCACAATCGGCAACACAAAGAGCCGATCAGGCAAACTCGACGGCTCAAGAAGCGCAACAGGTGGCTAACGGGGCACGGACGGCGGCGGATAGCGCGCAATCGTCCGCGCAAAACGCAGCTGCCAGCGCCGACCAGGCAAAAGACGATGCGCGTGCGGCCGACGAGCGCGCGCAGGAAGCCGAACGGGCTCGTCCGACCCGCACACGCCTCGCCAGAGGCGAACGCGGGTGATCGGTCCCGTTTGACGTTGAGGAGCTGCGGCGGCCCTGATACGGCCGCCGCATGCTTTTCAGCCGGTTTCGTCTCGATCCAAGGCACGAACTTCGCGGTGGAAGCCCGGGCCTTGATGTAGGGCGTGGGCTCGGCGATAAGGCGCAGGCCTTTTCGGACCCCCGCCATGAACGAGCCTGCCAAACATAGCCCTCTGGTTTTCTCCGGCATGCAGCCGACCAACACGCTGCATCTCGGCAATTATCTGGGCGCGCTGAAGAATTGGGTGAAGCTGCAGCAGCTTATGCCCTGTATCTATTGCGTCGTCGATCTGCACGCGATCACGGTCTGGCAGAACCCGGCGGAGCTGCAACGCTCGACCCGCGAAGTCACCGCCGCCTATATCGCCGCCGGCGTCGATCCGGCGCATTCGATCCTGTTCAACCAGTCGCAGGTTTCCGCCCACGCGGAGCTGGCCTGGGTGTTCAATTGCGTGGCCCGCATCGGCTGGCTGAACCGCATGACCCAGTTCAAGGACAAGGCCGGAAAGAACCGCGAGAACGCCTCGGTCGGGCTGTTCGTCTATCCCGATCTGATGGCGGCGGACATCCTCGCCTATCGCGCGACGCATGTTCCGGTGGGCGAGGATCAGAAGCAGCATCTGGAGCTGTCTCGCGATATTGCACAGAAGTTCAATCTCGATTTCTCGGCACCGGATTTCTTCCCGCTGCCCGAACCGGTGATCACCGGGCCGGGCACGCGCGTGATGAGCTTGCGCGACGGCACCAAGAAAATGTCGAAATCCGATGAATCGGATTTCTCGCGCATCAACCTCACCGATGATGCCGACATGATCGCGCAGAAGATCCGCAAAGCGCGCACCGATCCCTTGCCCATGCCGGGCAATGTCGAAGAGCTGAAGGGCCGGCCCGAAGCGGAGAATCTGATCAACATCTATGCTGGGCTTGCCGACCACACGCCCGAAACGGTGATCGGCGAATTCGCCGGCGCACAATTCTCGGTGTTCAAGAATGCGCTTGCCGATTTGGCGGTGGCGAAGCTGACCCCGATCGCCGATGAGATGCGCCGGCTGCTGTCCGATCCGGCCGAAATCGACAACATCCTGAAAGCGGGCGCGGCGCGGGCCACGGCGATTGCCGCCCCCGTGATGGCCGAGGTCCGCCGCCTCGTCGGCTTTGTGGGGTAGTACCGTCTTGTCATTCCCGCGAAGGCGGGAATCCAGATCTTCAATGATTGGCTGGATGCCCGCTTCCGCGGGCATGACAAATTTGTTCCAAACTTACACTGTCACCGCCGGTTCGGTCTGCGCGCGCGCCCAGGCGAGGTAATCGCTGCTGCCCGCTTCGATCGGCAGCACCACGAAACACGGCACCTCATAGGGATGAATCTCCCACAGAGCTGCCATGGCTTGGTCCACCAGGCTGCGCCGCGTTTTGACGAAGGCCGCGAATTCGGATGTCTCTTCGCGCTTGCCTTCCCACATATAGATGCTCGTCATCTTCGGGTAGATGTTGACGCAGGCCGCCAATCTCTTGTCGACGGCGACCCGCGCCGCATTCCGCGCCGTGTCCATGTCGGGATAGGTCGTGTAGAGGAAACAGAACTCATTCGTCGCTTCGGCCATAGGTCACCAGCTCTCGCTCAACGGAATATGATTGGGTTCGGACGCCACGCGTTTCAACCACGCACCAATAGCAGGATAGCGCGAGAGATCGAACCCGCCTTCCGGGGCGACATGGGTGTAGGCATAAAGCGCGATGTCGGCGAGGCTGTAGCTGTCGCCCGCCAGCCAATCATGATCGGCGAGACGGCGTTCCATGACGGCGAGCGCGGCATTGCCTTTGGCGTGCCATTCGGGCACCAGCGCGCGCTTCTTCTCCAGCGCCTCTTTCGGTTCATAGCCGAGCCAGCGCCGCGCCACCGCGATATAGGGTTCGTGCTCATATTGCTCGAAGAACATCCATTCGAGCATTTTCGCGCGGCTCCACGAATCCTTGGGGACGAGCGCGGTGCCTTCGCCGATGAAGCAAAGGATGGCGCCCGATTCCGCGAGGCAGCGTCCATCGTCCAATTCCAGCAAGGGCACGCGGCCGATCGGATTCTTGGCGAGGAAGGCGGGCTCGCGCGTGCGCCCGCTGCCCAGCTTGTATTCCACCAGGCGCATTGCAAATCCCAATTGCCGCGCGGCGAGCCGCACTTTGTAGCAATTGCCGGAAATCTGCATGTTGTGAAGAATCGGCATGACATCCCCCGAAATGAATGACCCCAAAAAGAAACGGGCGGCGAAGGATCCCTTGCGCCGCCCGCTCCCCGCTTATGGTTCTCGCTTAGGCCGCGCGCAAATTCACCGCCTTAGCGCCGCGTGCATCCGGCTGAATGTCGAAGGCAACTTTCTGCCCTTCATTCAGCGTCCGCATCCCGGCCGCTTCGACCGCGGTGGCGTGGACGAAAACGTCCTTGCCGCCGCCCTCCGGCGAAATGAAGCCGTAGCCCTTTGCTGTGTTGAAAAACTTGACCGTTCCGACTGCCATGACTGCTCCTGCTCATTCGCTCCCCGCCGAGGCGACATGCCTTCGGCGCCGCTCCGGGACCATCGATTTTTTTCGAAGGGAGGCTGTCTCGTCCAAGCGCACTAAAGGCGATTCGGGGCAAAACAAGCGCGCTTCATCGAACGGACGCCGTCGCCCGATAATATTAAGTTCAAGCCAGCCGAAACTCAAGTTCCGGGAACCCCCGGGCGAGGGCGGAGTTCTCTCAGCGAAGCGGGCAAGGCCCGCGCAGGCGCAGGCGCGCGTGCAAGGAGAAACCCCATGAAATCCGCGTATTTAATAGGCGTTTTGCTGGCATCCGGTTTGGCCGCTGGTGTCGCGCTGGCTCAGAACAGCCAGCCCAAGGACGAGCAACCCATGACCGTCGACGGGGTGGAAACCGTCTGCACCGGGAGCAGTTCGGAGGTGCGTGCCGACCCGCAATGGCGTTCCTATCCGTTCCATCTCGAAGTCGCCGGCAAGGACGGCCAATATCTCGGCGACGAGAAAGTCACCGTATCCGGAAACGGCCATTCCGTTTCGGTGCAGTGCAGCGGTCCCTGGGTGCTGATGAAACTCCCGGCCGGCGACTACAAGGTGTCGCTGGATGTGCCCGATGCCGGCCACAAGGACGTGACGGTGAAGGTCCCCGGCCGGACCGTCGTAAATTTCCCCCAGGCGGGCGGCGCAGAAGCGCCCCACGGTTAGCGGGACCGATTCTTCGGACAGTGCGTAGAGGCGCAGGAGTTTGTCCCCGCGCCTCCACCTCTGCGGCATTTGAATCAAAGGCCGCCGGTTTTGATAAGGGGCCGGTCGCAAATGCCCCGGCATAATCGGCGCATGAGCGATATCGCATCCATCGCGGTAGCCGGGCTGAACGCCAGCACCGCACGCTTCGAAGCCAGCGCCAAGCGCGTGGCCCAAGATCCCGGCGCCGATTTGGCCTCGGAGCTTGTGACCCAGAAAATGGCTGCCGTGGATTTCGAGGCCAATGCCGCGGTGCTCAGACGCGCCAAGGCGATGACCAAATCGCTGCTGGATATCCTGGCATAAGGCGCAAGTGTCATGCCCGCGTAGGCGGGCATCCAGACAAATGTCCAAGGACTGGATTCCCGCTTTCGCGGGAATGACAAAAACAATGCTAACGATTCTGTTCGCCGCCAACGAATTGCGTTAGACCTTCCGCGAGCTGAGAAAAGCGGGCGCATTCACATGACCATCACGATCTATCACAATCCCAAATGCCAGACTTCGCGCAACGCGTTGGGTCTGCTGCGCGATGCGGGGCACGAGCCGCGGATCATCGAATATCTGAAGACGCCGCCGTCGCGCGCCGAACTCGCACGCCTCGTCAAGCGCATGGGCGGGAAGGTGAGCGATATCGTGCGCTGGAAAGAACCCATCGCCGGGGAGATCGGCCTCGACAAGGCCATAAGCAGCGACGATGAAATGCTGGACGCGATGGTGACGCATCCGATCCTGATCAACCGGCCCATCGTGGTGACGGACGATGCGGTGAAGCTCTGCCGCCCATCCGAGACGGTGAAAGAGCTGCTTTAAAAATCGATTGGCGACCCATATGGGGATTGCGTTCGCGAACTTCCGACCAGCGACTCGCTCCTCTTTACATCGCGTTGCGCGATTCCCATGTCGCTTGAGCCGAAGCTTGATGAGGGGACGTTGTCGACCGTCTTCAACGTAAGTTTCGGCCGGCGTTTGCGCCTCCTGGGATCGACGGAGCTCAGGAAAAAACGCGGGCTTGGATGGTCCAAGGAACTGTCCGGCGCGCGGGCGCGAAGGTGAGCTATGCCCAAACCCCGCGTGAGCCCTTCAGAAAGGTGGATGCGGGCCGGTACTGGGCCGTCGTCTGGGGCCCCGAGGGTAGCCACTCCTCCGGTTCCCCCCGCTTTTCCGAAGTTTCGGGGCGGAGAGGATGTGCGGGCAGGCTTCACCCAAAATCGCCGGGCGTGAGGGGCCGGGATCGGCACCTTTCCGTTTCCACCGTGTCCGCTCCCGCTGACACCGGCGCCTCACGCCATCCCCTCGTCTGGCGTTGTGGCGCGCGCATATAGTCCGTATACGGACTATATCAGCCCTTGCCCAATTGCTTGCCGCGCAGCGTTGCCGCCGCAATCGCGCGGTTCATCAAATTGGGCAAGCCGCCCGGGGCCATGAGCACGTTCAGTGCCGCTTCCGTGGTGCCGCCAGGGCTGGTGACTTCCTTGCGCAGCGCGGCCGCCTCGCGCGAATCGGCCGCCAACAGCGCGCCCGCGCCGGAGACGGTCGCGCGCGCCAGCCGGTCCGCCGTCACCGCGTCCAGACCTTGCGCGCGTCCCGCCTCGGCCAGGGCTTCGGCCATCAGGAACACATAGGCTGGGCCCGATCCCGACACTGCCGTCACGGCGTCCATCAGCGTCTCGTCGTCGAGCCACAGGGTCTCGCCGAGCGATTGCATCAGCAATTCGGCCAAAGCGCGGTCGCCGGCAGAAAGGCCGCGCGCCGCATAGAGCACGCTGATGCCCTGGCCGATGGCGCCCGGCGTGTTGGCCATCGCCCGCACCAGCCGCGCCTTTGGTCCGAGATGCGTCCCCAGAAAGCCGGTATTGATCCCGGCGGCAATTGAAAGAACCAGCGCCCCGGTCTTGCCCAGGGCCGACAACAAGGCCGCTTCGCCCTTCAGCACTTGCGGCTTGACCGCCAGCACGATGGCTGCGAGCGGCGGCAAACTGCCCCCGTCAAAGCGTTCGTGGATCGCGATGGCGCCCGTGCCGGCCAGCCCCTTCAGTGCTTCGGAGGCGGATGGTTCGACCACATGGATGGCGGAGAACCGCTTGGCCGCGATCCAGCCCTTGATGAGGGCCCCGCCCATGCGTCCCGCGCCGATCAGAAGAACCGCGCCGGAAGCTGGCGCTGTCATGGGCGGCTCAAGCCTGTCCGGCGCATTCCAGCACGGCGGCGGCCATGGCTTCCTGTGCCGACTTGCCGCCCCACAGCACGAATTGGAAGGCCGGGTAATAATGCTCGCATGCCTCGATCGCGAGATGCAGAAGCGCCTCGCACTGCGCCGCGCTGACACGCGAATCGGGGAAGATCAGCACATGGCGGAACAGCACCGTGCCGTCTTCCGACCAGAGGTCGAAATGACCGAGCCAGAGCTGCGCGTTGATGGACATCAGAAGCTCGGCGATCTCGGCCCGGCGCTCGCGCGACACCCGCATGTCGAAGCTCACCGACACATGCAGCGCCTGAAGGTCCTCGCGCCAAGTGAAACAGAAATGATAGTCGCACCAGCGTCCCGCGACCGAGAGATTGATCTCGTCGCGCGCCGAACGTTCGAAGGGCCAGCCATTGTCCTCGACCGCCTGCTCGAGCATGTCGAGCGGGTGTTCCAGGTGCGGCGGGTCTTCGGTCAAGCCAAGCTTCATAAGCGATCCTCTCAACCCTGCGGCACGCGAAGCAGTATCAGGTCAGCAGACACAAGATTTTGAGTCCTGACAAGGGCGCCATACGCCTGCTGGTTAATCGAGCCGTGCATGATCATGGGAATTCACAGCTTTCGCGGGCGGCTCTTGGTCACCCGCTTCGGGCGCCGGGTTGCGCCCGCCGTCCGGGGCGGCTTCGGCGGTGCGACGCCGAGCTTCCTCTCGAGCTCCGCCAAACGCTGGGACAGTTTCTCGTTCTCGGTCCGCGCCTTTGCGGCCATCGCCCTGACGGCGTCGAAATCTTCGCGCGGCACGAAATCCAGATCCGCGATCAGGCGCTCCACCCGCGCTTTGACCATGGTCTCCATTTCGGCCTTGAAGGCCTGGGCCGCGCCCGCCGCGTTGGTGAAGAAGCGCGCCATGCCGTCGAGAACGCGATTGTCCGTCTGCATCGTCCTTTTCCTCTTGCGGGTATGCGCCCGGGAAAGGCCCGGCACAAGGCGCATCCTCCATATTCCCGAACACGGCGCTGCACACAAACGTGAGAGCCAAGCTTGACAGTGGCCTCGTGCTCGCGCGAGCTAGCCGCTTGTCGCACCATGCCAAGTGCCATGATCGAAGCCGTCCTGCCCTATCCCAATATCGATCCCGTCCTGGTCCATATTTATGGGCCGATCAGCATTCGCTGGTATGCGCTTTCCTATATTGCGGGCCTGCTGCTGGGCTGGGGATATGTGGTTAATCTTCTGCGTACCCCCAAATTATGGGCCGGTCGGCCCTTCATGGGCAAACCGCCGGCGACGCCCGACGACATCGGCGACCTTTTCGTTTGGGTGACGCTTGGCGTCATCATCGGCGGGCGGCTCGGCTTCGTGCTGCTGTATGGCGTCCTCTATTGCGGCTTTGCCGGGCAGGGCGCACCCGCCTGTTTCGGATTGCCCCAAGCCTATCTCGACAACCCGCTGAAGATTGTTGCCGCGTGGGAAGGCGGCATGTCCTTCCATGGCGGGCTGATCGGCGTGGTGATCGCGATTCTTCTGTTCTGCCGCAGCCGCAAATTGCAGCTTCTCGCGATTTCCGACCTCATTGCCGCGGCGACACCCATTGGCCTGTTCTTCGGCCGCATCGCCAATTTCATCAATGGCGAATTGTGGGGAAAGATCACCGATGTGCCGTGGGCGATGGTGTTTCCCAATGCGGCGCCGCGCGGCATCCCGCGCCATCCAAGTCAGATTTATGAAGCTTTGATGGAAGGCGTATTGCTGTTCCTGATCTTGCGGCTTTTGATCCTGCGCTTCCAGGTGCATCGCAAGCCGGGATTCGTGGTGGCGTGGTTTCTCACCTTCTATGGCGTGTTTCGTTTCATTGCCGAATTTTTCCGCGATTCCGAATCCAAGCTCTATGACTGGTTCAGCATGGGCCAGGCGCTCAGCCTGCCGATGTGGGTGGCGGCGGCGTTTTTCTTCTGGTGGGCGTCTCGCGAAACGGCACACGCCAAACCGTGACTGCGCTGAAGGCGAAAATCCTCCAACTGATTCGCCAGACCGGTCCCCTGTCGCTCGCGCAATATATGCAGATGGCGCTTCTGGACTCGCGTGAGGGTTATTACATCACGCGCGATCCCCTGGGCCGCGACTTCGTCACCGCGCCGGAGGTGAGCCAGATCTTCGGCGAATTGATCGGACTTTTCTTCGTTCAGGTCTGGGAGGATCGCGGGTGCCCCGAGAGGTTCCATCTCGTCGAACTCGGGCCCGGCCGCGGCACGCTGATGGCGGACATGCTGCGCGCGAGCCGCGTCAGGTCCGGCTTCGTCGCGGCCGCCGGCATCAGCCTGGTCGAGGCGAGCCCCGCATTGCGTGACGTCCAAGCGGCTACCCTTGGTGACGTCCGCGTCACGTGGCGCGACGATTTCGACGATGTGCCCGACGATGCGCCGCTGTTCCTGATCGCCAATGAATTTTTCGATGCGCTTCCGGTGCGCCAATTCATCCGTTCGACGCGCGGCTGGCATGAGCGCATGGTGGGCGCGGAAGACGAGACATTGGTGTTCGCCGCCACGCCCGATCCCGTACCGTCCGAATTCATTCCTGCCGCATTGCGCGATGCGCCGGTGGGCGCGATGTTCGAGACCTCGCTGCCTGCGCAAGGCGTCGTGCGGAGAATCGCCCGGCGCATTGCGGAGCGCGATGGTGTCGCGCTCATCATCGATTACGGCCACGCCCAATCCGCGCTCGGCGACACGTTCCAGGCCGTGAAATCGCATCGCTACGCCAATCCGCTGGCCGAACCCGGCGAGGCCGATTTGACCGTTCATGTCGATTTCGGAGCCCTGGCCGAGGCCGCTCGTGGCGAGGGGGCGCGAATTTACGGACCGGTGACGCAAGCGGAGTTCCTTGTGGCGCTCGGAATTCGGGCACGGGGGACCCGTCTGAAAAATGAACGGCCGGAACATGCGGGCGACATCGATGCGGCGATTGACCGGCTGACAAAGCCTGTGCAAATGGGAACAATGTTCAAGGTCCTGGCGCTTTCCGCGCCGGATACGCCAACGCTGCCGGGTTTCCCATGCTGATTCTGAAAAGTGCAGAACTCTCGACGCCGAAAATTGCGCACGGATTCTTCGGGCGCACGGGCGGCGTGTCGCAAGGCGTCTATGCCTCGCTCAATTGCGGGCCGGGCTCGCGGGATTCGCTCGAATCCGTCATGGAAAACCGCAGGCGTGCGGCCGAAGCGCTTTCGCCGGTCGGCCGCCTGGTGACGGCCTATCAGATTCACAGCCCCGAAACGGTGACCGTGACCGAGGCTTGGAACATTCCGGAAAATCCCAAAGCCGATGCCATGGTGACGCGATGCACGGACATCGTGCTTGGGGTTCTCACGGCCGATTGCGTGCCGATTCTGTTATGCGATCGCGAATCCGGGGTGATTGGCGCTGCCCATGCGGGCTGGAACGGCGCGCTTTCCGGCGTGGTCGATTCGGTTCTGGACGCCATGGAGCGGCTCGGTGCCAATCCGGAACGCATCCGTGCCGCGCTCGGGCCCTGCATCGGCCAGGCCAATTATGAGGTCGGCCCGGAATTCGAAGCGCGCTTTCGTGCGGCCGATCCGGACAATGAGCGATTCTTCGTTGCCTCGACGCGCGAAGGTCATTGGCAATTCGATCTGCAGGGCTATGTGGGGCACCGTTTGCGGGAGGGCGGCGTGCAATCGCCGGAAATCCTCGGCGCCTGTACCTATACGAACGAGACCCAGTTCTTCTCCTACCGCCGCGCTACCCACCGCGGAGAGCCCGATTACGGCCGCCAATTGTCGGCCATCATGCTGCAACATTGAGCCGCGGGAAGTACCGCAGCCCAAGAGGTTTACGCCCCCGATCCGCCTTGCTAGAAGAACCGGGGCCCAGGTCATAGAATTGTCACGATGGTGAGGATGGTCGCATGAAGCTGCTGGCCGGCAACAGCAATCGTCCGCTTGCCGAGGCGATTGGCCAATATCTGCACGTTCCCTTCACGAAAGCCGTGGTGCGGCGCTTCGCCGACATGGAGGTCTTCGTCGAAATCCAGGAGAACGTGCGCGGCGAGGACATTTTCGTCATCCAGTCGACGAGCTTTCCGGCCAACGACAATCTGATGGAATTGCTGGTCATGATCGATGCGCTCAGGCGGTCCTCCGCCAAGCGCATCACGGCCGTGATTCCCTATTTCGGCTATGCCCGCCAGGACCGCAAGACCGCGCCGCGCACGCCGATTTCCGCCAAGCTGGTGGCGAACCTCATTACCGAAGCGGGCGCCTCGCGCGTGCTGACGGTTGATCTGCACGCCGGCCAGATCCAGGGCTTCTTCGATATCCCCACCGACAATCTCTACTCCCAGCCGGTGATCGTGAGAGACATCCAGGATTATCTGGATGGCGAGCATTTGATGGTGGTGTCGCCCGATGTGGGCGGCGTGGTCAGGGCACGCGCCTTGGCCAAGCGGTTGGGCGGCGACCTCGCCATCGTCGATAAGCGCCGCGAGCGCGCCGGCGAATCCGAAGTCATGAACATCATCGGCGATGTCTCGAACCGGACCTGTCTTCTGGTCGACGACATCATCGATTCGGGCGGCACGATGTGCAACGCGGCCGAGGCATTGTTGGAGAAAGGCGCCAAGGCCGTCTACGCCTATGCGACCCATGGCGTGTTGTCGGGTGGCGCCGTTGCGCGCATCCGCGATTCCAAGCTGAAATCGCTGGTGATCACGGATTCCATCGCCGCCACCGAGGACATTCGCAAATGTCCGAACATCCGGCGCATCTCCATCGCGACGCTGCTCGGCGAAGCGATCGACCGCATCAGCCACGAGAAATCGGTCTCCAGCCTGTTCGATTAGGCCGCAATTTGTTGGACTTGAAGCAGTACATGTCATGCCCGCGGCGGCGGGCATCCAGAAAATATTGAAGAAAGCCTGGATTCCCGCATGCGCGGGAATGACATCGCAGCGGGATGCGATTCAAAAACTGAAGCAACAATGCTCTACTAGCGTGGCCGGGCTGTCAGGTGTGAGGCGTCCTGGATGCAGACCGCCTGCATCAGATTGACCTGCGTCTTATCGAACGGGCACAGCAGATAGTCGCCCTCGATTTCAATTGAAGACGGTGCTGCCGCCAACAGCGCATTCACGGCGGTCGGTATGATGTCGGGACCGTTTGCCGAAGCCTGCCGGTCGAGTACGCGCAGAATCCGGTTCGTCCCAATCCAGGCAATGCGGACACGCGGCGCGCTTTCGGCCATGAACAGCCGCCCATGAATGCTGAAACAGGCGCCGACGAGATTGTGGCTGGTCTTGCAGGACTGTCCCGCCTCGTCGGCCAGCGCGGCGCCGCCGAACAGCGCAATCGCGGCGGCGAGGTGCAACGCGCGACGCACGCGGCGTAGCTATTTCGGCGGGGCGGCGGGGCGGAAATCCTGGTCGGGATAGAACGGGGCGTCCGGCACCTTGATGACCAGGAAATCATGCTCCATGCCCTGATGGCAGGTGTTGCAGGCTTCGGTCAGCTCGCCATAGGCGGTGGTGAATTGCTGCGGGTTCTTGGATTGGATGGCCGCATTCATCGCCTGGATCTTGGGCGCGAAGATCGAGCCCACCGTCGCATCGACGCTGAAGCTCCGGTATTTCGGAATGGTCTGGCCGATGCGCTTGAGCGCACCCACCATCTCGTTCAGTTCGAACGCCGCCAGCGTCCAGTTCTTCTGCTGCCCGGCATAATAGAGTTTGATGTGGCGCGGCTGGATCAGCATGGTCATCAGATCGTCCATCGCCGGCTTGAATTCGAGAATGACCAGGCCTCCGCCCGCAGGCGGCGATCCGGCGGCCGGCGCCGCGGGTGCACCCGGCGCGGGCGCCGCGATGGCGATGGCCGAGGCCGCAAGGGCGACTGAACCGGCCAGCAGGCTTGCGATGGTGTAACGCGTCTTCATGAGGCCCTCCCGAGATTTGGCCGCGACTTTACCGGCTTCGCTTGAATCTGGAAACACGCGAGACGGGATTTCACGTTCCTGTCAGCGGCCGAAGCGGGGCGCGCGGGCGGATTTGCTCTTTCCGCGCGTGGCGCTGGTGCCGGCGCGGCCCTTGGTGGAGCGGGGCGCGGTTTCGCCCTTGAACGCAGCGTCTACAGCGCCTTCGACCGCCGATTGACGCGCATAGGGATCGTCCGCGATGGCCAACTCCGTCGCCTGCAGCCGCTTGATTTCGTCGCGCAGCCGCGCCGCCTCCTCGAATTCGAGATCGCCCGCCGCCGTGCGCATGCGCTTTTCCAGTTCGGCGATGTGGGTGCGCAGATTGTGCCCGATGGGCACAGGATCGCCGGCCAGCCCCGCATCCACCAGCACGTGGTCGCGCTCATAGGCCGAGCCCATAATGTCCGAGATGTTCTTCTTGATGCTGAGCGGCGTGATGCCGTGGGCGAGATTATAGGCTTCCTGTTTGGCCCGCCGGCGGCTGGTTTCGGCCATGGCGCGTTCCATGGAGCCGGTGATGTGGTCCGCATACAGAATGACCTTGCCGTCGACATTGCGGGCGGCGCGGCCGATGGTCTGCACCAGCGACGTTTCCGACCTCAGGAAGCCCTCCTTGTCGGCGTCGAGGATGGCGACGAGCGTGACCTCGGGGAGATCGATGCCCTCGCGCAGGAGGTTCACCCCGACCACGACGTCGTACACGCCGAGCCGTAGATCGCGGAGGATCTCCACCCGCTCGATGGTCTCGATCTCGGAATGCAGGTAGTGGACCTTGATGCCCATCTCGCGCAGGTAGTCGGCGAGATCCTCCGCCATCTTCTTCGTGAGCGTCGTGACGATGGACCGCTGGCCGCGCTGCACCCGCAGGTTGATCTCGCCGAGGAGGTCGTCGATCTGGTTCTTCGAGGGACGGATGTCGACCTCGGGATCGACGATCCACGTCGGCCGGATCAGCTGCTCCGCGACGACCTTCGAGTGCTGCAGCTCGA
>DATLVC010000038.1:0-13621 GCA_035577685.1 Micropepsaceae bacterium | reverse complement strand
AGCCGCCCAAGGCCAAGCTATATTAAATGCCGTTCATGGATTGTCGGACGCAAAACAGACACCATTTTTGCATTGCGTTGGGGGCAGCCAGCCCCGTGATTGTCGAAGGAAACCAGCGATGAAGTTTTCGGCCAAGAAGCTGAATGCCGCGGGACTGCTCATTGCCGCCGGGCTGCTGATTTCGGGGTGCGGGATCAACACCATCCCCACCGAGGAAGAACAGGCCAAGAGCGCCTGGAGCGAGGTGCAGAACCAATATCAGCGCCGGGCGGATTTGATCCCCAATCTGGTCAACACGGTGAAGGGCTACGCGACCCAGGAACGCGAGGTCCTGACCCAAGTGACGGAGGCGCGGGCCAAGGCGACGCAGGTTCAGGTGAACGCCAATCAGCTGACCGACCCCGAAGCCATCCGCAAGTTCCAGGAAGCGCAGGCGCAGCTCTCCGGCGCGCTCGGGCGGCTGCTCGCCATCAGCGAGAATTATCCCGATCTGAAATCGAACCAGAACTTCCTGGCGCTGCAATCGCAGCTCGAAGGGACGGAGAACCGCATCGCCGTGGCGCGCCGCGATTACATCCAGGCGGTGCAAACCTACAACACCGAAGTGCGCACCTTCCCTGGCCGGTTGTGGGCATCGGTCTACAGCGCCAAGCCGATGGCGACTTTCACCACGACCGAACAGAATCAGGCCGCGCCCACGGTGCAGTTCTGACCAGCGCGATGGCACGTCTTTCGGTTTTCATCCTCTTTTTGTTCGCGGCCATCGGGATTGGTGCCGCGTCCGCGGCGGAGCCAACCTTCCCAACGCTGACGGGGCGCGTCGTCGATGACGCGCACATTCTCGATGCCAGTACGCGCGCCGGCGTCGAACGCAAACTTGCCGATCTGGAATCCAAGACCGGCCGGCAGCTGGTCGTGGTGACGCTGAAATCGCTGCAAGGCTACGAGATCGAGGATTATGGCTACCGGCTCGGCCGCGCCTGGGGCATCGGGGAAAAGGCCAAGAACACCGGCGCGCTGCTCATCGTGGCGCCGAACGAACACCGGGTGCGGATCGAGGTCGGCTATGGCCTGGAAGGTACACTGACCGATGCTGTGTCGCGGCTCATCATCGAGAATGCGATCCTGCCGCGCTTCCGCGTCAATGATTTCGCGGGCGGCATTCAGCGGGGCGTCGACGACCTTACCCAGGTGCTGACCGGCGATGTCGAGGACTTCAAGCGGCGTGCAGCCGAACAGGACAACGGTCCCCAAGGGACCGCGGGCATCGGCCAATTCATCTGGATCATCCTGTTCCTCGGTTTCTGGCTGTTCCTGGTGCTGAGATCGCGGCGGCGCGGCTGGCGCGGCGGCGGCATGCCCTGGATCATTCCGATGGGCGGCGGGTTTCCCGGCGGCGGCTGGGGCGGCGGCGGTTCCGGCGGCGGCTTTTCCGGCGGAGGTGGATCGTTCGGCGGCGGCGGCGCTTCGGGCCGATGGTGATGCCGCCCGCGCTCAGCGCCGAGGAGCATGCGCGCCTCACACAGGAAATCCGCGACGCAGAGGCCAACACCTCCGGCGAGATCTATGTCGTGGTCGCTCATTCCGCCGATGCCTTCCGGCTGGTTCCCGTTTTATGGGGAGCGCTGTTTGCGCTGCTGCTGCCGTGGGTGCTTCACCTCGCGACCGGCCTCACCACCACGGTCATATTGATGCTGCAGGTGGCCAGTTTTGTCGGCGTGTCGGCGCTTTTGTCGATTCCGCGTCTGCGCTATCGCGTGGTTCCGCCGGCGCTCGCCGAAGATGCCGCACACCGCGCAGCCCTGGCGCAGTTCATGGCCCATGGCGTCCATCTAACCTCGGGGCGGACGGGGGTCTTGCTTTACATATCCATGATGCCGCGCCGCATCGAGGTGCTGGCGGACAGCGGCATCCATGCGAAGGTCGCCCCCGACGAATGGGACAAAACCGTGGCGCTGATAGCGTCCGAAGCGGGCGCGGGGCGATTGAGCGATGGGCTTGCCGCGGCGATCCGTACGGTCGGCGCGCTGCTGGCGGAGCATTTTCCGAAGCAAGCCGATGACCGCGACGAGCTGCCCAACCGGGTGGTCGAAACCTGAACTGGACTCGTTTTGGATTGGTTAGACTCAAATCTCTCACTATGGCCGGCCTCCGAGCCGGCCACCCAGCC
Organism: Micropepsaceae bacterium; assembly: GCA_035577685.1. Taxonomy (GTDB): domain Bacteria; phylum Pseudomonadota; class Alphaproteobacteria; order Micropepsales; family Micropepsaceae; genus CAIYRG01. Next base: position 11,451 of record DATLVC010000038.1, on the reverse strand, counting down.
GGCGAGCGTCTACGAGCCGAGATTGTTTTGCGCCCGCAGACGCGGGCGCGCTGGTTGGCAGGGTCAAGCCCTGCCATGGTGAGTTTGTTTTTGAGCAGTAAATAAACTCAATGCAAACCAAGTATAGACTACACGACCGGCTCCGTGCGTTTGATCCGTGTACGGCGCATGCGCACGTTGGCCGTCAGATGGGGGGCGGTCTTCCGGCGCCGCAGAACCAGGACGCCAAACCCGAGGGCGAACAAGGCCAGTGTCGCCGGCTCAGGCACGGCAATCGCGTCGAGCACGACATTGTCGAGGCCGGTGTAGTTGTTACCAACCGGCGTTGCGTTGATGAAAGCGAGCACGGTGGACGTGCCCGTCGCCGTGAAGTCGTAGGCGAACTGCTCCCACGCGACGTCCTGCGAAACGAACGCGGAATTGTCGAACGTGGCGACCAGAACGCCGTCGATATAGAGATCGACCAGGCTGTCGCCGGCATAGCCGTCGGCGCGGGTGTCCTGGTGGCCGAGATAAAAGGACAACGAATATTTCGTTCCGGGCGTGCTGGTGAAGCTTTGCTTGACGCCGTTTGCGCCCTGATTGCCCTCCCCTGTCAGGTCGAGCGATTGGGTTCCATCCTCGGCATCGAAATGCAGCGTTCCGCCGGTGGGGCCAAAATCGGTTTCGGTGTAGGCGGCCCCCAATTGCATGACCGAGGCATAGGGCGTGCCGAGAGCGTTCACGCCGGCGTCCTTGCCGGTCACAAGCCAGCCGGAAATATCGTCGGACGGATCGCCGGGATAATTGGTCTGGAAGGGCGAATAATAGCCCTGGCAACCATTATTAAAGACGCTGCCGCAGGTTAACGACGAGGACGGGACGCCCGGGGTCTCGAAACTGCCATTGCTGATGAGATTGGCCTCGGCCGGGACAGCCATCAATCCGGAAAAGAGCAGTGCAATCGCCAGGGGGTTGGGAAATTTCATTGCAAATCCAGTTACTTGCGTCCTGGAAATCCCGTCCCGCTCCCCCCGGGCGGCACGAACGCTTACACAGAACGCATTACATCCTTTGCACCATTGCAAGCTTTTATCGCCCAAATGCCGCATTGCAACAAGGCGATTCCAACCGAATGGTTAAAAGAAATATTAAATTCATACAGACCAGGGTCTCCGTTCGGTGACCACATTGCACAGGCCAAGCTATTCGGTGTCGCACTGGATGAGTTTGCCATTGCCGTCATGGACCATGACCATGCGCCGCGCCGCGCGGCAGGTATCGACCGTTCCCGTATCAAGGGAAAAGAAGTTCGCCACTTCCGCCGGCGTGACAGGGGCGGGATTGCGGCGGCGATTGCGCGAACCGAACATGGCTTTGTTGTACACCGCCCAGCCGATGAATATCGCCGTGTTGACCACGATGACGATGGCGTAGATTTTCATATTGTTCAGAATCGGCGGGACGCTGATATCGTTGAATTGCAGTCCCCATGGGGCGGGAATGCCGAAATAGCTGAGCACGACCGACAGCGCGTGCCGCATGAGATAGAAATACCCGCCCCAGAACACGATCGTCAGAATCCCTTCCAGGAGCTGCCGGACCGGATTCCGTTTGAGACCTTGGCGGATGATGAGATCGTCTACGATTGGTGGATCCCCCGGTCAGGGCTGACCCAGGCCGCACGCGTCGCGCGCCGCTTCGCGAGCGCCTTGGGAAAGCCTACAATGCTGGTCGCCGCGACGATGGCCCAATAGATCGCAGGATACCAAATCGTCCACGCGATCTGATGCCAAAGCTTCGGCTCGTAGCGCGATTCGATGATGATGCTCGAAGCGAACTGGATGAGCCCCGTCGTTCCCAGAACAAGTCCGGTGAAGGCCGGCGGGAATATGGTGGCGACATACAATCCCTCCGGCATGGGAATGAACAGCCCGATGGCCCAAAGCACAACCGTCAAGAGAAACGCATAGGCCCAGGACACGCTCACACAATATTCGAACAGCAGCGGCCACATGCGCCGAAGCCGCCAGCGCCAAAGGTTGCTGATATTCTTGAGGCAAACCTCCGCCCCGCCCTGGGCCCAGCGCAGGCGCTGACGCCACAGGCCGCGCAATGTCTCGGGCATCAGGATCCAGCACAGCGCATTGGGCGCATAGAGAATGCCCCAATGATCGCGCTGCAATTTCCAACTGATGTCGATGTCCTCGGTGACCATGTTGAGGCTCCAATAGCCGACGCGCTGCAGCGCCTGCTTGCGGAACGCGGTCACCACCCCGGAGACGGTGAAAATCCGTCCATAGATGCGTTGGGCCCGCTTGATCATGCCGACGATGGAGGAAAATTCGCCCACCTGAATGCAGCCGATGAGCGTGGAGCGCGTACGGATGCGCGGATTGCCGGTTACGGCACCGGCCCGGGGATTGCTGACGAGGGGCTGCACCAGATAGGCCGTCGCGTTGGGATGCAGAAGGCTGTCGCCGTCGATGCAGACGATGAACTCGCCGCGCGAGGCCATGGCGCCCATGCAGAGTGCCAGTCCCTTGCCCTGATTTTCCGCAAAATGGATCACGCGCAGGCGCGGATTCGCCGCCGACAGTTCATCCAATATGACGCCGGTGGAATCAGCCGATCCGTCATTGACGGCGATGATCTCGAATTCGGGATAATTCTGCGCCAGCAGCGAGGCCATGGTCTCGCGAACATTGGGCTCTTCGTCGAAGCAGGGAACGATGATCGAAACGAAAGGCGTCGCGTTCAGATCGGGCGCCGTCTCCGGCATCGGAGATTTATTTTCCCAATGATAGAAGAAATAAACGCCGCCCACCGTCCAGACATAGGACATGAAAAGCGGATAGAGAAAAATGAATTGCTGCAGCCCCCGCACGGCCGCAATCGTGCCGACGATCAGGCCGACGATGAGGATGCTGAGGACGTGGTCCAACACTACTTGACCGTCCTGCTACGCAACCCAATGACAATCCGGCAATCGGCAAACGCTTGGAGAATCGGCAAAACCATTTTCAGAACCTCCAATCGACGCTGCCCAGAATGGCGAAACTATTTTCGGAATGGCCGTCATAGGGCTGACGCCGCAGGCGGACGCCGATGGCGCCATCCCAGTCGTCGTTGAAACGCAAGCGCTGCTCGTAATAGAGGCTGCCGGCAAAGCCGCCGTGAAAGCCGCTTTCCAGATAATCGCCGGCTGTCACGCTGAAACTGTGTGAATACACAAAACTGTAGCGGCGGTAGAGAATCTGATTGGCGGTCACGGTGAGGCTACCGGACAAATCCTCCTTCGGATTGAAATAGGACGCGTTGCTCAGCGTATTTTTCGAGGCATAGAGATCCCCGGTCGCATCCACCGTGAGATGCGGCCAGGTCAATACGCGCTGCGTCGCGCTAGCATCGAGAACCGTGCGGTCATTGCCGTCCGAAAACGTCACCAGCTCTCCGGCGAGCGCGTAAGATTGCAACTCGTTGGGCGAAAATGCCGCCCTCACCGCCCAGGAATTGGCGCTGACATGGTTCTTGATCGCGCGCAGTGGCGTGTCGGCGGAATAGATTTGTCCCGCGCCGGAAAATCGCCAGTAATCGTCCGGCGCCCATGAGAGGGCGGCACGTACCCCGGCATGGGAGCGCGGCGAGCTGTCGTTGGAGATTTCGATATTCGCGCCGATATCGAGGCCGGTATATTCGAGGCCGATCGCCGCGTGATTGTTGACGATATTGCCTTCGGGAAGTTTGGCCGTCGAAAATCCATAATCGACATAGAGCCGGAAGGTGTCGTCAATAGGTGCGGAGAAGAGCTGTGTCTCGATGGCGAAACTATCGCCCGAGACCGGAACGCGCGTGCTTTGAAGATTGGCATTCCATCGCACGATCAGTTCGGGCCGTTCCAGGATGTTGACGCGACGGCGAAGCTGGATCACCCCGTTGACCAAAGGATCACGCCGAAACAGGCGTTCCGCCTCTGCCGCGCCCAGCACCCGGTCGCCGCGCGTGATCGCAGTATCGGCGCGCGCGGTAGCGAGATTGGTATCGTCGGGAACAATCACCTGCCCGGCGGCAAATTGCTGGTCGGCCGCATGCGGCTTCCCGCGCCCCAACAGGATAGTTCCCAGCGCCTGCCGCAAGGAAGCATCGTTGGGCGCCTGCGCAATCATGGCCCGCACGCGCCGTTCGGCTTCGTCGGTATCGCCGGCATAGAAGCGCGCCATCGCTGCGACGAGCTGGGCCCGAAGCCACGCCGGATTGGGCGTCGTCTGGGCCTGGCCGTTCACGGTCAGATAGGGCATCTGCTCGGCGGCGAGCGCGTCGATGGTGGCGAAGGCCGCATCGAAATCTTCGGATTCGAGCTCGGCATAAAAAAGTCCGATGCGGCTTTCGAAATCTTTCGGGTTGCCGACAAGAGCGGCCTCGTAAAGCCGGCGTGCATTTTCAGGATCGCGCAGCCGCGAATAGGCATCGGCGACGACTTTCAGCGCAAAGGACGGCAGCTCGACGCCTTCACTTTTCAGCGCGTTGTATTCGGTGATGACGTCCTGACTGCGGCCACGATCTTCCAGCGCAACGATGCGGTTGAATCGCGCGGTGTGCACTTCGGGCGTGTTGCCGGCGCCCTGGGCCGACCACATCGCAATCCGGCGGTCGAGTTCCATGATGGCGCGGTCGACATTGGCCAGACGCTCAGCATCATTGGCTGCGGGTTGTTCGCCCTGGCGCACGAGCGAGGCCAGATAATCGCCTGTCAAGCCGCGCAACTCGGTTGCGGAAAACAGATCGGGCGATTGTTCGGCAAGTTCGAGCGCTAGCATGTATTGGCCAAGCCCGCGCAGCGCAAAAACGCGCTGGCGCTGCGCCTCGCGATCATCCGGTGCAATCGTCAGCATGCGTTCGGCCAAGGCCAACGTGTCGGTGTAATGATCGGCGGCCGCGTTGGCATAGATCGCCGCCGACAACAGCTCGACATCCTCCGGATGCAGATTGAGGAGCACGCCTGCCTCGGTCGCGGCATCTTCGGCGCGTCCGGCATCCGTCAGTGTAAGGATTTCCCCATAGGCGAAGGAAAGATCGTCGGGAACCCGCGCACGTCCGCCGCGATACAGCATCAGCGCCTTGTCGTAATCGCCGGCGTCGCGATAATCGCGCGCGACAGCCGTCTCCAGATAGGTCGGCCGGTCTCCCGGCGGCAGCATTTCATAAAGGGCGATCGCGTCGTTCGGGCGATTCGCCCATCCCAGAACCAGGACGTAATCGTAAGCGACCGACAGATCCTGAGGGTTCGCGCGGTAACGATTTTCGATCACCGGCAAGGCATCGGTGACGCTGCCGGCACGCGCGGCCTCGATGGCGGCGGAATATTCGGCGTCGGAGGGTGCGGGAGCGGCGAAAGCCCGATGGTAGAGGATGCCGGCGAAAAGCGCTTCGGACGCGACCACCAGCACAACTGCACTAAAGGCTTTATTCACCGGGTATCTGGCCAATCTCTGGGTCAATCAACGCGTACACCGACATCGTTAAGGAAATAATCCTATTAACGAATGTTTAAGAACATGCGCTCAATGGAAGCGGACCTGTGAGATTATTGTGAGAAAATGGGCGCGAGGGTGGCAAAGCAGCGAATAAGTGTGGATTGCTGGTACAATCACGGAACCTATTCACGCGATACGCGTATCGCGGTGTTCAGCGTACGCCGCCGCCAGGCCAAATCACGACCCTGAGCGTTTGCATGATGATCAGCAAATCGAAAAAAATGCTGAAATTCTTCACGTAATAGAGGTCGTAGCTGAGCTTCGACCGCGCATCATCCAGCGAAGCCCCATAGGGATAATTGATCTGCGCCCAGCCGGTCATTCCGGCCTTCACGGCGTGCCGCTCCACGTAAAGCGGCAATTGTTTCGCAAGCTCCTCGATGAATTCCGGCCGCTCCGGGCGCGGACCCACCAGGGACATGTCCCCGATCAGCACGTTGAAAAGCTGCGGTAGCTCGTCGATTCGGCTGCGGCGCAGGAATGCACCGACGCGTGTGATTCGGCTGTCGCCCGCCGCGGCCCAAACCGCGCCGCCGCTTTCGGCGTTCATGCGCATCGTCCGCAATTTCTGGATTTGGAATTTGCGTCCGCCCAGAGTCACACGCTCCTGCTTGTAGAATACGCTGCCGCCGTCGCCCAGCCGCACCGCCAGCATCCCGAGCAACAGAATCGGCGAAAACACCGTCAGGATCAGAAGGCTCACCGTGATGTCGAGTATGCGCTTCAGCGCCCGGTCGAGCGGGCCGAAATAGAAGCCGTCGGAATACAGCACCCAGGTGAGATCCAGCCGCTTGATGTCGATGCGGCGTACCTCCTTCTCCAAAAAGCGCATGTAGTGCAGCACCGGATAACCGGCCGTCTTGCATCCGATCAATGCTTCCAACGCCATGCCACGCCGCTCGTCGGGCGCGACCACGATCTGGTCCGCCCGCGCACGGCCGGCGATTTCCAGAAGATTGCCCGAGGCCGATACGATGTGGTTCGCGGGATCGGCAGCCAGGCGCGGATCGACTGCGCCGAAGGTTTCATCGTGCACGAAAGTCACATCATATTGCAGGTTCCGCCCCTGGCTGCGCAGGATCCACACCAGATCCCAGGCGCGCTTGCCAGCGCCCATGACGAGCAGACGCGGACGGAACAGCCGATGACGGCGCAGCATCGGGAAGGCCAGCCGCGCCGACATCGCGCATGCCGTGAAGCTCACCGTCGCCGCGATGAACAATGCCGCCCAATTGGGGGCGGGAAACAACGCCGGGGACAGTACCCAGCCCAGCGCCATGGTGACGAAACCGGCGGCGACAACGGCAATTGCCACCACCAGCGGAATGCGCCCGAGCGACGTCTGAATGTCCACGATCACATCGCGGCGGTAGAGACCCAAGGCGTAAAGAAAAAGCAAATCGGAGGCCGCGAAGATCAGTATCTGCAGCCAGCCCGCTTCCCCCGCAGCACCCCTCACGGCGAGCCAGAAGGTCAGCGGCCAGACCAGCGTGACCAGCAGCGCATCGATGATGAACAGCGCCATCCCGGCGGTCATGGCGATTGCCCGATTCTTCAAGGCGCGCGAGGGCTGCCCCGCGCGAACAGAATAGTCGATATCGGGATTGCGATCGATTTCCAGGATGGGGCAATGGGCGGCAAAGCCCGGCCGCTCATGCGCAACGCGCGCGGGCGACGGCCGGCGGTCGATGGGATGGTGGGTTTCGGGTTCGAGATGCATGCCGGAGATCAGGAGGTATCGCGGCATTATCGCCGGTAAACCTTACCGAGCGGAAAACGCGGAGGCCCTGGGCAGGAAATTCCCGTTTAGGCCGGGCGCCCGGCCGACGCCCGGACCGGCCAAACCGACCTTTTCACTGAGACTTGCGCCAGGGCGAGCGGTCCGACCAACCTTTCAGCGCCGATAGAAGACGTCTGCTATTTCGGACGTTGCGACTCGAGCGCGTCGGCAAGTGCCGTCATGGTCTTTGCCAGCGACAGAAACCATTCCTTGCCGGCTTCATCGCCCGCTTTCTCGGCATTCACCTTCGCCTGGTCCGCCAATTTGCGATATTGCAGAATCGTCTTGCGGGCATCGTCGGCTGGAAAGCGCGGCGCGGCCATCATCAAAGACACACTCCGTCAGGCCAAACAGCCGCCACGAGCACCAGTCCCAATATTGCAGATTTGTGAAGTCTCCAATCGCACAACCAAAAGTCAAGGCGACGCTCTGAGCCGTTTTGCCTCATGGGCGTTAGCTCTTGATTCGATTGAGAAACCTGTTTGCCAGTCCGGCCGGGCCGGCCACTACACGACGATTTCCAATAAGCACACGACACCGGACGTTGCATATTCAAGCTGCGCCTTGCCCCGGTTTCCGTCCAAAGCGCGCTCGATCAGAGTGGAGCCGAACCCTTTGTGCTCGGGAGGCGAAACCGGCGGCCCGCCCTTCTCCTGCCACACCAGTTTGAGCGTCTGATCATGTTCGCCATCCCGGATTTCCCAATCGAGCGCGATCGTGCCCATATCGTTCGAGAGCGCGCCATATTTGACGGCGTTGGTGCCCAGCTCGTGCAGCACCATGGCAAGCGTTAGAGACTTGCCGGCTTCCAGACTGGTATCGGGGCCCGAGACATGGAAACGGTCGCGGCTGGTCTCGCGAAATGGCGCCAACGCGTGCTCCACCACATCGCGGAGCTCGGCGCGATTGCCATCATTCTGCGTCAGCAGCGCGTGGGCCTCCGCCAGCGCCTGGATGCGCGCGGCGAAGACGTTGCGCTCCTCGACGGGTGCCCGGCGGAAGGTTTGGCCGGCAATGGCGAGCACCGTGCCCAGCGTATTCTTCACGCGATGCTGTATTTCGTGCAGCAAAAGCTCTTTGGCGTCTTCGGCCCGGCGCCGCTGCGCCAGCTCATCCTGGACGGTCCGATGCAGACGTGCATTGTCGATGGCAATCGCGGCATGCCCGGCAATGCCGGTGGCGATATCTTCCGCCTCCTGCGAAAAAATTCCCGGCTGGTCATGGCCGAAGAACAGTCCGCCCAAAACATCGCCCGTACGCCCGATAACAGGCACGGCGAGATAACTCACCACCGACAGCTCATCGAGCAGGTTGCAATGCGTCCCTTCGTAGGCATAGCGCGAATCGCAGCGGATATCGTCCGAACGCACCACCTTGGAGTCCTTGAACGTGGCGTCAAACATTTGCTCGTTGCGCGGCACGCCGAAACGTTCAACCGCGTCACGCGGCGCGCCGGACACCCCGAACAAAACATAGTTTTCGCCGCTGGGGTCCATGGCATTATAAAAAAACGCGCCGAATTTGGCCCCGGTCAGCTCGGTGGCGATATCGGTCACGGTCTGAACCGTGCGGTCGAGATCGAGGTCGCGCGCGATCATCTTGGCGACGTGGTTGAGCCGCTCCAGACGCAGCGTCTGCCGTTGCAGCAGACGCTCGGCCCGTTTGCGTCCGGTAATGTCGCGCGCGATTTTTGAAGCGCCGACGATGTGCCCTTGCGCATTCTTGACCGGCGATATGGTGAGCGAAATATCGATCAGGCTGCCGTCCTTGCGCCGGCGGATGGTCTCGTAATGATCGACGCGCTCGCCGCGCCGCACACGCGCGAGAATCGACGGTTCCTCATTATGATGGTCGGGTGGAATCAGGGTGGTGACGGGCTGACCGATGATCTCGGCAGCCTCATAGCCGAAGATTCGCCTCGCGCCTTCGTTCCAGCTCGTGATGATTCCGTTGAGGTCCTTGCCGATGATGGCATCGTCCGAGGATTCGACGATGGCAGCCAGACGCTCCGCGGCATCTTCTTGCTGCTGAACGAACAAGTGCGATGCCGGTTCCTCGGCCTTAAAGGCGTTCTGACCGATAGGCGGCAATCGCATCCCGCTTCCTCCCCCGAGCATTTATATTGACCGGCATTTCGCGGGCAATTCGGGAGCCCACCATGCCGACCGACCCCAATCGTCCCTAAGGCAACGCTTGACCACCCCGAATGTTCAACACGGTTTCGTCCAGGAACCCGAAACAGACGCCAATCGTTATTGCTTTGCACAAGGGGCGATTGAGACGTCATGGATCAGCCAAGCTCGGAACAGCACAAATCGTGGCAGCGCAGTGAAAACGGAGCGAATGTCTATGATCTCGGATTTCAGCGGAATGACGAGGTGACTGTCCCTTCCCGTACAGTTCTTCTCGTCGAAGACGAATGGCTGCTGCGCCAATCTCTCTACGAGGAAATGACGGTCGCCGGCTGGCGCGTGCTGGAAGCGGCCTCGGGCGAGCGCGCCCTGGAAATCCTGGCAGGCGGCGAGACCGTCGATCTGCTGGTCACGGATATCAGGCTGGATGGCGGCATTACGGGTTGGGAGGTGGCGGAAGCCTGCCGCACCGCCAATGCCAGGCTTCCGGTTGTCTATGTTTCCGGCAATTCCCCCGATGACAGTCGGCGTGTGGAAGGCAGCGTGTTCTTGAGCAAACCCTGCATGATCGAACGGCTGCTTGCCGCCTGTCATATGTTCTTTATCGCCTGACGCCTCTAACCACGTGGACGCCCCTTGGCTGACGCAAGGCGCAGCACGGGATCGGCGAAGAACAGCCGCAGCAGATCGCTCTGCCGCCCGCTACCGGTCTTGTGGAAAATCTGCTTGAGGTAACCCTTGGCGGTGTTGAGCGTGATGCCGGCCATGTCGGCGTAATCGGATAGACGCGTTCCCTGCAGCAGCGCCTTTAGAAGCTGAGCTTCGGCGCGGGAAAGACCATAGAGTCGCGCCGCGTGCCTTTCGTCGATATCGGTATTCGCATCGGGATCGCTGACGAATGCCATGACTGTCGCGTTGCGGTAGCCGAAATCGACTTCCGTGCGGCGGGGACAGACCAGCACTGTCATCGGCTTTCCCTTTTTGCGGCGGAGCACGACGACGCTGCCGGAATCATCGCCCCGCCGCGTGCCGGTTGCGGCAGCGGCGCGAACCGCTTTGGCAAGCTCCTCGCTCGTGTTCGGCTGCGCGGCGCGAAGCCGTCCCTGACAATGCGAAAGGCCGTCGCCGCGCTTGAGGATGGCGTCCGCCACCCGATTGGCGAAGAGCACGCGGCACTCCCCATCCAGCAGCAGGATGCCGATGTCGAGGGAGTCCATGCCCTCGACCAGGCTGTCGCGCAGGAATTGCGCCGTATACAGATGTTCGTAGATCTGGACAGCGCGCTGCATATGCGGGGCGATCCGCTGGGCCAGCCGTTTTTCCGCTGCGGTGTAGTGGCCGGCCTTCTTGTCCCTCAATCCACTCGCAATGAAAATCGCCGCGTCATCACGCCGGATCGGAATGCCGATGGCATCGTGAAGACCGAGCGGGCTCAGCCAATCATTGTAGAATTCGGTGCGTTCGAGATCGGATGGCTTCATCAATTCATGCGCCGCGCTGACGAATTGCGGGGCGCGCTGGACGGCATGCGCCCACGGATTGATCAAGCCATAATGATTTGCGTAAGCGTTGACATGGGTGGCGTCCAGTCCCATGAAATGGTTGAAACGCACGACCGATTTGTCCTGAAAGAACAGCGCAAAACCATGGCTGTTCATCATCGTGTTGAGCGAATCCAGAACGTCCATCCAACGCTGCGGTTCGAGCGCGGCATCGTAGATCTGATCGAGAAGAGCATCGTATTTGCTGTTGTCCGCCACCTTTGTTCCCCCAAGCGCACGCGTTCGCGACCCCATGCGGCCGGGCGGCTTGCGCCACCCGCGATGAAGCGTCCCACCCTCCGAACGGGGGGAGGAGAGCACATCCCGCCACTGCTACATGACCGGGTCCGCGTCGGTAGGGGGGAACATGCCGGGTTTGACGCCGCAATGCACTATGACTATGCGCCGCCACTCACGGTTCCGTCGCATCCTGCTGGGGGGAAGCGCGTTGACGGTGGCCCTCGCCGGGTTCATGGCGACGGAGG
>DATLVC010000037.1:0-15392 GCA_035577685.1 Micropepsaceae bacterium | reverse complement strand
AGGAGTTCCAGCCCTCCTGGTAGCGGCTGCTGTGGAAGGTGGCGACCAGGTTGAACAATTCGCCGCCGCGCAGCGGATAATGGACCATGTGGCACCGGGGGCCGGCCCACAGCACCATATCGTTGCGGCGCAAATTTTCCGGCACGTCGGAAGGCTTCAGCACCGCGCGATAGCTGATATGGCCGGACACGCGGGGCGGGCCATCGCCGATCAGTTTCGCACGCATTGTAGACCACAATCCGTCCGCCGCGATGAAGCCGGGTGCTTCATATGGTGCACCGTCGGCCGTGACGATGCGGACGCTTTTGCCATTGTCTTCGAAACCGGTCACCTGCCGGGAGGTTTCGAGCGCGATGAGAGGCGATGCCTTGCACGCCTCCAGCAGACAGCTATGCAAATCGGCACGGTGAATGAGAGCATAGGGCGCTTTGAAACGCTCCTCGAATCCGCCCAGCGGAATGGAAACCGCCTTCTCGGCCGTCACCGCATCCATCATGGTCAGGGTTTGGGGGAAGACCGCGAGCCGCTTCACCGCCGCTTCGACGCCAAGCGCACGCAAGGCACGCCATGAATTGGGGCCGAGTTGAATGCCGGCGCCGATCTCCTTGAATTCGGGAGACTGTTCCAGAACGCGCGCATGAAAGCCGCGTCCCGCAAGCGCAAGTGCCGCCGCCAGGCCGCCGATGCCGCCGCCGGCGATCAGGACGGGAGCGCGGCTTTTCTTCAGACTATCCATGAGGGCCGGACATCATTGCCGGACGGACTCGCGCTCTTCGCGCCACAGGCCCAGTTTTTCCTGCACCGGACGATCCGAGAAATGGAACAGCACCAGATCATCATCCGCCTTCAATGAGCGCCACGCCCATGCCGGGCAGACGAACACATCGTGCGGCGACAGCGCGAATTCCTTGTCGCCGATGGTGGCGGTGCCGCGCCCTTCCGCGACCGCGAAAATGGTTCCGTCGGTGGCGCGATAGGGGTTGGTGGAAAACCCTTTGGGCACGAGCTGGATCGCGGGCCCCATGGTCGGCATCGCCCAATCGCCGGTGCGGGGATGGGCATAGCGCATGCGGATGCCGTGGCACGGATCGAGTGGCGACGCGCTCTTCATTCGCTCCAACGTTGCCCGCGCCTGGTCGTAGGGATAGCGCATCAGCGGCGAATTCAGGGAGACCGGCGTATCGTCGATGGGCAGCAGATTGGCGCCGTAGCGGGTCTGGCTGGTCTCCTTTTCGCGCGTGACCTCCTGCTCATTCTGGTTGGAGCGCTGCATGAAGCTGGCGTCGAGAAGATTGACCAGCGCGATGTCGAGCCCGTCCATCCACACGATGGGTTCCTCGGTCTCGTTCTGGTGATCGTGCCATTGCGAGGAGGGCGTCAGGATCATGTCGCCGGGATACATCTCGAAGCGCTCGCCATCGACCGTGGTCGTGGCGCCCTTCCCTTCCAGGATAAAACGCAGCGCCGCCTGGCTGTGCCGGTGCTGCGGCGCGACCTCGCCCGGCATGACGAGCTGAATGCCCGCATACAGCGAATGCGTGATCGAGGATTGGTTGGGCAACCCCGGATTTTCCAGCACGAGCACGCGACGCTCCGCCTGCTCGGCGGAGATCATGCTGGCCGATTCGAATAGCAGCGGCCGCACCTCCGAATAGCGCCAATGCGCCGGCACCACGGGGGTCACCGGCTCTGCCGTGACCAGGTTCTTCAGAACCTCCCACAGCGGCGCCATGTTCACCTTCGCGAGCCGTCCGTAATAGCGCGCGAATTCGTCGGCATTCTTGCGCAATGCGGCGTGGCTATCCATCGCTTCCACCGTGGCCCTGGCTTCGCAACCTATATAAGTCCCGGGACGGACCGCCGCTAGACTTTATGGGTGGTGTAGAGCTGCTTCGGGAACAATTCCTCGATCTTCAGAAGCCGCTTACAGACGCCCTGCTCATGCGCGTAGGACAGAAATGCCTCCAGGGTCTTGCGGTTCTTCTCGATGCCGTAAGGGAAGTAATCGTCGCCCATCATGTCGAGGCCGCGGGCCGCATATTCGAAGCCCCAGGGGATCGGATAGAGCGAGACCGTGTTGTCGAGCGCGCGTGCAATGGCGCGCTTGCGCGCCTCGTCGAAGGCATAGAAAAGGTTGCGGGCAACCCAGGGATTTTTGTCGAGCACATCGCGGCGGACAGCGACCGTGTGCATGATCGGGAAGATGCCGGTCTCCTTGTAATAGCGTTGCTCGATTTCCAGAAAATCTGCGAAAAAGCGCGCGATATTGGGATCTCCGGCAAGGAACGCATCGGGGGGGCGCGCGGCCAGAACCGCATCCACCTCACCAGCGAGCAGCATGCCGTTCAGCGATTTGTCGGGCCGCCGCTCTATGACAACGCCCTTGGGCAGTTCGAGATCGACCTTCTCCACCCGTCCGGGCTGGTTGACGCCGGCTTGAACCCATTTGATGGAGGCAAGATCGAGCCCATATTGGTGCACCAGGAAACCACGCGAATAAACCGCCGCTGTTTGCGCCCATTCGGGAATGCCGACGCGACGGCCCGCGAGATCGCCGATTGCGTGTATCGGGCCGTCGCGGCGAACATAGAGCGAGGAATGCCGGAACACGCGCGAGGGAAATATCGGCAGCGCCCAGAAGCTCTGGTCGCCGGCCGCGATGAGCGAAACATATTTCGCCATCGAAATTTCGGAGACCTCCCATTCCTTGTAGACGATGAAGCGGTAGAAGATTTCCTCGACCGGAAACGACAGCAGAGTGAGATCGATCCCCTCGGGCTGGATGCGCCCGAGCGCGAGATCGCGCACATGTTCGTATTCCGGCATTGCCGCGGTGAGCGGTAGCTTATTCATAGACGGCTCCGAATGGTGGTTTCAAATTTCGATGGTGCGTGGGGTGAGCCGCGTCCCCCGCGGCGCCAAACCTCAGTGGGCGAAGCCTCCGGCTTTGGCGAAAGGAATTTCGCCTTCACGGCCGTCGCGGGCGCGCTTGGCGATATACATGGCGTAAAGCGCAGCCGCGCAGAACAGGAACGGAACCGAATCCAGAAGCAGCAAGGTCGGCCGTGGAATGCCCATAGTCAGCAGATAGCCGCCGAGGATCGGCCCGGCAAGCGAACCGACGCGCCCGATGCCGAGCCCCCAGCCGGCGCCGGTGGCGCGCATATAGGTCGGATAGATCGTGCCTGCCAGCGCGTTCAGCCCGATTTGCCCGCCCAGCACGCCGAGCCCTGCCATCAGCATATGCGGCATCAGCACGCCGTAACTCGCGTGCAGGCCGAGCGCTGCGACGATGGGAGCGGTCACGAGGAAGGTCAGCGCGACGATGCGGATACCCAGCCGGTCGAGCAGGAACGCGATCAGGAAACTTCCCACCGCGCCGCCGACCTGGAACATGCCCATCGCGCTGTTCGCCTGGGCGTCGGAAAAGCCGTCATCGGTGAGAACCGTGGGCATCCAGAGGGTGATGAAATAATGACCCGCAAAGGCGGTGATAAAGGAAACCCAGAGCAGAACCGTCACCAGCGCCCGGCCTTCCGTCAGCAGGCTGAGCGGCGAATTGCGGCGGCTTTCCTCGTGCAGGACATAGCGCACCGTGCCCGATAGATCGGTGTGCGGGCGCAGCCGCCGCACGATTTCGGCGATGCGCGCGGGCGCAGCCCCGCTGACGATGAGAAAACGCACCGATTCCGGCAGCGCAAAGGCGAGACCGATGAACATCGGAACCGCCGCCAGCCCGCCGATGAAGAACACCCAGGACCAGCCATAATCCTTGATCGTCCAGGCGGCGATGAAGCCACCGGCGGCCGCGCCCAGATTGTAGCCCACGAACATCAGCCCGATGGTGGTGGCGCGGATGCGGGAGGGCATATATTCCGCGGCCAAGGCAATACCGCTTGGAATGGCCCCGCCCAGACCAAACCCCGCCCCCAGACGCAGCAGATAAAGTTCCTGGGGCGAGGTCGCAAACCCCGCCGAAAAGGTGAAGGCACCGAAAATCATCGCACCGATGACGACGATATTCTTCCGCCCGATACGGTCGCCGAAGAAGCTTAAGATCATCGCACCGACGAAATAGCCGACCAGATGGGCGGTCAGGACGAAGCCGAAATCCGACCGGCTGACATGCCATGCCCGCAATATCGCGGGCGTAGCGAAGGACAGCGTCTGCATGTCGTAGCCTTCGAGCACCATCAGGGTGCAGAGCCACAACGCGATTTCGACTTGCGGACGCGCAAGCTTGCTGCCCTCGATCAACGCGCCGACGTCGAGATTGCGTTCGACAGCCATTTTTCCTCCCGGGCTGGAAATCTCCGCTCCGGCTCCCGACGGGCAGATTGACAGAGTTTTTCTGTGAATCAACTCCCGTGGGCCGGGGAAAACATGTCGAATTTCTCATCCCCTATCCCGATGGGGTTGAAGGACCAGCGGATTTTTGCGTGAAGCCTCGGGCAAATTCGGCTATGAGCACCGCCAAACGGGGATTTGTCACAATCAGGAGAGAGTCATGAAGCTTGTTTCGTTTCGCGCAGGCGGTGCAGCGCATTATGGGGTGGTGCTGGCAAACGGGATCGTCGATCTGTCGTCCCGCCTGGGGGCACGTTATGCCGACATCAAGGCGGTACTTTCCGCGGGCGCGCTGGGCGAGGCCGAACGCGTGGCGAAGGGGGCCCTGCCCGACTACAAGCTGGCCGACGTCACGTTCGACCCGGTGATCCCCAACCCCGGCAAGATTCTGTGCATCGGCCTCAATTATGAAGAGCACCGGATGGAAACCGGCCGGCCGAAGGTCGAAAACCCCACCATTTTCGTGCGCTTCGCCGACACACAGATCGGCCATCTGCAACCGGTCATCAAGCCGAAGCTCTCCGACCTGGTCGATTATGAGTGCGAACTCGCGGTGATCATCGGCAAGCCCGGACGCTATATCCCGGAAGACCAAGCCTATGACTATGTCGCGGGCTATTCCTGCTACAATGACGTGTCGATCCGCGATTACCAGAACCACACCTCGCAATGGACGCCGGGGAAGAACTTCCCCGCCACCGGGCCGTTCGGGCCTTACATGGTGACGCGCGATGAAATGGGCAACCTGTCCGGCAAGCACATCCAGACGCGCGTTTCGGGCGAGCGTCTGCAATATGCCGATTTCGACCAGATGATTTTCCCGGTGCCGCGGCTGATTGAATATATCTCGCGCTTCACGCGGCTGATGCCGGGCGATGTCATCGTGTCGGGAACACCCGGCGGGGTGGGCATGCGGCGCGAGCCGCGGCGCTGGATGAAGCCCGGCGAAACCGTCGAGGTGGAGATCGACGGCATCGGCATCCTGAAGAATCCGATCGTCGCCGAAGACTGACGGGCGATGATGGTCGCCGTACCGCTCAGCGAGGCCGGGCCTTCCGCCGGCCTCGTGGGCGCGCGGCTCGACCGGCTTCCCGCGACGCGCACCATTTGGATCCGGGTGCTGCTGCTGTCGTTAGGCGGCTTCTTCGAATTCTACGATCTGTTCTTCACCGGCTATGTCGCGCCGGGTCTGGTCAGAAGCGGCATCCTCACGCCCACGACGCCGGGCCTGTTCGGCAATAGCGGCATCGCAAGCTTCGTCGCGGCTTTGTTCGCCGGTCTTTTTCTGGGCACCGCTTTGTTCGGCTTCGTCGCCGACCGTTTCGGACGGCGGACGATCTTCACCATGTCGATGCTGTGGTACACGGCTGCGACCGTCGTGATGGCGTTCCAGACCGATGCGTTCGGGCTCAATCTTTGGCGCTTCATTGCCGGCATCGGTATCGGCGTCGAATTGGTCACCGTGGATGCCTATATCGCCGAGCTGGTGCCCAAACATGTGCGCGGGCGCGCCTTCGCCTACAATCAGGTGGTTCAGTTTCTGGCCGTTCCTATGGTGGCGTTTCTGGCCTGGCAATTGGTGCCGATCGCACCCCTGGGGTTCGACGGCTGGCGCTGGGTGGTGCTGATCGGTTCGGTCGGGGCGCTGTTCGTGCTGTGGATCCGGCGTAACGTGCCGGAAAGCCCGCGCTGGCTTGCGAGCCATGGCCGGCTTGACGAAGCGGAACGCGTGCTCTGTGGCCTGGAAGCCCAAGTCGCGGCGGAAACCGGTGCGCCCTTGCCGCGGGTGAGCGACCCCGAGATTGCGCCGCGCCAGGGGCGCTTTGGCGAAATCTGGCAGCCTCCCTATCTGACGCGCACGCTGATGCTGATCGTGTTCAATATTTTCCAGACAGTCGGCTTTTACGGCTTTTCCAATTGGGTGCCGACCTTCCTGATCGCGCGCGGCATCGGCGTGACGACCAGCCTGCAATACACTTTCATCATCGCCATCGCCGCGCCTTTGGGGCCGCTGCTCGGCATCGCCTTCGCCGACCGCTTCGAGCGCAAATGGGTGATCGTAACGGCCGCGTTGGGCATTGCGGTCTTCGGGCTCGCTTTCGCGGAGATGACCGCGGCGGCTGCGCTTATTGGCTTCGGCGTGCTGGTGACGCTCGCCAACAACATTCTGTCCTTCACCTATCACACCTATCAGACGGAGCTGTTTCCAACGCGCATCCGCGCGCTCGCGGTCGGCTTTGTCTATTCGTTCAGCCGCCTGTCAGTCGTCTTCAGCGCCTTTGTCATCGCCTTCGTGCTGAATGGTTTCGGCGTCGATGGCGTGTTCGTGCTGATCGCGGGCAGCATGGTTCTTGTCATGCTGTCGATCGGAATCTTCGGCCCCCGAACCAGCAAGCGGTCGCTGGAGGAGATTTCGCGCTGAACTATCCAGCCTTGCGCGTATCGAGGGCGAAGCGGTTGTATTTCAGGCCCGCGATCATGATCGTGTAGTACAGGACATAATGCAGTTCGTTGCCGACCGTGCCCCAATCCTGGCGCGTCAGGTTCCCGAAGGTCAGCACCAGCATCAGCACGGCACCGGCCAACAGCACCCAGCGCGTGAAGAGACCCACCATCGTCAGCGTACCCAACACCACTTCGATGGTGGGCAGGACATAAAGAAACGCCACCACGAACCACATCGGCAGCAAGGGATCGCCGACAAAGATTTGCGACTCCTTGGCGACCCAGGCATCGACGCCGGTGATCATCCGCATAGCGCCGTGAAAGAAAATGACAACGCCCATGGAAAAGCGGAAGAACGAATAGGCAAGCTGCGCATCGCTGACACCCGCCAACAGGCCCTCGCGTTTGCCCGCGGCGGCCAGTTCCGACATGGATGCGCTTCTGTCCGTCATGAAATCCTCCCCTGGGTTTTCGGGAGTTTCACACTCCAGCCTTGTGTTTGGCAACCCGGCCGGCCCCGTTTCGACGATGTGATCGGGCATTTGCAGGCCGCCCGGAAAAACACCTGCCTTCTGTGGTAACCTAAGCACAAGCTTGCCGGTCTTTCGGGCTTCCGCCCGCCGGGGCAAGCGCGTCCAGTATCCGCAAAACATCTAGGAGGGAGCGATATGAGGAACGTAGTTCGAACGTTGTTTGTAATGTCTGCTCTGATCGGAGGACCGCTGCTGGCCACGCCGGCAGCCGCCCAGGATGCCAAAGCCCTGTTGCAGGCCGCCGACCGGGCCGTGGGCGCGAGCAAAGTCAATTCGATCCAGTTCACTGGCAAAGGCCGCTTTGCCTATATCGGCCAGAATTACACCACCAATGACGATTGGAACCGCGTGGACCTGCAGAGCTACACGCTCACCATCGACTATCCCAGCAAGTCATACAAAGAAGAGCAGGTTCGCGTTCAGGGCAACAACCCGAAAATTGGCGGCGGCGCAGGCTTTCCCATTGTAGGCGAGCAGCGCGCATCGGCGCTTGCCAGCGGCAATTATGCCTGGACCGCGAGTGCGCAAGGCGCCCCGCAAGCCCAGAACGACCAAGCCGAAACGCGCCAGCTCTTTGTCGCGGTGAGCCCGCACGGCTTCATCAAGGCCGCATTGGCCGACCCGAATGCGTCCGTATCCGACCGTGAATTCGTCGGCCAAGGCAAGACACTGAAAGTCGTGCACTTCACGACAATGGGCAAGTGGCAGGCGACCGGCGAGTTCAACGCGCAGAACATGCTGGAACGGGTCGTGACTTGGATCCCGAGCCCGATGATGGGCGATATGCAGGTCGAGATTCGCTACAGCGATTGGCGCGACATCGGCAACGGCATCAAGGCGCCGTACCACATCCACATGCACCAAGGCGATCATCCGCTCGTGCGCGGCATGAACCTCATGGATGTCCAGGCGACCGACGTGAAGGCGAACGTGCAGAACGCATCATTGACGGTTCCCGATGCTGTGCGCAGCGCCGGGATGCCCAAGGTCAACATCCAGACCACGAAGCTTGCCGACGGCGTGTGGCTGATCGGCGGCGGCTCGCACAACAGCATCGCGGTCGAGTTCAAGGACTTCGCCGCGATTATCGAAACGCCATTGGACGACGCGCGTACGCTTGCGGTGATCGCGGAAACCAAGCGGCTCATTCCGGGCAAGCAGATCAAATATGTCGTCAACACCCATCATCATTGGGATCATGCGGGCGGCTTGCGCGCGGCTTATGCGGAAGGCGCCACCATCGTCACCAATGAGGCGAACAAGAACTTCTACGAGCGGGTGATCCTGGTGCCGCAGCCGCGGACGCTCAGCCCTGACCGCTTGTCGATGACTCCATTTGCCACGACCGGCCCCGGACCCGGAAAGCTCGAGACCTATCGGGAACGGCACGCCATCACCGACGGCAATCAGTCGATCATCAGCTACCATGTCGAAGGCTTCAATCATGCCGCCGACATGGCGATCGTCTATCTGCCGAAGGCGAAGATCCTGATCAACGCGGACATGGGACCGCCGCCTGCGGGAGCGCCGGCCGACCAGATCAATGCGAACACAATCGCGCTCTACAACAACATCAAGCGGCTGAAGCTTGACGTTGTTCAGCATGTGCCAATTCACGGCAATCCCAGCTCGCAGGCCGATTTCGAGCGCACGGTTGGACCCGTGGCGGCAGCGGCCAAGCCGGCCGGCGACGAAGGGGGTTAGTGGCTTGAGGAGCTATTCGACCCTCTCCTAAAGGGGGCCGAAGCACTATTCGAGGCGGGGCGTCGTAACGGCGCTCCGCCGTTTTTTTGGCCTAAACCGAATAGAGCCCGTTGTCGCTGGAGCGCTTGAACGCGACGTCGGCAAAGAGAGCAGCACCAGGCGCAAGGCGGCGCACGCGCAGCTTCTGGGAGTACATAAACTGCCGCGGGGCAAATCCCCTGCTGGCGTGGTGAGCCGCGGAAGAACTGAGCGGTGCCATGAATTCCGAGAAGTTAGCCATGGGAAATCCTCCATCGAACAAAGAGGATTTTGCCGCTTGGCAGGCACGCAAACTATTTGGGAATGATACCTAGGGGACTCTGCGTACCCGCGTTCCGGTTTCAAGCCATCCTGCGGCGTGTGAACGCATCGCCATCGCTGTTTTTCGTTAATTCCCTAGAATCCGCCGATGGCGTCGGCTTCTGCGGCACCGGCTGCGTCGTAAAAGCGCGGCTCCATGCGCGAGGCCAAACCTTCGCGCGCCAATGTGCTCTCATATTCGCGGCGCAGTGCAGGGTCTTCCATGTGATAGGGAATCGCGTTGCCGCCTTTGTTCAAATCGACCGCCCAAATGTCCTTCAGCGCTTCGCCGGGGCGGCCGGCCTTCAGCGCCGGGTGATTGTTCGGCCCGTGCCAGGCCAGCACGCGCAAGCCGTCCTTCGCCACACCGAAATGCTGATGAAACCAATCGCCCGCCATCGGCGCCGCACTGACGATGCCGCCAAACTCGTAATCCTGGCGCAGCACCTTCTCACCGTGACCGTCGCGCCATGGCGTTACGCCCAACGCGTCGGGCCAGGTGTAGGTGTAGCCGCTGCCCTTCAAACAGATCAGCACAGCGGTCGAATGATGCTTGTGCGCCTTGGAATAGCGCCCAGTCTCGTATTGGCCGATGAATTGATAGAAGCGGTTGCCCGCCATCATCGGCTCCATGCGGCGGTAACCCGGCGAGCGGCGATTGTCCAAAGGCAGCTCTGTCGTGATGATGTCGGGAATGAAATTGGTCCGCCGCATGGCGAGCCCGCGCACCGGGTCGGGCTCGATATCATCGCACGGCTTGAAATAATCCGCCGCACCCGAAAAACGCTCGCGGAACGCGTGCGGACAA
This sequence comes from Micropepsaceae bacterium, assembly GCA_035577685.1. Classification (GTDB taxonomy): domain Bacteria; phylum Pseudomonadota; class Alphaproteobacteria; order Micropepsales; family Micropepsaceae; genus CAIYRG01. The sequence continues at coordinate 5,216 of DATLVC010000037.1, read as the reverse complement.
TCGAACACGAATTCCGGGCTGTCGATCAGGTTGATCACATTGGGCGCCGACGTGCCGCACAGCAACAGCGCAGGGCCGGACCCGGCATTGACGATGCGGTGAAACGCATTCAGCGGAATGGTGAAGAGCGAACCCTTCTGCCATTCGAAGACATGGCGCTTGGAATCGCCCTCCTGCCACACCTCGGTCGAGCCACGGCCCTCCACCACGAAGACGATCTTCTCGTAAAGGTGGCGTTCCACGTTCAGCGCACCGGCGCCCGGCACCTCGACGACATACATGCCCCACAGGCCTTCGGTGCCGTAAAGCTGGATATAGGTGCCGCGCCCGCCCAGCCGTTTCCATGGCGTCATGGGCAGGTCCTGCACGCGCTTCACGCCGATGCCGCGAAAGACGGGCACGCCTTCGGCTTCCATGAAGCGGTCATAGGGCAGCTTCGGGCGCGTAAAATCGCCGGTCCCGGCGTTCTCGCCGGCCCCGGGCTCGTGCCAATGGGCGTCTTTCACCGTGTCGTGCATGGTTTTTGATCTAGGACAATTGTCCCGCGCCCATAGCATCGGATAAACCTCGACGCTACCCATTTGCATGCGTTAGAGGAATGTCCATGCCTCGCAGCTATATCGTCGATGATCCCGAGAAGCGCCAATTCCTGCTCGACCGCGAGGTCCATGTCTCCGAAGCCGTGCTTCGGGACGAAATGGCCCATATCTTCGGCAAATGCTGGATCTATGTCGGTCATTCCTCGGAGCTGAAGAAGCCCAATGATTTCGTGACCCGCAAAGTGGCCGGGCGGCCAGTGATCTTCAACCGCGACATGCGTGGGGAAATCCATTGTTTCCTGAACACCTGCCGCCATCGCGGCGCCATCGTCTGTACCGAACGCGAAGGCTCGCGCCGGGCGTTTCGCTGTGTCTATCACGGCTGGGCCTATCGCAATGACGGGGCCTTGGGCGGCGTGCCGGGCGAGGAAGCCTATCGCGGCGAGTTCGACAAGAGCACGCTCGGCCTGCGCAAGCCCGCGCGCTTCGAATCCTATCGCGATTTCTGGTTCCTGAATCTGGACCCCGATGCGCCTGCGCTGACCGATTATCTGGGCCGCGCCACCGAATATATCGATCTCGTGGTGGACCAGTCGCCGTCCGGCCAGATGGAGATCATCGCCGGGGCGCAGGAATACGACATTGCTGCCAACTGGAAGCTGATGGTCGAGAACAGCGTTGACGATTACCATCTGCCGACCACCCATGCGACCTGGTTGAACTACATGGCCAATTCCGGGGTGAAGATCGAACGCCCGACGGAGGGGCGCGTGCTTCCGACCAAGGGGCTCGCGATCGATCTCGGCAACGGCCATTTCACCACCGACAACGTCAATTTCCGCGGCCGGCCGGTGGCGGCCTGGATTCCGATCTATGGCGAAGAGGCCAAGCCCGAGATGGCGGAAATCCGCCGCGAGTTGGAGGCGCGCGTCGGTCCGGACCGCGCCAGGCGCATCGCCGAGACCAACCGCAATCTCGTGATCTTCCCCAATCTCGTGATCAATGACGGCTCGTCCGTGACGGTGCGCACCTTCTTCCCCGACGGACCAACCAAGATGCAGGTGACCGCCTGGGCGCTAGGCCCGGTCGAGGAAACACCGACCGCGCGGTCGCGCCGGCTGGATGCGTTTTTGACGTTTTACGGCCCCGGCGGTTTCGCCACACCCGACGATGTGGAGGCGCTGGAACTCGTGCAGCAAGGGCTTGCCAATTGGCAGGACGACCGCTGGACGGAAATGTCGCGCGGCATGGGGCGCGAAGGCGATCAGCTCAATTCCGACGAGCACCATCTGCGCATTTTCTGGCGCAAATGGAATCAGCTGATGGAGGCCGTCTGATGGCCGCCATCACCCGCGCCGAGGTCGAGGACTTCCTCTACCGCGAAGCCGCCCTGCTGGACGAATGGAAGCTCGAGGAATGGCTGGGGCTGCTGACAGACGACGCCGCTTATTACGTGCCGCCGAACGATCATCCCGAGGGCGACCACCGGACGGTTCTGTTCATCCTCGCCGATGACATTGTGCGCATCCGCGAGCGCGTGAAACGGCTGATGAGTCCGGATTGCCATGCCGAATATCCCCATTCGCGCACGCGGCGGATGATTTCGAATGTGCGAATTGTGAGCGCCGAGGGTGAAACCGTGACGGTGGCGGCCAATTTCATCTGCAACCGCTTTCGCCGCTATGAACGCGTGCGCGAATATGTCGGGGCCTATCGCTATGTGCTGAAGCGCGTGGGCAATGAATTGCGCATCAAGGAGCGGCGCGTCATCATCGATGCCCATGAGCTGGGCTCGCTCGGCGCGGTGAGCTTTATCCTGTAACCGACTCACCATGGCCGGCCACCGAGCCGGCCAACCAGCAAGCCCGCGTCCGCGGGCTGGTAGAATCCGCAACGGCGATGTAAACGCGTCGGCAGAGTCGTTCGCCGCGCAGGCGCGCGGCGGCTGGGTGGCCGGGTCAAGCCCGGCCATGGTGAAAAATGGAGCGCCAATGTCCGATTTGAAAACCGCCATCGACGAACTCGTCATCGCCAACCGCATCCTGGCCGCGGAAAAAGTCTGCGACGCCTTTGGTCATGTCAGCATGCGCCATCCGGACGACCCCTCGAAATTCCTGCTGTCGCGCGGCCGCGCGCCGGAACTGATCCAGGCCTCCGACATCATGCAATTCACGCTGACCGGCGAGACCGCTGCCGGAAACGGCAAGCCCTATCTCGAACGCTTCATCCATGGCGCGATCTATGAGCTGCGGCCTGAGGTGCAGGCTATTGTCCACAGCCACAGCTATAGCGTGGTGCCCTTCAGCGTGATCGGCGAACGCTTGCGGCCCATCATGCATGTCTGCGCCACCATCGGCGCGGACGTGCCGGTGTGGGACCCGCAAGACAATTTCGGCGATACAGATTTGCTGGTCGCCGATATGGATCAGGGGCGCGATCTTGCCCGTGCTTTGGGGGCGCGGACTTCGGTCCTGATGCGCGGCCACGGCTCGACAGTGGCGGGTGGCTCGTTGCGCGAGGCGGTCTATGCCGCGGTCATGCTGGAGATCAACGCCAATCTGCAATTGAAGGCACAGGCTTTCGGGCCGGTGAAATTTCTCACGCCTGGCGAGATCGACAAAATCCGCGAGCGGCAAAACAGGGGGCGTCCCGGAGAAGGCTTCGACCGCGCCTGGCAATATTGGCTGCGCCACGCGGGTTTTCAATCCGACGAATAGTTCAGTTCCTCTTTGCCCCATGCTAACCTTTTCGTCGGGAGAGCCTCGGGAAAAGACCATGATAGCGGCGTCGAGATGGGCTGTGCTTGGCGTGTCGGCTTCGCTTGTTTGCGGCGTTGCGCTGTGGCCCGCGCTCGGGCGCGATTCCGGCGAGGGTGGTTTCGTCTCGCGCCTCGCGCCGAATGTCGCCACCGCCTGGCAGGTGGATCACCCCGACGGCGACGATTTCCTGCCGCCCGCAAGCGGCCCCAAACCTGTCACCTACGATCCCGCGCATCCCTTCGTTCCCACCGATCCCAACAGTTCGACGCAATCGACCTATCGGGTTGCCGATCTGACCAATCCCATCCTGAAGCCGTGGGCACTCGAAGAAATGCGCAAAGCGAATGACGAGGTGCTCAAGGGCAAAGTTCCCTATGTGCCGCGCGAGCGCTGCTGGCCGGCGGGCGTTCCGGCCTTCGTGCTGGAGCCGCCCTTCAACATCAGCATCTTCGTCGAGACGCCGAAGGAGATCCTGTTCATCCATCAGCAGGACCAGCAGTTTCAGCACATCTACATGAATGTTCCGCATACGGTGCATCTCAAGCCGTCATGGACCGGCGAGTCGGTGGGCCATTACGAAGGCGACGAGCTGGTCGTCGATACGATCGGCGTTACCGCGGCTTGCGGAATTTGAAGTAGAACTTGTCCGACTTGTCGCCGATGCCACCCTGTCCCGGCACGCGCGCCGTGTGCGGATCGCCGGGATTGGCCAAGTCTTTGCTTTCCCCGGCCAGAACGAATCCCGCCTTCAGTACCTCCGCTTTCACCGTCTCGGGGTCGATGCGGTGCATGGTTCCGGTATCGCGCGTGCCCGATCCTGCCGCGGCGACATGGTCGATGATGATGTAGAGCCCGCCCGGTTTCAGGGCTGCGAAGACGGCCTTATCCATCGCATCGGTGTCGGCGAAGAACATGCCCGGATTCTTGAAGTCGTGATAATTCTGCGCCGTCCAGACCGCATCGACGCGTTCGGGCACTTTCAGATTCGAGAAATCCTGATTCGACACTGTGACATTCTCATAGGCGGGGTTATTGGCGACCGCGTTGATCTGCGCCTTGATGTTATCGTTCAGTGTAGCAAGATTGATCGCATAGACGTGCCCCTTGGGACCGACGACTGCGCTCAGGAGCCGCGTGGAATAGCCCCCCGCCGGAATGAGTTCGACCACCTTGTCGCCCGGCTTGATGCCGGAGAAGCCGAGCATGACTTCCGGCTTGCGGTCGGCGTCGCGGTCGGTATCGCTTTTGGGCCGATGCGAATCGGCGATAGCCGCGGTGACGTAAGCCGGCACATTCGCTGCGCCGAGGCTCGCGCCGTAGGACGCGAGCAGCAACCCCGCGGCACAAGCCGCGGTCAGGATAGGATGTTTCATTTTGGCTCCCGGTGTCGTTGCACCGCTGTTTAACGCGGCTTGCGGAATTTCAGCATGATCTGCGATGAGCCCTGGCCCGAGCGCTTGGTCATGTCGTCCATCGGATTCATCATGGCGTTGCTCTCGCCTTCCAGCATGAAGCCCGCCGCCGTCACTTCCTGCTTGATCACCGCGGGATCGATCCGGTGCAGCGTTTGCGTCAGCGTCATGCCGCTGCCCGCGGGCCCGACATAGTCGGTGATGACATAAAGGCCGCCGGGCTTGAGCGCCGCGAACACCGCTTTGTCCAAAGCCTGCGTGTCGGTCTTGAACATGCCCATGTTCTGGAAGTCGTGATAATTCTCCGACGTGAACACGACATCGAGGGGCTCGGGGAATTTCAGCTCACCGAAGGGTTGTTCCACGACGGAGACATTGCCATAGCTGGAATCGGCGATAATCGGGTTGACGCCGGTTTTGAACCTTTCGTTCAAGGTCGGCAGATTGGTCGCATAGACATGCCCCATCGGGCCGACGATCTTGGCGAGCAGTCGCGTGACATAACC
>DATLVC010000036.1:0-7113 GCA_035577685.1 Micropepsaceae bacterium | reverse complement strand
GGACTCTGGCCTTTCAAGGCTGAGAAAACAGCTTTCCGGCGTAAATTTCCGTAAGCTGGCGGCCCGCCGATGGGCAGTGTAAAACACCGCCAATCGACACAAAATGGGAGGGGTATTATGGCGTCACGGCGGATGAAATGGTCGGTGGGTGGGGCGGTTGGGACCATGCTCGCCCTTTCGGGCGTGGCACTGGCGGCAATGCCTATGGCGCCGGTCAATGACCTGCCCAATCCTTACCAATCGTTCGACAATTGGTTCAAACTGCCTGAAGGCCGCAAATGGGGCTCAACCGCTGGTGTCGCCATCGCGCCCGATGGCAAGAGCGTCTGGGCGGTGGATCGCTGTGGCGGCAACAGCTGTGTCGGCTCCAAGCTCAACCCAATCATGAAGTTCGACGCCAATGGCAACCTGGTCGCCCAATGGGGTGCAGGCCAATTCGCGTTCCCGCATGGCATTTTTGTCGATCCGCAGGAAAATGTCTGGGTCACCGATTCCGTGCTGGCCGGCGAACGCGGACGGGGTGCGCTGGCCATGGGGCTTGGTCAAACCGTGAAGAAATTCGACAAGACCGGCAAGCTGCTGATGACGCTCGGAACGCCCGGCGTGTCGGGCAAGGACGCCACCCATTTCAACGCGCCCTCCGACGTCGCGGTCGCGGCCAATGGCGACATTTTCGTCGCCGACGGTCATGCCAATGGCACCAATGAGCGCATCGTAAAGTTCGACAAGAACGGGAAATACATCAAGGAATGGGGCCATCCGGGCAGCGGTCCAGGAGCCTTCTCCACCACCCACGGAATCGAAATCGATTCGCGCGGCCGCGTCTTCGTCGCCAACCGCGACAACAACCGCATCGATATTTTCGACCAGGACGGAAAGATGCTGGATTCGTGGGAGCAGTTCTCGCGTCCCGCGGGCATCGGTTTCAACCAGGCCGGCACCATGGTGGTATGCGATTCGGAATCCGGCTCGGCAAGCGAAACCCATCAGGATTGGACGCGCGGCATTCGCGTCGGCACGGTTGCCGACGGCAAGGTCCAATATCTCATCCCCGACCCGGCCAAGGACGTCACCGGCACGAGCGCGGCCGAAGGCTGCGCCATCGACAAAGACGGCGTCATCTATGGTGCGGAAGTCGGTCCCAAGCGGATGATGCGCTACGTCATGAAAAAATAGACAACACGGGGAGATAGGTCATGTCGCTCAAGATTTGCATGAAGCTGTCAGGAGCGGCGATCGGGTTCGCCCTCCTGTCGGGTGCGGTGTTCGCGCAATCAAACGCCCCGACCAACAACCTGCCCGACCCGTATTTGCGGGTGGCGAATTGGGCGAAAATGCCCGCAGGGCGCGTGTGGGGCGCAGCGGCCGGAGTCGATATCGATCCGGACGGCAAGAGCGTGTGGGTGGCCGAACGCTGCGGCGCCAATTCCTGTGCCGGCTCCAATCTCGACCCGATCCTGAAATTCGATGCCAACGGCAAGCTCGTGAAGAGTTTCGGCGCCGGCATGTTCGTGTTTCCGCACGGCATCAATGTGGATCGCGACGGCAATGTCTGGGTGACGGATGGCCAGGGCAAGGACGGCATGGGCCATCAGGTCATCAAGTTCAGCCCGGACGGCAAGGTTCTGATGCGGCTCGGAAAGGCAGGCGTGGCCGGCGCCGGTCACGACACGTTCAACATGCCCTCCGATGTTCTGGTGGCGCCCAATGGCGATATCTTTGTTGCCGACGGCCATGGCGGCACATCCAATAACCGCATCGTCAAATTCGACAAGAGCGGAACCTACATCAAGGAATGGGGCGTGAAAGGAACCGGACCCGGGCAGTTCGATATTCCTCATGCGCTCGCCATGGATTCGCAAGGGCGACTGTTTGTCGGCAACCGCAACAACAACCGCGTCGATATTTTCGATCAGGATGGAAAGTTGCTCGCCTCTTGGCCGCAATTCAGCCGCCCGAGCGGCATCTATATCGACGCCAAAGACACGATCTATGTCACCGATTCCGAATCGGAGTCGGTCTCGAAGAATCATGATGGCTGGAAACGCGGGATCCGCATCGGCAGCGTGAAGGATGGTTCAGTGAAATCCTTCATCCCCGATCCCATCGACAAAAGCGACACGACAAGTGCAGCCGAAGGCATTGCGGTCGACAAGGATGGCATCATTTACGGCGCCGAAGTCGGGCCCCGGACGCTGATGCGCTATGTGATGAAATAGACCGCGTTCATCATAAACATCATGGCGGCGCGTTATGCCTGCCAGCAAGGAGCAAGCGACATGTCGAAACCTTGGTTCCGGTTCGTGTCTGCCGCATCTATCGCAATGCTTGTGGGTACCGAGGTGCAGGCGCAATCGCTGTTGTCGGAGAAAAAGGACCTTACGCCCTTCGCGGCGGGCAAGATGATCGAGGCGTGCTTCGCGCAAGCCGCGCGCGGGCATTTCCCAATTGCCCTTGCGGTCACCGATTCCGCCGGCAATCTCGTTGCCTATCAGACGACGGACGGGCCGATGGCGCACACCGGTCTGACCGCGCAATTGAAGGCGAAAACCGCCGCGGTCTTCCGCCGCTCCACCGGCGAACTGTCCGAGCGTGTGAACAAGCAGATCAATCGCGCGCCGGAATGGATGGGCTATTTCCCGATTGCGGGCGGTTTCCCGGTAGTGCTGCAGGGCGAAGTCGTCGGCGCCATGGGCGCGGGCTCCGCCGGCCTGTCGGGCGGCAAGGATGAGGATTGCGTGCAATCGGCAATTCGGTCCGTATTCGGCGACGGCAAGGCAGCGCCCCCTGCCAGTCCCCAGCCCCTGCTCGTCACCCGGAAAGTCATCACCCCCGCCGCTGCGCGCAAGCTCGTGGACGCGTGCATTGCCTATGCCGATCAGAAGAAGTTCACAGCCCTCGGGATTACCGTGGTGGACGCCGACGCCACCCTGTTGGCTTTCCAGGGGACGGAAGGCGCGACGAAAACGGCGCTCGATACGGCGCAATTGAAAGCGAAAACGGCGGCACGCTGGCAACGCCCGACTGCCGAGTTGTGGGATCGGGTCAACAAACAGGTCAATCGCGCGCCGGAATTCATCGGCGATTTCGCGCAGCCGGGCGGCTTTCCCATCTTCATCGGTAAGGACATGGTGGGCGCCATCGGCGCCGGTGGAGCTGTCGGCAATCAGGACGACGAATGCGCCCAGGCTGCCATCAAGGCGGTGTTTCCGAACGCGTCGACTGCTGTCAAGGCATCGTAAACGGGTGACTGGACATCCAAGTCAGGGCTGGCGACAGTAGCCCGGGCGGATAAAGGAGGGATGAGATGAAGAAGATCATTATCGCGGTTGCAGCGCTCGCGGCGTCTGCAGGCATCGGCTACGCGGCCGGCGCTGGCAATATCCCGGATATTGCCAGCCTGAACGCGAAAGCGATGAAGGTTGTCATCCCTGAAAATATCAAATGGGGTCCCGCGGCTGGTCTGGAGGGCACGGATTCCTACACGCTGGTCGGCGATCCTGCGAAGCCCGGCTTCTATGTCGTCCTGAACCGGTTTCATCCCGGCTATTTCAGCCATCCGCATTATCACGCCAATGACCGCTATATCATGGTGCTCTCCGGCACGTGGTGGGCATCGACGGGCGGCAAGGACGATCCGGAAAACCTGACGGTTCCGATCAAGGCGGGCAGCTTCGCCGTGCATACCGGCAAGGAAGTCCATTACGACGGTGCCCGCAAAGGCCAGGAAGAAGCCGTTGTCATGATCTTCGGCGAAGGGCCGGGCACGCGGCACGAATGCTACGGGCCGATGGCGGAAAAAGGCCCCGGCCCTTGCGAAGATGCGCTGAAGGCCGCTGGCGTGAAGTAGACGCGTTTGCGCTTATTCTGCCAGCGTTAGGACCGAATCCTCGTAATTGCGGCTGCCGAGATTGCCGTCGGCGAAAATGCCGTGCTCGGAAATCCACGCGCGCGCATCTGCGAATTCCTCGCGGCCATACGGCTCGAACACGATGCGTTCGCCGGGTCCCCAACGGCGCGTGTCCATTTGCTCGTGGAAGCGCCGCGGGAATTCGCGCGTGTAGTAATGGGTATAAAGCTCCGGCCTGAGATCGATGTCGCGCTGGGCTTTCCGCAGCGCCCGATAATATTTGCGCAAATCTTCGGGGTCTGGATCGCCGTGAATCATATGCGCGATCATGAAGGTGGAATCGATGATTTTGCGGAACCCCAATTGCTCGGCGAAATAATAGGGCCCGCTGAACAAAGCCGCGGCCGGCACCTTGCCGTCAATCAGCAATTCCATGCGGCTGAACAGCAAACCATCCTTGAATGACAGATTGATCTGATCCGGCTTCAGATATTGTTCCAGCGCCTGGATGGTCGAGTAATGGCTGCCGGATTTGAAACCGACGGAAATCGGAACGCCCGCCAGATCAGCGGGCGTTTTCACGGCTGAGTCCGCAGGCACAAAAACACCCGCCGGTGAAACCGAATAGACGTCCGCATACAGTTTCGCGTGCCCTTCGGAGGCGGCGACATTCACCGTCCAATGACAGGCGCAGGAGACATTCGATTTGCGCCCCTCCTCGATCAGATGATAGGCGCCGCTTTTGTTGGCCGTCCGGTGGTGCTGCCCGTCTGTGGATCGCACGAGCTCCAGAAATTCATAATCGAGACCCTCGGCTTTGAAATAATCCTTCTCTTCCGCCACCCATTCCTGCAGACGGAAGTGCGGCTCGATGATGAATTTGCCCATGTCGTGACCTCTCAATATTTGTTGTGAGACCACGCGGTGGTGAACGAGAACGGCACTAGTATGTGCGCCTTGTTCGAGCTGTCGCCCCACGCGTTTGGATCGAGCGGCGCCGGGTTCTTCACCACCACGCTGCGGTTTCCCGCATTGGCGAGCACATTCGTATCCACCGTCGCCTTGATCTCCGTGCGGCTCACCACCTGAGTAGGCACCGGCACATCGTCGATATAGACCACCGAACGCTTCACGAAGTTGAAGCCCTTGATGTCCAGTTCCTGGGTGGTACTTCCCTGAATAATCGTGTGCGGCGCCATGGTTTCAATGGCCGGCGTCGGCGAGGCCCAGAGATCGGGAACCGTTGGGAATGGCGCTGCCGATCCTTGGATGTTGGGATTGGTGGGGCCCGCATTGGGGCGCCATGTCGCCGTTTTCAGCGCCGCGACCCACGCGTCGTTCTCCACCACCGGCCCACCTTCGTCGTCACGGGCGTTGGCGAAGATCCAACCCTTGTACCAGGGATGATATTCACGATCGACGACCTTGCCGTCCTTGATGACGGTGTCGAGCTTGCGCATGTTCTTGATATCGGTGAGCGGATCGGCATTCACGATTTCGATGTCGGCGAGCTTGCCCACTTCCACCGTGCCGATGTCCTTCATGTGGAAATGGTCCGCCACCCATTTGGTCGCCGCCTGGATGATCTTCATGCGCGGCATTTTCACGTCTTCGTCATAGACGGCCATTTCCTGCAGCAATCCAAGACCCGGCGGCGATTGATAGATGTCGGATGCCGCCACCACATGGCCGCCCGCCTCCACCACATCGTGCAGGAATTTGACGTGGTTCTTATAGCCGCACATGCGGTGTTCATATTGTTCCGGTGTCAGGCGATCCTTGGCCGAGCGCACATTGTCCATGGTGTGCTGGATCATGTATTCGGGATAATAGGTGCGCAGCACGGGATCGCTGAAGAATTCCGTATCTTCTTTCTGCACGCGCTCCCACATCGAAGGAAAGCCGCGGTCCGTCGCCATCATGTCGGGTTCCAGCGCTGTGTTATGGGCTGCGATGAATTTCACCATGTCGGCTTCCTTCGCCGGGTCCATCTCGCAATAGGCATCCGGCGGCAGCGCGACATAGGTCTTCCATTTGTCGTAATCCTTGTTCATGTCCACGCCGATTTCGCCGGTGTGGATCATGACGTCGGTGCCGGTTTCGATACAGCGTCGCCCACGGGTGATCGGACCGACGCAGCGCAGGATGGCTGCTTTGCCGGCCTTGTGGGCTTCGTCCACGATGGCGTCGAAGACCTCGGGCTGACCGTCGCCATCGGCTACGCCGATGAAATCGGCACCGCCTTCGAGGTTTAGGCGCACCTTGTCGCGCGCATCCTGCGGGTCCTTGACGATCCGCGCACCGTTGCCGGGCTTGTAATTGTCCGGCTTCTTGCCCTCTGCGCCGCCGCCCTGAAGATTGATCACGCCCTGGTAGAGGCGCGGGCCGGGATAAATGCCGTGCTCGACCGCGTCACGGTCGGCGATGCCGGTGTCGTTGCGCGTGCCCGTCACCATCGCCGAGGTCACGCCATAGCGCAGATAGCCCTCGCCATAGGGCCAGTTCCAGTTGGACTTGGCATCGATCAGGCCCGGCGTCACCCATTTGCCTGCGGCATTGATCACGGTTGCACCGGCCGGTACCTGCACCTGTCCGGCGCGGCCCACCGCTGTGATGCGGTTGGCTTGGATCACGATCACCGAATTGGGTACGGGCGCGCCGCCATTGCCGTCGATCAGCGTTTCCGCCCTGGATCACCAGGGTCTGTTGCTGTGCCCCCACCGGGCCAAACACCCCCGACGCGATCACCGCCAGAGCGGAAACGAACGTACCCCCGAACAGAAATTTCTTCATGACATGCCCTCCCCCGATATTGTTGTTGCAACCAGTCTAGGGCAGTCGCCGCACCCATTCCAGCTTGCGGGAACTGGGCCGGCAAATATGCGTTGAGCAAGAAAGCAGGAGCGGATCATGGCCCAAACAGCGGCAAAAACGTCACGTCCCAAGAAGACGCGCAAATGGTCGGCTGACGTGACCGAACACAGTCACGCGCTCGATCTGAAGAAGAACCTGTTCACGCAGGCGAGCCCGAAGCGCATCGCCCAATCCCTCAAGCATTCGGCGGAGGCGAGCACCCATCGCAAATCCGATCCTTACCGGTCGGCGATGTCCATGCTGGGCTTCTACATCAACCGCGGCGGCAAGAACCTTTCGGAGAGCCGCAAAAAGACGCTCGAACGGGCCAAGGACGAATTGCGCAAGGAATTTGGCCGTGCGTAAGCCGCAGCGGGCTCCGGTTCATCTTTTCGTGAGAACCGGTGCCG
>DATLVC010000035.1:0-20252 GCA_035577685.1 Micropepsaceae bacterium | reverse complement strand
GTCCGGCAATGGAGGCAATGGAGAGGGGCGCGGCCGCAAGCGCAGGCGCCGCCGCCGTGGTGGGCGCGGCAGAGGTCCGCATCCTTCGTCCCTGCCCGAAAATGAATTGGAGCCGCGCGTCGGCGACGGCGGGCCGTTGCCTGCTATTGCGGAAGCCGGGCCGGATGCGCTGACCTCCGGCAGCGACGACGAAGATGACGAAGCGGATGGCGGCCCCGAAGGAGGCGAAACCGGGCATGGCGCGCCCTCCGGTCCCACCCCCGTTAACGCAGGCGAAACCGGCGAACCGCGCCGCCGCCGGCGCCGTCGCGGACGTCGCGGCCGCCGCGGCCCCGGAGAAATGGGCGGAGCGCCGGGCGAACATCGGGCGCAGGATCAGGCTGTGGCCGCTGCCCCCGGCTTCACGGCTCCGCCGAGCGAAACCACGATCATCGTGCCGAATGCGGATTCATCGCCGCTCTGGTCCTTATCGGACCAGTCGGCCGACCGCGGCCCAACGCCCGAAGCGCCGCAGACAGTCATCGCAAGCGTGGCCGCGCCCGAAAAGGCCGAGGTGGCAATGGTTTCGCCCGAACCGCCAGCCGCAGCACCCGTGGTGCCGATGGTCGAACCGCAATCCGCCGCGCCCGTGACTCAAACCCCAGAACAGGAACCGCCCGCCGCTGCCGAGCTGGTCGCGCGCGATGCGCGGAAGGGCTGGTGGCAGAGGCGTTTCAAGATGTGAGCCCCGGGCAAGGGTAACGGGGAAATCATGGAACCTGCCATTGACGGCTTTGGGACCGAATCCTACCGTCCCAGCCGGCGGGGAATGGGTTTGAAGGAGTATGCGTCCGTGAAAGGAAACCTTTCCGGGTTGCGGCCCGTCTTCGGGCTGGCGGTTGCCGGCCTGCTGATGACGTTGCTCATCGCTCTGCCCTCTTACACCGCTCAAGCTCAGGGTCAGGGCATATCCACAATTCGCGACACCGAGGCCGAGCGCGTGCTGCGCGGCTACCTCGATCCGATCCTCAATGTCGCGGGGCTCAGGCCGGAATCCGTGCGCCTTCACATCGTGCAGGATCCTTCGATCAATGCCTTTGTCGCCGAAGGCCAGAACATGTTCCTCAACACCGGCATCCTGATGGCGCTCGACACGCCCAATCAGATCACCGGCGTGATGGCGCATGAGACTGGGCATATGGCCGACGGCCATCTGATACGGTCATCCGCGGGCATAAAGGCCGCGACCCTGCCCATGCTGCTTTCGATGGCGGCGGGATTGGCGGCCATGATTGCCGGCGCTGGCGATGCCGGCCAGGCGATTTTGATGGCGGGGCAGCAGATCGGAGAGCGGACCTTCCTCGCCTTCTCGCGCACACAGGAATCCTCGGCCGATCAGGCGGGCGTGCGATACCTCACCGCCACCCACCAATCGGGCCTCGGCATGCTCTCCGTCTTCAAGCGGTTCGAGAACCAGGAAATCCTCTCCTCGAACCATATCGATCCCTTCGCCCAAACCCATCCGGCTTCGGGCGAACGCATCTCCGCGCTGGAGGGGCTCGTCAATGCCTCGGCCTATCGCGACGTGAAGGACAGCCCGGAATCGCAATACGCCTTCGATATGATGCGGGCCAAATTGCGCGGCTATATTCAGCGTCCCGAAGTTACCTTGCGCCAATATCCCGACACCGACAGCAGCAAGCCCGCGCATTATGCCCGCGCCATGGCGTATTTCCGCGAGCCCGACATGGCCAAGGCGCTCGGCGAAATCGAAGGGCTTCTGAAGGACGAGCCCAACAATCCCTATTTCCTGGAGATGTATGGCCAGATCAAAGTGGAAATGGGAAAAGTCGACGAGGGCATCGCGCCTTACAAACATGCTGTCGAGATTCTTCCCGACGCGCCGCTGATCCGCATCGCCCTTGCCGCGGCCATGCTGGGAACGGAAAATCCCAGCTACACCGCGCAAGCGGCGCAGGAGCTGCAAACCGCGCTGTCGCAGGAAAACGACGATGCGCTTGCCTGGTACGAACTCGCCCAGGCCTATGGCCGTCTCGGTCAGACCGGCAAAGCTGAGCTTGCCACGGCGGAACGCTATTTCGTGGTTGACGCCTATCAGCCGGCGATGCAATTCGCGGTGCGGGCGCAAAGACAATTGCCACCGGGATCGACCGATTGGCAACGCGCGACGGACATTCTGGCCATCGCGCAAACACAGCAAAAGGCAGAAAGAGGCCGATAGCATGGACATGAAAAGCGCATTGAAAATGGCCGCGGGCGGCGTCGCGCTGTTTTCGTTCGGCGCCTTCGTCACGGCCATGGCGACCGGTCAGGTCTCGGTCGGCGGCCTCGCCAACAAGGCCCAGATCGAACAGGTCGTGCACGATTATCTGCTCGCCCATCCCGAGATCATGGTCGAGGTTTCCCAGAAGCTCGACGTGCAGCAGGCCGCCGCCACCGACAAGGCGCGCAACGACGCGCTGTTCGCGATGGGGACTAAGGCGCTGCTCGATCCCAAAGTTGCCTATGTCGCGGGCCCAGCGAATGCCAAGGTCACCGTGGCGGAATTTTTCGATTACCGCTGTCCGCATTGCAAAGCCTCGATGGCGGCGATGAAGCATCTGGTCGACGGCAATCCCAACATCCGCGTCGCCTTCATCGAGCGTCCCATTCTGACGCCCGACTCGCTCTGGGCCGCGCAAGCTGCGGTGGCCGCGCGCCGGCAGGGCGACAAATATGTGCCGTTCCATTTCGCGCTGATGGCGACAACGGGCGAACTGCCGAAGGATCGCATTCTCGATATCGCGAAGAGCGTAGGCTTGGATGTCGCGAAGCTGGAAAAGGATATGGCCGATCCGGCGGTGCTCGATTCGATCAAGGCGTCGAACGGGCTAGCGGACAAATTGCATTTCGATGGTACGCCGACTTTCGTGATCAACGACAAGATTATTGTGGGTGAGCTGACGGACAACGAGCTGCAGCAGCTCACCGAAGCCACCAAAAGCTAAACGTCAGAAGGAATCTTGGAAGGGGAGATTGGGATGACGGCTTTCAATGTCGTTCGCTTTCGCGTCAAGCCTGGCCGTGAACAGGATTTCATCGATGCTCACCGCAGCGCCAATGCTGAAGGCTTCACCGGCGCGCGGCGCTTTGTGCTGATCAGGACCGGCGACAGCACGTTTTGCGCGGTGGGCGAGTGGGACACCTTCGATCATATCGTGAATGCCCGGTCCCAGATGATCGGGCTCCTGGACGGGTTTCGCGACATGCTGGAAGTGCTCGGCGAATCCGGCGTGACCGATCCGGTGTCCGGCGAAGCGGTGCTCGAAATGGGCCCGCCGGCAAAGAAAGCGCGCCGCGCCGGCGTCGCGAAACGCAAACCGGCGAACAAGGCACGCGCCACCTCGGCCCGCCCGGGAAAGCCCGCGCCCAAGAAGAAAGCCGCCGCCAAACCCGGAAAAAAGAAAGCCGCCAAGAAGCCCACGAAAGCGAAACGCCGCCGCTAAGCTCCCTCGCCCCCGCAGGGGGAGAGGGTCGGGGTGAGGGGGCCGGTGGTGGTTACTGCTCAGTTATTCCACAAACGCAACACGCTGGCGCGCAACCATGCGCGCACAATGCGCCATCAGCCCACGGAATGGGAAAAGCGATTTTGGTCCCGTGTCAGAGACCGGCGGCTCGGCGGATACAAATTCAAGCGGCAAATGTTGATTGGCCCATTTATCGTGGATTTTGTGTGCATCGAGCGAAAAATGGTCGTTGAGCTGGATGGCGGGCAGCACACCGACAACAAGGACTATGACGACAATCGCGATGCATTTCTAAAATCGAAGGGCTTCCGCGTCATCCGCGTCTGGAACATCGATATTCCGGAACATATCGATGACGTGCTGGAGATGGTGTTCGCCGCGCTTGAGACCGCCCCCTCACCCTGACCCTCTCCCCGAGAGGGGAGAGGGAATTAATTATCGAGCGTTTCCGCAATCAGCTGCGCGAGGCGACCGATGCCTTCGTCGATCGTCGCCGGATCGCACGTCGTAAAATTGAGCCGCATATGATTGTGTTCGCGGTCCCGCGGCTTCATCTTGAGTCCTGTGGGAACGGCCGTTTTTGAGCAGACCGGACATCTGGGCGGTCACGACAACCGTCCGCTTTTGACCCAAAAACGACATTCGCGCGCGAAGCTCCTTGGGATACGCTTCCTTCACTTCCGCCCGCCCGACTAGGTGTCTCATGGACCTATTCCGCTATTTTGACCTCAATCTACGACAGAGGGCTTACTTGTTCCTTTTGTTGATGGTGAGCAATGTTGTCGGCTCGTACGTGCTGATGCTAACCGTGTCGCCATACTTCATTGCGACCTTCTTCGCGGGCTTTTACTTATTCGGCTATTTGCTGTTTTCGCTTAAGTGCTCGAAATGCGGTACTCCAATCGTAAAGAACGAACTACATTTGTTTGGGGTCAATACACACATGTGGATACCAATTCCGCGAAAGACCTGCGCGAACTGTGGTGCACGTCTCGATTGATTTGTGGCGGTTCGGCGACGATTCTCGCGCAATAGCACCATGTCCACTTCTGGCGCGACAAGCGGACGGTGGGAAAGCCTTGCTTCGAGTGGCCGCTCCTGACCCAACGCAGATATAAGCTTCAATTGCGGTTATTGTGAGCTAGTAAGCACCGTACCGAGCAGAAACACATGGTTACCTCCCGTGAGCTTCTCACGACATGGTCGTTCAGACTGGACATGCAAAGTCGCCGGCGAGAGAAGTGGTCGCCTTCGCTGCGCGATGCGGTGGAGGCTCTCATTGGGCGACTCAAGGCTTTGCCGCCCAACGAACAAGTAGAAATAGACGCCGATATGAATCGTAACCCATGTGTTAGATTCATCAGGAATACGACCGGGGAAGTATTGGGTGTGTTTTCGGGACCCTGGCAGATCGATGAGCCGCTGTCGTAATGCTGTCATCGTGTGAGTTTGAGGGCCGTAGCAACTGTTGCCCATGTCCGAAAGTGGCGAATAGCTGCCTGATTGCCGGGAGGTTGCGAACGGTCAAAATTGACCCATTTCGGTCATGGACGGACGCATAGCCCATTTGGCCACGAGAATCTGTTCAGATAGGTTCTCGCGAATCCCCTCAGGGAAGAACTGAAGGTTCGGCGATGGTAGAGCATTGGTTCATAGCGGCAGAACGGCGTCCATTGATGTGGAACCGCTTTTACAAGGTATTTATCACTGACGAGATGTTGTCGGGAGCAAAAGCAAGAATTACCGCGTTCTCGGACGCCAGAGCGCTTGTTGCCGACCCCATTAATTACGTCGAGCGAGCTACACCGACCGTGTACAGCACAATAGACGTAACAAAGGAGACTTTTCGAACTATCAACAAAACAAATTTTCAAATCCCGTGGCGTGACATTGCCTCCATTGAATACAGCACGGCGCGGAAGACTGGTCTGGGATTTCTACCACAAGCGGGTTCGATCACATTTCGCATGCGTTCCGGAGTAAGTCGCGAATTGGTTTTGTTGGGCTCCCAGGATGGTGAGGCGCTTAAACGTAGATTGGAACATGCCATCGAGACATCAGGTCGGGTAGAACAGAGTCGTTGAAGCTGATTTCGTCTCGTCCCAGACAGTGCGCAACCTGCAAGATGGGAGTGACGTCCATGTCCGATATTGGCGATAAACGGACAGTGCGCATCGCTCTGCCGAACGACTGCTTCCGACCCAAAAGGCGACATGATGCTTTGATCCAATATCGGGGAGATGGACGTTTTAAAGTTTTTCTGAGATCAGTTTCGCCAAACGCGCGATCCCTTCATCGATCGTCGCCGGATCGCACATCGTAAAATTGAGCCGCAGATGGTTACGCTCGGGGGAATCGGCGAAGAACGCCGCGCCCGGCACGAAGGCCACGCCCATGGCAATCGCCCGCTCCAGCAATTGCGCCGTATCGACATGCGCCGGCAATGTCATCCAGACGAACATGCCGCCTTCGGGCTTGGTCCATGTCACGCCCGCCGGCATATGTTGCGCCAGCGCCGCAAGCATCGCTTTGCAGCGCGCGCCATAGGTTTCGCACAGCATCGCGATATGGGATTGCGGCAGCCGCGCGGCCACATCGGTCAGCACCATCTGGATCAGCGGGCTGTTGTGGAAATCGATCGCCTGCCGCAGCAAGCCCATTTTCTGGATCACAGATGATGCGGCGATCACCCAGCCCGTGCGCAGGCCCGGGATGATGGTCTTGGAAAACGTGCCGCACTGGAGGACGCGGCTTTGTTCGATGCCGCCGCGGCGATGGATATCGAGCGCCAGCAGTGACGGCAAAGGCGCGCCGGCATAGCGAAGCTCCGTATACGCTGCATCTTCCAGCAGCACCACATCATAGGCATCCGCGCCCTCGAGCAGCGCGTGACGGGCCGCAAGGCCGAGCGATTCCCCGGTCGGATTGGCAAAGTCCGGCATGACATAGGCGAGCTTCGCATCGACGGGAGCGGTGCCCGCGAGCGCGCCAAGCGGCGCATAGTTCGGATTGCAGCCCGCAAGCGCGTGCAGCAATCCGAGATAGGTCGGCCGCTCGGTCAGGACGCCTTCGCCCTCCCCGACCAGCAGCCTTCCGCAAAGATAAAGCCCCTGCTGCGAGCCGCTGGTGATGAGGATGTTGTCGATCTCGCACGGAACGCCTTTCCCGCGCATATAGCCGGCGATCCATTCGCGCAAAGGCGGCCAGCCTTCGCTCATGGAATATTGCAGCGCCGCGCTTGCCTGCGCGGGATCGGCGAAAATCCGCGCATGCGCTTCGGCGATCAGCTGCGTGGGAAACAAGCTCGGATCCGGAATGCCGCCGGCAAACGAGATCAGCCCGGGCTTGCCCACCAGCCGCAGGAAAGCGCGCGTCTCCGCGCCTCCCGCGCGCTGTCCATAGGGCGAGAAGCGCGTCTGCCAATCCTCGGGCATGTCAGATGAGGCCGGCGAGCGGGCTGGACGGATCGGCGTAACGCTTCTTCGGCATGCGGCCCGACAAATAGGCCAGACGCCCCGCCTCTACGGCGAGCTTCATGGCACGCGCCATGCCCACCGGGTTCTTCGCTTCGGCGATGGCGGTGTTCATCAGCACGCCGTCGCAGCCCAGCTCCATGGCAATGGCCGCATCCGACGCCGTGCCGACGCCCGCATCCACGATCACCGGCACTTTGGCCTCTTCGACAATCAACCGGATATTGATCGGGTTCTGGATGCCGAGCCCCGAGCCGATGGGCGCGGCCAGCGGCATGACGGCGGCGGCCCCCATCTCTTCCAGGCGCTTGGCCATCAAGGGATCGTCGGTGCAATAGACCATGACCTGGAAGCCTTCGCGGATCAGCACCTCGGTCGCGCGCAAGGTCTCGACCATGTCGGGATAAAGCGTCTTCTTGTCGCCCAGGACTTCGAGCTTGACGAGCGTCCAGCCGCCCGCCTCCCGCGCCAGCCGCAGCGTCCGCAGCGCATCCTCCGCCGTGAAGCAGCCGGCCGTGTTGGGCAAATAGACATATTTCTTGGGGTCGATGAAATCGATCAGTCTGGGCGCGCCCGGGTCCATCACATTCACCCGGCGCAAGGCCACCGTGACCATTTCGGCGCCGGAGGCCTCCAGCGCGGCGGCGTTCTGGGCATAATCCTTGTATTTGCCGGTGCCGACGATCAGCCGCGAGCCGAGCGTGCGACCGGCCACCACGAAAGGCTTGTCCCCGATGGGCGAAACCGGGGCCATTTCATTGCCGCCGCCGATGAAATGGACGATCTCCAGCCGGTCGCCTTCGCAAAGGCCGACCGCCCCATAGGTCGAGCGCGGCACAATCTCCAGGTTGCGTTCAACCGCGACCTTCCTCGGATCGAGCGACAGCTGATGGAGTAGGGCTTCGACCGTCAAAGGGCTGGTAAATTCCCGTGGCTCTCCATTAAGACTTAAGCGCAACGCCATTGACGGCTCTCTCTCCTGTTTCCGTTTTCCTCAGGCGAACCGTATAACCCGCTTTCGCGATCCGCCTGTTCGATCGTTCCCTTACGCATTACCGCATTTTTCGGGGGCACCCGTCCATGATCCTGCCGATATATGTCCTTAACGGGCCGAATCTCAATCTCCTCGGCACGCGCGAGCCTGAAATCTACGGCCGGGCTACCCTGGCGGAGATCGAACAGGCGGTGAAGGCCCGCGCCGCAGTCCACGGGCTTGAGATCGTCTTTCGCCAGTCCAACCATGAGGGCGTGCTGGTCGATTGGATTCAGGAGGCGCGGGAGAAGGGCTCGGGCGTGATCATCAACCCGAGCGCCTATTCGCACACCTCGATCGCGCTCTACGATGCGTTCAAGGCGCTGGGAAAGCCGATCATCGAGGTCCATCTGTCCAATACCAACCAGCGCGAAGCCTTCCGCCATCGCGACTATGTGAGCCAGGTGGCGAAAGGCATCATCGAAGGCCTCGGGATGAGCGGCTATCTGTTTGCGGTCGATGCCATGGCGGAGCTGGTCAAGAAATGACCGATAAGAAGGAACAACCCATTCGCGACCGCCTTGCCAAAGCCATCTCCGGCGAGACCGCGCCCAAAGTCGACGCCGACATGGTGCGCGATCTTGCCAAGCTGCTGGAAGAAACCGGACTCACCGAACTCGAAATCGAGCAAGGCGGCGTGCGTGTGCGCGTGGCGCGCGGCACCATGGTGGCCGCAGCCGCCGCGCCCGCAATGCCGGTAGCCGCCGCGGGCCCGGAAGTGCAGCCCGAACCGGCGCGCCGTCCAGGAACGGTCGTGACCTCGCCCATGGTGGGCACCGTCTATCTTTCGCCGCAACCGGGTGCCCCGGTCTTCGTCAAGATCGGCGATGCCGTCACCGACGGCACGCTCTGCATCATCGAAGCGATGAAGACGATGAACCCGGTGCCCTCGCCCGCCGCCGGCCGTGTGGTGGAGATCTATGTGCGTGACGGACAGCCGGTGGAATTCGGCGAACCGCTGATGCTGATCGAGTAAACGTCTGATGCCAATCTCCACTCCACAGTGTCATGGCCCGCAAAAGCGGGCCATCCAGGCGACGGAGAACTTATTCGCCGCGCAGACGCGTAGCGGCTGGGTGGCCCGGTCAAGCCGGGCCATGACAAAGAGTGTTGGGGCGGCTTAGCGATGTTCGAGAAAGTCCTGATTGCGAATCGCGGCGAGATTGCGCTTCGCGTGAACCGCGCCTGCAAGGAAATGGGCATCGCGACGGTGGCCATTCATTCCACCGCCGATGCGGAGGCGATGCATGTGCGGCTTGCCGATGAATCGGTCTGCGTCGGGCCGGCGCCCGCGAGCCAATCCTATTTGAATATTCCCGCCATCATCTCGGCCTGCGAGATCACCGGCGCGGACGCCATTCATCCCGGCTATGGCTTCCTCTCCGAAAATGCGCATTTCGCCGAGATCGTGCGCGCGCACAACATCGCCTTCATCGGACCGATGCCGGAGCATATTCGCCTGATGGGCGATAAGATCGTGGCCAAGCAAACGGTGAAATCGCTCGGCATCCCCACGGTGCCCGGCTCGGATGGAGGGATCGGCTCCGAAACCGAAGCGCTCGCCGTCGCCGGCGAGGTCGGCTATCCGGTGCTGATCAAGGCATCCGCAGGCGGCGGCGGACGCGGCATGAAGGTGGCGCGTACGCCCGCCGAATTGCCGCTCGCCCTTTCCACGGCGCGTGGCGAAGCCAAAGCCGCCTTCGGCGATGACGATGTCTACATCGAGAAATATCTGGCAAAGCCGCGACACATCGAAATCCAGGTGATCGCGGATTCCTACGGCAAGGTGATCCATCTGGGCGAGCGTGATTGCTCGCTGCAGCGCCGCCATCAGAAAGTCTGGGAAGAAGCTCCCTCGCCGGCGCTCAATGTGGAAGCGCGCAACCAGATCGGTGCGGTGGTGACCGCCGCCCTTACCAAGCTCGGCTATCTTGGCGTCGGCACGGTCGAGTTTCTCTACGAGAACGGCCAATTCTATTTCATCGAGATGAACACGCGGCTCCAGGTGGAGCATCCCGTCACCGAACTTGTCACCGGCCTGGATCTCGTGCGCGAACAGATCCGCATCGCCGACGGCGGCGCGTTGGAGCTCGATCAGAACGATGTCGTGGTGGCCGGGCACGCCATCGAATGCCGCATCAATGCGGAAAACCCCTTCACCTTCCAGCCCTCGCCCGGACGCATCACCGATTTCCACGCGCCGGGCGGATTGGGCGTGCGCATGGATTCGGCAGCCTATGCCGGCTACACCATCCCGCCCTATTACGACAGCCTGATCGGCAAGCTGATCGTGCATGGCAAGAGCCGCAACGAATGTTTGATGCGGTTGCGGCGCGCTTTGGACGAACTCGTCATCGGCGGGATCGAAACTACGATCCCGCTGTTCCAGGAGTTGATCAAGCAACCCGACATTTTGGACGGTGATTACAACATCCACTGGCTGGAGCATTACCTCGCCCGCCGCGCGACCGGCGCGCTGTAACCATTATCGGGTATGGCCTCGGCCCTAGCCCGCGGCGTCATCGCTCCTATATGATCGTGCTTCAACAAGGGGCAGAACCATGTTCCGCTGGCTGAAACGCTTCTCGCCGCAATTGCTGAGTGTGATGCGCATCGCGGTCGGGCTCACCTTCATCGAGCATGGCACGCAGAAATTGCTGAGCTTCCCGGTGCCGCGCCCTGGTCTGGCGCTGCCGCTTCTGCTTTTCACCGGCATATTGGAATCGGTCGGTGGCACGTTGGTGACGCTCGGCCTGTACACGCGAATCGCGGCCTTCCTGCTGTCGGGCGAATTGGCGGTGGGTTATTGGTGGCTGCACGAGCCGCGCAGCTTCTATCCCATGGCCAATGGCGGCGAAGCCATGGTGCTATATTGTTTCGTGTTCCTCTACATCGCAGCGGCCGGAGCCGGACCCTTGAGCT
The DNA here is from genome assembly GCA_035577685.1 of Micropepsaceae bacterium. Taxonomy (GTDB): domain Bacteria; phylum Pseudomonadota; class Alphaproteobacteria; order Micropepsales; family Micropepsaceae; genus CAIYRG01. The sequence goes on along the minus strand of DATLVC010000035.1, from coordinate 9,318 downwards.
TCGACGCAACAATGAGACGCGCATAGATCCGTGACTGCCATCAACCCGGAAGAATTGCTGCTCGCCTACCGGCTCGGAATATTCCCGATGGCCGAAAGCCGTGCTGCGCCGGAGGTGCTCTGGGTCAGGCCGCATGAACGCGGCATCCTGCCGCTCGACAAATTCCATGTCCCCAAGCGGCTTGCACGCGTGGTGCGGTCCAACCGGTTCAAGATCACCGCCGACGAAGCCTTTGAAGCGGTGATCCGCGCCTGCGCCGAAAGTCAGCCGGACCGGCGCGAGACCTGGATCAACGATGCCATCATCGATGTCTTCGTATCGCTCCATGCGCGGGGCTTCGCCCACAGCATCGAAACCTGGCACGAGGGCAAACTCGTCGGCGGTCTCTACGGTCTATCGCTGGGCGGCGCGTTCTTTGCCGAGAGCAAATTTTCGCGCGCCACCGATGCCAGCAAAGTCGCACTCGTCCATCTCGCGGCCCGGCTGAAGGCTGGCGGCTATACCTTGCTGGATGCGCAATTCCCCAATCCGCATCTCGAACAATTCGGCGCCATCACCGTCACGGAGGAGCGCTTCCAGTTCATGCTCGCCCAGGCGCTCTCGCGCTCCGGCGATTTCTACGGTTTGGGACGCGGTGCGGCCGCCACGGGTGCGGGGACGGCAGAGGGCGCAGGCGCCGCGCGCGGCACGCCCGGGGGCTCCGTTGCCGCGGGCGCCGGACCTGCCGCGACGGGCGGCGCAGCCGTGAGCGGCACCGCGCCGGCTCCCGCGGCCGGATCGTCGGTCTTGCAGGTGATTGCCCACACATCATAGGTCGGATGTTCGAGCGCGCTCAGCGCGGGCGTGGAGGCGAACATCCATCCCGAGAACATCCGCTTCGGCGGTGCGCTCGGCGGATTGTCGTCGATCTGGACGAAGACGGAGGTTTCCGGCGGCTCCTCCGGCGGCACGGTATAGCAATAGCGCACCGTGAGGGTGAGTGTGCCGAAACGCACCGGCACCCCGACAGGCGCATTGATGTCGATGGCGCGTCCGGTGATCTTGTCGAGGCCGCGCAGCACGGCCATGCGCTTGACGCCATGCGCGTCGGGTTTCGCATCGGCGATGGTCGGCGGCTTGGGCGGCAAGGGCGTCGGCGCCGGTGCAGCGCTCGCCGCCACGGCGAATCCCGCCAGCCCCAACGCCAAACCAAGGACGCGAATCGTCACTTTCCGCTGCCGCTACTGCCGCTGCTGCTGCCGCCTGTGCCGGTGGCGCTGAACACCGCCTTGCCGAGCAGCCCAATCAGGTCGACCGAGCCTTGCGTGTTCTCGATCTCACCGCCCGGCTTGATCTTGTCCGGCGAGCCGCCCGGTTCGATGGAGAGATATTGGTTGCCCAGGAGTCCCTCCGACGTGATGCGCACGGAGGAATCGTCCGGCAGCGAGACGTAATTCTCCAGCGCCAGCGTCACCACCGCATTATAGGTTTTCGGATCGAGCGCCATCTTCTCGACCGTGCCCACCTTGATTCCGGAAAGACGCACATCGGTCCCGATATTCACCCCGTCCGCACGGTTGAATTTGGCGACGACGTCATAGCCGGAGATCGGGCCCGAACCGGTGCTGGAATAGGCGAAGAACAGAAAAAACGCGGCCACCGCGATCACCGCCGCGCCGATCAGGGTTTCAACGATCGAGTTCTGCATGCGCGTTCCTCAGCGTCGTTCTTCAGCCGGGCGCCAGGCTTCATAATCGCCGGTGGCCGGTGGCCGCTGGCCCTCGTTCCACAGACTCCCGTCTGGGCGCCAGGCCGCCGATGTGCCGGTCAGGTTCGGCTGATAATCTGTCTCCCAAGCCTTGCGCTTGGGCGGATCCTCGGTCGGGGGCAGCGCGAAAGTGTGATGCAGCCAGCCATGCCAATCCGGCGGCACGCGGGAGGCCTCGACCGTGCCGGCATAGATCATCCAGCGGCGCTTGTCGTCCTTCGTCCGGTAATAGCGGTTGCCGAATTCGTCCTGGCCCACGGCCACGCCGTGACGGCGCGTCATGAGCAAAGTGCCTGGGGTGGCATTCTCCCACCAGATGAAAAGCCGGCTAAAGAAAGACATCGAGCAATTTTTCCGAATCCGCGCCTGGACTATAGGAGGCTTGGCGCGTCCGCAACAACGGGTGATGAAGGCCAAGCGTGTCGATTTCGTGGCATCGCGCGGAAAGAACCTAGTCGAACACTGTCCTTTCCTTCATCTCGTCGCGGACCCCGATCTGGTAGGCGCTGACGAGGCCATGGATCATCAGCGTCTTGTCCTGCGATGCGACCGCATCCGCCATGAGATAGTTCAGGAAAACCTTTCTGCGCTCATAGCCGACCGGTGCAGGGATACCCAAGAATACCGGACGGCCCCGCTGAATCTCCGCGCCGATAAATTTTAGCAAGGGCTCCCAGCGCAGAACCCGTGGCGAATCGACAACATCGAATTTGAGGCCAACCCTCGGGAAGCCGGGCGGAATCCCCTGATCCTCGCCGCCGACGATGTCGATGAGCACGCCGCAGCGGTCGGGACGCCAATCCTCGTTCAAATAGCGCAGCCTTCGCCAGCCGCAATACCAATCCCGGCAAACCGGCGGCCGGGTTTCATAGATTCGGCACCCCGCCCCCTTGGAGCAGTGGAGACACAGGACCGCGGCCAGCTTCTTCAGCTCGGGGACGTCGATTTTCAATGCCTGGCAGCAAATTGTGCAGGTGCCGCAGTCCCGGCCGGGCACCAGATCTGGGTTGGGGCTCTGATTCTCGCTCATGGGGAGCGCGATCCGCTCCGCGAAGCGAGGCGGGCTCCCTCCAGCTTAAAACGACACCCCCGATGCTCGCGAATTAGAGTGAGATTGTATCTTTGTTTGTCAGAAGTCTATCAAATCATGGCGAAAATGCCTTATTGGGGCGTATTGCAATAATTTTCGGTCTCCCCCCCCACCGCTGGGCGGGATTCGCGCATAGGGCGGCCGGGAAGCACGCGAGTCGGAGCGTTGTTTTGACCTTGAGCCGTCCAGGCCGCTCAGCGGGTGCGCGAAATTTTCCGCCAATCCGTCCACCGTTTCTTCCACAGGATATCAACAAGCCATTCTAAGGCCCTGACTCCTACCACATATTTTATCCACCCCTAGATATAGCGGGTCCGTCACGCTTCGGACACAATATGCTTGCAATAGGGTAAATCGAGGCATAGGATTCTCCTCCTTCGCTGCTTCGAAAGCGAAGACCTGACGCAAAAAACCAAACTGCTCATCGGAAAAACGGATGCGAATCCGCGGCTTTCCGAGCCGGATTGGCATTGCCTCGGGGCTGGCGGGAACAAGTTTTGGGGGAGTGGGCTATGCGGATCACGCGTCATTTCACGATCGAAGGCAAATCGCCGTACGAAGGCATCGCCTTCCGCACGGCCACCAGCGAAATCCGCAATCCGGATGGCTCGATTGTCTTCCGGCATGAAGGCATCGAGGTCCCCGAGACCTGGAGCCAGGTCGCCACTGATGTGATGGCGCAGAAATATTTCCGCCGCGCGGGCCTCTCCGTGTGCCTGAAGCCGGTGGAGGAGAACAATGTCCCCTCCTTCCTGTGGCGCCACGCACCCGATGAAGAGGCCCTGGCAGGCCTGCCCGCAGCCCTGAAGAAGACCACCGGTGAAACCAGCGCCAAGGAAGTCTTCCACCGCCTGGCCGGCACCTGGGCCTATTGGGGCTGGAAAGGCGGCTATTTCGACTCCGAAGAAGACGCCCACGCCTTCTATGACGAGATGTGCCACATGCTGGCCTCGCAGAAAGCCGCACCGAACTCGCCGCAATGGTTCAACACCGGCCTGCACTGGGCCTATGGCATCGATGGCCCCAGCCAGGGCCATTATTACGTCGACTTCCAGACCGGCGAGCTGGTCCGCTCGGCGTCGGCCTATGAGCATCCGCAGCCCCATGCCTGCTTTATCCAGAGCGTCTCCGACGATCTGGTGAACGAAGGCGGCATCATGGATTTGTGGACCCGCGAGGCGCGGCTCTTCAAATACGGCTCCGGCACGGGGACGAATTTCTCATCCTTGCGCGGCGAGAACGAGCCCCTGTCCGGCGGCGGCAAATCCTCAGGGCTAATGAGCTTCCTGAAGATCGGCGACCGCGCGGCCGGCGCCATCAAATCGGGCGGCACCACGCGGCGCGCGGCCAAGATGGTGATCGTCGATGCCGACCACCCCGATATCGAAACCTTCATCGACTGGAAGGTGATCGAAGAGCAGAAGGTCGCCGCACTGGTGGCGGGCTCCAAAGTCACCGAGAAGCATCTCAACGCCATCATCAAGGCCTGCCGGAATTGCGAAGGCTCGGGCGATGATTGCTTCGATCCGACGAAGAACCCCGCGCTGAAGCGCGAGATTAAGGCCGCGCGCCGGGCCTGCATTCCCGACAATTACATCGAGCGGGTAATTTCTTTCGCCAAGCAGGGCAATGACCGCATCGAATTTCGCGTCTACGACACCGATTGGGATTCCGAGGCCTATATGACGGTGTCGGGCCAGAACTCGAACAACACGGTGCGGGTGACCGATGATTTCCTCAATGCCATCGCGGCCGATGCCGATTGGCAATTGAAGCGCCGCAAGGACGGCAAGGTCCACAAGACGCTGAAAGCGCGCGATCTGTGGGACAAGATTTCCTACGCCGCCTGGTCCTGCGCCGATCCCGGCATCCAGTTCCACACCACGATCAATGATTGGCACACCTGCCCAGCGGGTGGCGAAATCCACGCCTCCAATCCGTGCTCGGAATACATGTTCCTGGACGACACGGCCTGCAATCTCGCCTCGCTCAATCTGATGGCCTTCCGCAAAGAGGGTGAGAACGGCGCCAAGGCCTTCGACGTGCCGGCCTTCGAACATGCGGTACGGCTGTGGACCATGGTGCTCGAAATCTCCGTGCTGATGGCGCAGTTCCCCTCCAAGGAGATCGCGCTGCTGTCTTATGATTACCGCACGCTCGGCCTCGGCTACGCCAATATTGGCGGGCTGCTGATGTCGGCCGGCATTCCCTACGATTCGCGCGAAGGCCGCGCCATCGCGGGCGCCATTACCGCAGTCCTCACCGGCATTTCCTACGCCACATCGGCCGAGATGGCGGGTGAGCTTGGCCCCTTCCCGCGCTTTGAGGAAAACCGCGATTCCATGCTGCGGGTGATCCGCAACCATCGCCGTGCCGCCTATGGCGAGCATGACGGCTATGAGAATCTCGCCACCTTGCCCGTGGCGCTCGATCACGAAGCAATTGCCGACAAGGAACTCGCCGAAGCGGCCAAGGCCGCCTGGGACCAGGCGCTTTCGCTCGGCACCGCCTATGGCTATCGCAATGCGCAGGCCAGCGTGATCGCGCCCACCGGCACGATCGGTCTGTTGATGGATTGCGACACCACCGGCGTCGAACCCGACTTCGCGCTGGTGAAATTCAAGACCCTTGCCGGCGGCGGCTATTTCAAGATCATCAATCGCTGCGTGCCCGAAGCGTTGCGGGCACTCGGCTATTCCCCGGATGAGATCGACTCGATTGTGGGTTACGCGGTCGGTCACGGCACGCTGGCCGGTGCCAACGCCGTCTCGCATGAAGCGCTGAAGGCCAAGGGCTTCGGTGCGGCCGAAATCGAAAAGGTGGAAGGCGCGTTGAAGCAGGCCTTCGACATCCGCTTCGTGTTCAACAAATGGACGCTCGGCGCGGAATTCTGCGCCAAGATCCTGAACTGCGATGCGGCCGCGCTCGATGCGCCCGATTTCGACATGCTGAAGGCGCTCGGCTTTTCCAAAGCCGAAATCGAAGCGGCGAATCTCTACGTCTGCGGCGCCATGACGCTCGAAGGCGCGCCCTATTTGAAGCCGGAACATCTGCCCGTCTTCGATTGCGCCAATCCGTGCGGCCGCATCGGCAAGCGCGCGCTATCGGTCGAAAGCCACATCCGCATGCTGGCCGCCACGCAGCCCTTCATTTCGGGCGCCATCTCCAAGACCATCAACATGCCGAACAGCGCGGCGGTGAAGGATTGCGGCGACTCCTATCTCCTCTCCTGGAAGCTCGGGCTGAAGGCCAACGCGCTCTATCGCGACGGCTCGAAACTGTCGCAGCCGCTGGCCTCGCAGGTGCTGCAACTGGACGATGACGAAGACGATGCCGATGATCTGGTGGCGCAGCCCCAGGCGGCCCGCACCACCATCGTCACCGAGCGCATCGTGGAGAAAGTGGTGGAGCGCATCCGCGCCCATGAGCGCGAGCGCCTGCCGCACCGCCGCAAGGGGTACACGCAGAAGGCCATTGTCGGTGGCCACAAGGTGTATTTGCGCACCGGCGAATATGAGGACGGCCGGGCCGGGGAAATCTTCATCGACATGCATAAGGAAGGTGCCGCCTTCCGCTCGCTGATGAACAATTTCGCCATCGCCATTTCCATCGGCCTGCAATATGGCGTGCCGCTGGAAGAATTCGTGGACGCGTTCACCTTCACGCGCTTCGAGCCGGCCGGCATCGTCATCGGCAATGATTCCATCAAGAACGCCACCTCGGTCTTGGATTACATCTTCCGCGAGCTCGCCGTCTCCTATCTCGGCCGGCACGATCTCGCCCATGTGGTGCCCGCCCATGACGAGGATCTCGGCGGCGGGATGGCCGAAGGCGAAGGCGCGCGGCGCGATGCAATGAAGAATTTCGCCAAAGTGGCCTCCACCGGATTTGTGCGCGGCCAGATCAACCAGTTCGCGATCGTGCGCGGCAATGCGGTGCAGAAGATCGACGCCCATGCCGAACACGCCCATGATCACGCCCATCACCATGCTTTCGAGAATGAGGAGGTAGCCGAGCTCGATGTGGCCTCCAATCTCGCGGAGGTGCGGGCCTTGGTGCAGGAAGCGGCCGGCAGCGCAGTGGCCGCGTCGGTGGCCACGCTCGAAACCCATTTCTCGGCAACCGCGAAAGTTTCCAAGCGCGAGGTCTATGCCAAACGCGCGGCCGAAGCCCGCCTCAGGGGTTATGAAGGCGACGCCTGCGGCTCATGCGGCAACTTCACGCTGTTGCGCAATGGCACCTGCATGAAGTGCGACACCTGCGGTGGCACCAGCGGCTGCAGCTGAGAGGAGCAAACAATGCGCGCGCAAAATCAGGCACGAAAATATGCGACGTCGCTCGCGAAGCAAAAGGGCAAGACCCGGCCGGCACTGCAAATCGTCAGAGCCCCGGAACCGGATCGCTGCCCGTTATGCGACGGGGTGATCGAACGCTTCGATCGGGAAGTCTTCGAACTTCACACCCGCTGCGCACCGTGCCACGAGGCGCTCGGGGACGATTGATCCGTCCATGACGGAGTTGTGACAAGAACGCCCGCGCGCAAATGCGTGATGTTTTTTCGTCGCCTCGCCAAAATTAATTACAGACGACGAATGTGCAACCGCGCCCTGAATCGCGGACCCGCCCGCAACCCTGTGCCTGCAAAATAATCATGCAATCACGTGGATTCTCTATCTTTTTACCCTGAACCTTTTTCACGCCAAAGCCGTTGTTATTTCTCGGCGCGGCGGCGGCTTTGCGCATTTTTCTTGCTCAGCCAAGCGTGATTGTCCTATTCCGCCATGCTGGACGTGACGGGCGGATGCGGTTCGCCTATCGTCTTATGATCGGCACCATCGACGCATGAGCATGTTTTCGTCCTTCGACCCGTTATATTCGCTGTGCGGCTTCGTCGTCGGTGCGCTTGTCGGCATGACCGGGGTGGGCGGTGGCGCATTGATGACCCCCCTGCTTATTTTGCTGTTCGGCATTCACCCGGCCACTGCGGTCGGCACCGATCTTCTCTATGCCTCGGCGACCAAGACCGTCGGGACGGCTGTTCATGGCGTCAGCCGGACCGTGGATTGGCGGGTGGTCGGGCGGCTCGCCATGGGCAGCGTGCCGATGACCATTATCACGCTGGGGGCTTTGTCCAGGCTTGGCACACAAAGCGGCGCGGCCAACACGCTGATCACTTCGGTGCTCGCCTCAGCCCTCTTTTCCACGGCCGCCGTGCTCATCTTTCGCAAGCGGATCGTGGCGCGCTATTCCGGTTATCTCGCCAAAATCGACCCGCGCAAAACCCGCGCCATGACCATCGCCATGGGCGCGTTGCTGGGGGTCGTGGTGTCCATCTCATCGGTCGGCGCGGGGGCCATCGGGGTGACCGCCCTGATCCTGCTCTATCCGCATTTGCCGATGGCCCGGGTCGTCGGTTCGGACATCGCTCATGCGGTTCCGCTGACGTTGATTGCCGGATTGGGACATTGGGTGCTGGGCCTCAGCGATTTGGGACTCTTGAGTTCGCTGCTTGTGGGCTCGATTCCCGGCATCATCATCGGCAGCTATGCCGCTCCGCGGATGCCCGACGCGGCATTGCGCTATCTTCTCGCCGGAACCCTGCTTCTGGTCGGTGGCCGGTTGGTGTTCTGAATCGGGACGCGGACGTTGGCACAGCACGTGCTGAGAATGGGGTTCATCCTTTCGGTCCGGTCCCATCCCGTCTATGCGTTTCTTGTTTTGCCTCATTTCTACGGTTGGTTCGTTCAGCGCGGGCGCACTCTCGTTTTCCCTGGCACACAATGTTGGGCACATTCTGGGACCGCTGGAAACGATCCTGCGCTGAATTGATTGCGTTTCCTTTTGCATCTAACTGACACTCCTTTCCGGAGGGTCTTTTTTATGTCGCGGTGTCCGGCTTCCAGCGCAGCACGGGCTTCCTCGCGGCGAGGGTTTCATCCAGCCGCCGCCGCGGCGCCAGCACCGCCGCCTGCTTGAACCGCGCGGCATTTTCCGGCTTGGCCTCCGCCACGAGTTTGCGCATCACGGCGATGAATTGATCGAGCGTGGCTTTGGATTCGGTTTCGGTCGGCTCGATCAGCATCGCGCCATGCACGACCAGCGGAAAATAAATCGTCATCGGATGGAAGCCTTCGTCGATCAGGCGCTTGGCGATGTCGAGCGTGGTGATCCCGGTCCCTTCCAGGAACGTGTCGTCGAACAGCGCCTCATGCATGCAGGGGCCGTCATAGGGCGCGCTCATCACATCCTTCAGCGAGGCAAGGATGTAATTGGCCGAAAGCACCGCGTCTTCCGCAGCCTGCCGCAAGCCGTCCGCGCCATGGCTCAGCATATAAGTCAGTGCACGGACGAACATGCCCATCTGGCCGTGAAAGGCGCACATGCGGCCCAGGGGGGCGGCCCCTTGTGCGCGCGCGTCGTCCGCATCTTCCACCAGGCGAAAGCCGTTGGCATCCTGAACGAACAGCGGCAGCGGCGCGAA